>CALKKK010000195.1 GCA_937995395.1 uncultured Sutterella sp. | reverse complement strand
TTCAATAGCCACCATCACGCGATTTGGCTGAAATCCATCACGTGATTTGGCTGCATTTTATCGCGCCGTTTGGCCGTTCATGACCAAAGCAACTTGCAGATTCCGATGCTCGTCCGACAAACCATCACAGCGTATCGGTCAAACGCCGCAGTTTGAACGCCGCCCGATGCTTATCGTTTTGAGCCTTAACCAAACGCGCGTGTGCGGTTTGTCGAAGCGCTTCGGCATCGAGCACTTCGGTGTGCTGACTTAAGCCCGCTGCGTAGCGGCGAGACGATACCCGCAGATTTTCCTCGGCCGACTTCAACGATGCCTCCGATGCGGTTTGTCTGGCACAAGCTTCCTGCCAGGCCAACCAGGCGTTTTTCACGGCAAGTTTGAGCATCGACTCGGCTTCGAGTGTGCGCTCTCTCAGAGCATCGGCTTGACGTTGACTGACTTCGGCACTCGCAGAGCGAAGTCCGCCGTCAAAAACATCCCACTTCATCACAACGCCTGCCACCCAGCCGCTGTCGTCCGTAAAGTAGCGATTCGACTGGCGCATCCAACCGCCCACCAACTCAATTTGAGGTAGGCGAGCGGCGTTTTCCGAAGCAGCCGTTGCACGCGCTGCACGAACGTTTTCTTGCATGGCCGCAAGTTCCGTACTTGAAACTACGGCCCGTTGGGTCAGTTCGGCAAGACTTTCATGCACATCGTCTGCGGGCAACTCGGCCAAATCGACTGCTTGATCGAATTCGCGATCTAAGAGTCGGTTGTAGGCTGCTTTACTCGAATCCAAGGCACTTTGCGCGGCGATCACGCGATCTTCGGCGCCCATCAAAGCCGCTTGGGCGGCATAAAGTTCGTTTTTAACTGCCATGCCCTTTTTAAGCCTTGCCTGAACTTGCCGCTCATGCGCCTGAAGCGCCGATCGATGCGTCTGCGCAGCTTTAAGCACCGCTTGTGCTTCGATCACGGCCGTGTAGGTAACGGCCGTTTGATAGCGTATGTCGCTTATCGTGGCTAACTCGGCATACCGACTAGAACTCGCCACCGACTGCGCAGCCTCAATGCCGTGGGTGATACGCCCGCCGGTAAAAAGCGGCACGGCCGTCATGGCCGAAACCCCGGTGGTGGAGTCGTCCATGATCGGCAACTCCATACCCAAGGCAGTCACACCGAGTTTGTCTTCCATCCGGAAATGATTGGCCGACAACGTCACCACAGGCAATCGCCTGGCTTTGGCCACTTCGAGCCCTGCTTGTGCGGATTGACTGACCTGATTGGCCGCTCGCACCGGACGGCTTGCGGCAACCGCCGCCTCAAAAGCTTCGGAAAGCGTTTCTGCTACGGCGCTTTGTGCGCAAAAAACCGCAAGCGCAACTGCCAACATTGTCCATCGCATTTTCGTCATACCGTTTTTTCCTCAAGCGCATTGTTGTCATCCTTAGTTTCTGTATAAGGATGGTGCGCGAAATACCCGTAAAGCAAAATGGGCGTCAAAGCCATTGTCAAAATGGTCGAAGCGATCGTGCCGAAAATAAACGAGCAACCCAGGCCGCCAAAGACCGGATCGACCAACATGATGAGGCTTCCGAAGACGATCGCTAGCGACGTTAACAGAATGGGGCGCAAACGCACGGCGCCCGCATCCAAGACGGCCTCTTTCAAAGGCAGCCCCATCTTGAGGTAGTCGACGACAAAGTCCGAGAGTAACAGCGAGTTCCTGACCAAGACGCCTGCCAACGTCACCAACCCGATCAAGGAAGTGGCCGAGAAAATCTGTCCGGTCAACCAGTGTCCCGGCATGATGCCGATAAAGCACACGGGGATGGCCGACATCACGATCAGGGGCAAAATAAAGGAGCGGTAATAGCCGACCAAAACCAAAAAGATCGTGATCACGGCAATGGCAAGTGCAATGAAAAGATCGTGGTAAGCGTCTAGCATCATGCGAATCTCTCCGTCCCACAACAGTTGAACGGGCGCGCTCGACAAGTCGGCTCTAACGGCCTTTAAACCCAGATTGCCGGTCACAAGACTCAGTCCGTAGCCCGCACTTATGCCGTTGAGGCGTCGATCAAGATCCAATACGGCGTATGCCGGTACGGAATTGCCGAGTTCGCCACCCACCATGATCACGGGCGTGCCGTCTTTGTGCATCAGGTTGTGTTCGGCATGCTTTTCGGTGACGCGCACCAACTCGCTTAACGCCACGTCTTTGCCTTGAATGTTTTTGACCGTCAACCCCGCCAAGTTTTCGGGATCGATCTTGTCGGCGTAATCGGCTCTAAGAACAATCGGTTGCGCTTGGCGTTCTCCCGGCACATGCACGTAGCCCACTGTTTCGCCCGCCGTGAGTCTGCGAAGCGCCAATGTCACTTGAGCCGGAAGTACGCCCGCCAAAGCGGCTTTTTCCTGATCGACCTCAAAGCGCGCCTGACGCACGTCGGTCGACTCATAAGTCATCGTCTCGACCATATCCCAAGTTTGGCGGAATTCTTCACGCACTTGAGCGGCGAGCGGTCGCAGACGATCGGTGTCGTAACCGTAGATTTCAGCCAAGACGCTCGCGCGTTGCGGCGGTCCGGGAGGATCCTCCACCACCTGAATCGTCGAGTCGGGATAGCGTGCGGCAACCGGTTTAAGATCCTCGCGCAATTGACGGGCGATGTCGATCGAAGAGCGCCTTCCCGTTGCTTTATTGGTTAAGTTCACGCGCACTGCGCCGATATTGGAGCCTTTGGCAATGGAGCCGCGAAATAGCGCCGTAAAGTCGGGTACGCCCGAGTCGCCCGACCAACTCAAAATGTCGACGGCTTCGGGAATGGTTTTGGCAATTGCCGCCACATCGCGCACGGCGCGATCGGTGACTTCCAAGGGCGTACCGTCGGCCAACTTGATCGTGACGTTAAACGTATTTTTGTTGTCTTTGGGTAAAAAGCCCGTTTCCACCCCGAAAAAGGACAAGTCGCCGGCCACGCCCTGCGGTCGGATAAATTGCCATGCGGGCTGCAGGATCGCTCCCGTCATCAAAATCCCGATCAGAACAAAGACACCCACGGTCGGCCACTTGCGCCCGATCACATAAGAGGCCGTCTTGTGGTAAAAGCGCCCCAAGCGCGAGAGTTCGGGCGCGTTCGTTTTCGATGGCGTTTGCTTCGGTTTGGTCTTTAAAAACCGCACGGCCAACCAGGGCGCTACCGAATAGGCAATGATAAGCGACGAGAAAACCGCTGCCGGCACCATAAAGCCGATCGGAAAGAAGTACTGCTTGGGCATGCCGGTCAATGTCGGAATGAGCGTATAAAAAACGATCATCACGGTAAAGGTCGCAAGCATGGTGGGGTAGCCGATTTCGGCCACCGACAGTGCCGCCAGATAGGATCGGTTGCCCGTGGGGTTGGCACTGTAATGGCGCTCGATGTTTTCAATCACCACAATCGAGTCGTCGACCAAAAGCCCCAGAGCAATCACAAAGCCGAAAAGCGTCACGCGGTTGATCGTCAAGCCCGCAAATTCGTTGACAAAAAGCGTCATGGCCAGAATCAACGGAATGGTGATGCCCATAATGCAAGCCGAGCGCAAGCCCAAAAAGAGCCACGTGATCACAAAAACCGCAACCACCGACACGCCGATGTGTTCGATCACCGTGTTGACGGCATCATTTGCTTTGTCTCCGTCATTGCGCGTGATTGTCAATTTCACGCCCTCGGGCAGAAATTGCGCTTGCATTCTCTCAATGCGCTCAAGCATCGCGTCAACGGCCGTGACGGCATTGACACCCTTTTTCTTGGCAACGGCAAAGGTCACCGACGTTAAATCGCGTCCCTGCGTCAATGCCAAATCGGGTGAAGACGGCCCCGGCGCCCAACGCGAGACGACCGTTCGCTCGGAGGCGGCTCCGTCGCCCACTTCGGCAACGTCGCGCAACAGCACCGGACGATCTTTGACATTGGCCACAACCAGATTTTTGAGGTCTTCTGCCGAGGTCAAAAAGCCGTCATAGCGCAATTCGATCCCGTCTTGGGCTCGCGCCGTATCGCCCAAAGGCGCCGAGAGGTTACTCGACATCAAGGCCAAGCGGATGTTTTCTGGCAACAATCCGAAGGCAGCCAACCGTTTGGGATCAAGCGTGACTTCAAACTGGCGCATGCGCCCGTCCCACACGTAGGAGGACGACACTTCTTCCAAGCTTTGCAAGCCTTCTACAAAGCGTTGTGCAATGCGCCTTAAGGCATAGTCGTCATAGTCGCTTCCTGCCAACGTCACCGTTAATACGGGAACGTCGTCGGCATCGGCACTGATGATTTTGGGGTCCGTTGCCTGTGCCGGCAAATCCTTTCGACCGCTTAAAAGTCGGTCGTAGAGCTTGACCAAACTCGCTTCTTTGTCTTCGCCCACCTTAAACATGACGCTCACGACAACAGCCGAATCCATTGCCGTGGCATAGACGTGATCGACACCGGGAATTTGGTTGATGAGCCGCTCGACGGGTCTGAGAACCAAATTCTGCATCTCTTGCGGCGTTGCGCCCGGCATTGTGACAATGACGTTGGCCGCGGGCATCGTAATCTGCGGATTTTCTTCGCGCGGCGTACTCAAGACGGCATACACACCCGCAATCAGGCAGGCGATCATCAAAAGAATCGTCAGTTTGGAGCGAACAAAGTATGCTGCAAAGCGTCCGGGAGCGTTCAGATTTTCTGTCATGGTTTCACCCTTTGGCTATCCGGTGCTATCGATTTGTCGGCAAAGGTTTTTCTTCGGGCTTCATGCGAATGCGATCGCCGTCAAAAAGGAGCGCTTGGGGCTGCGCCACAATCGTTTCGTCGCCCTTAAGGCCCGCGATCACCTGCACTTGCCCGTTCTCGTCCGTGCGCCCCAAGCGCAACCATTGGAAAAGCGCTCTGTCGTCGCGAATCACGAAAACGCCTGTCAAGCCGCCGCGTTGAGCCAAATGTTTTTCATCGACCCAAACGCCGGTTTCCTGCGCGGCACCCGCAATACTTGCACGCCCGAACATGCCGGGCAGACAACCGCAATCCGTGGGCAAACTCAGTTTGACCAAGCCCGTTCGCGTCAGCGAATCGGCGGAAAAGACGACGCGCTCCACGTTTGCTTCAATGGCATCTTTTCGCGTATCGAGTTTGACCGAAGCCTTCTGACCGGGCTTAACCTCGTTTAAAAGCGAAACCGGTACATGCACTTCAAAAACGAGCCCTTCCAAGGACTCCAAGCGCAAGAGCGGCACACCGGGCACGGCCAACATGCCGGGCTCGGCCGTGACGGCTACCACGCGAGCGTCTTCCGAGGCTCGAATCGTCGAGTCGGTCAGGCGCGCCTTGGCTTGTTTGAGTCGGGCTTGCGCAGCTTTGAGCGCCTGTTCATTTTGATCGCGCACCAAACGCACTTTTCTGACTTCGATTTCGCTGGCGGCTTCTTCACGGTAAAGAGATTCGAAGCGCTCCAAATCGATGGCGGCGTCTTTTAGGCGCAATCGGGCGGCATAGACATCGCTTTGCGCTTGCGTGAGGGCCGAAGCCACATCGGATTGATCGAGTTCAACGAGCACGTCGCCCTTTTTGACCATATCCCCTTCGCGATGACGCACGGCCGTGACGTAAGCGCCCAGACGTGCGGCAACGGCAATTTTTCGAACGGCTGCAACGGTGCCGGAAAATTCGCGTGCACTCCCGTCGCGCACGACGACGGTCGTACTTTGAACGTCTTTCACGGTTTCTTGCGTTAAAGCGGTGTCTTGCGGCTGATCGCTGCAACCGGCCAAAACCAAACATGCCGCAGACAGAAGTGCCCAATATGCTTTTGACATGTCTTTCTCCGTTTTAGATTTTTTCATCTTTCTCGGCAATGCCGAACATGGCCATCAAGTTCTCAGCCAAAGTATCGGGCACCAACGCCCGATCCTGCCAACCTTCAATGTTGTCGCCCATGTTGGCCACAGCGTAAGGAAAAACGGCTGCGGCGATCACGGAGATGGCGCTTTGGCAAGGATCCCTTTGCGGCCAAACTTCGGCGGCAATGGAGCTGAAGATTTCGATCCCGTGACCGAAAACTCTTTGACCGAGCAGTTTTCCGCGTTGACGATCTTCGTCAAGCAGACTCCAAAAGAGAAGTCGACACAATTCCCGATCGTTGTTGAGATCCACCGCAAGCTGTTTGACCACGGCAGCCAGTTGAGCGCGCGCATCGCTTGAGCTTTCTTTGGCAGTTTTCAGACGCGAAACCGGACCTTCGGCCACCTTTTCCATTACAGCCAGATAAAGCGCGTCCTTGTCTTTGAAGTGATAGTAAAGCGCGGCTTGCGTGACGTGAAGCGCCGAAGCGAGTTCTCGCATCGACATGCCTTCGTAACCGCGCTGCGCAAACAGCGTTTTGGCGGTAGCGATCAAGCTTTCTTTGGTGTGTGCACGAGACATAGATTCGAAATAAAAGAGGATTGATACGAATTATTTTAACGATCGTTCAGTAAGCCATCAAGTTTTCGTTAACGCCTTTGTTATCGCCCTCGCTAAATTCTGTCACGGTACGATAACGGACACTTCGATGAGAATTCGGCAAATATCTAAAATTGGGAAAAAATCAATGCTTTTTAGAGAACGCAGTCGCAAAAAACCGACTAGAATTCAGCCTTTGACGCAGTTTGAATCGTCAAAAGAATGCGATGCGCTGTTTTGCACAAAAGACAAAAGCAAAAAACCTCGAAAACACATTCGGTCTTCGAGGCTTTCGTCCCCTCCGTTTAAACGGAAAGCATGCAATTCGATTTAGCTGGTGCCTAGGACGGGAATCGAACCCGTACGCCTTGCGGCTGCGGATTTTAAGTCCGCTACGTCTACCAATTTCGTCACCCAGGCAACAGACTAGAAAGCGCATTCTACAAAAACTCAGCGAGCCCGTAAAGGTACGAGGCTAAATTTTTTTGTGATGAAACGATTTTTTTATTGGGTGCCACTTTTGGGACTGGCCACGGCAAGCTTTGCCGCGGACACGGTCAACATCGCACCGATGGATTTTTCTCAGGCGCGCGACTTGGCGCACGATCGAGCCGACATGCTCAAAATCGAGCGTGCCGAAACGGCGCGTCGCGAGTCCGAAGCGCAAAGCGCCAGGAGTCTTCATGGTCCCAAGTTGACGTTGGACGCCAAGCAGGTTTGGGGCCGCAAGACGATCGACTACGGCAGCGTCACCCTGGGGCAATTTATGCCGGGAGCCGCCGGTCAACTTGGTGGTATGGCCAGTAATCCTCAAACAAAACCTTTGGCCGAAATGTTAGGTCCCATTTTCACCACCCCGGTTGATCTCAAGTTCACCGACAACTTGGACGGTCCGCGCGCCACGGTCAATTTGGAAATGCCGATTTATATGGGCGGAGCGATCAACGCCAAGGTGCGTGCTTCAGACGAAGCCGTCTTTGAGTCGCGCGCTCAAACCCAAGCCCAACGCGATCAGATCGACACGGAACTTGCACAGAAATACTTTGCCGTGCAGTTGGCGCGCTCCGTCGTCGCTTTGCACCAAGAGCGTGTCGATCAGCAGGAAGACGAATTAAGAAAAGCCCGCCGCTTTGAAGCCACGGGTATGATCAGCAAGCTTGAGCGCATGACGGTGGAAGTCAACCGCGATGCGGCCAAACGCGATTTGCTCGCTGCGCAAACCGATTGCCGAGTGGCCGAAGCCGAACTCGCGGGTATTTTGCGCGAAGAAACGGTGGGCGAATTGTCGGACCATATCTTTGTGTTGACCGGCAACATCGGCACGCTGTCGGAGTGGCAGCAAAAGGCTTTGAGAGCAAGCCCCGTGCTTCAGAGCGTTCAGGCCAAGACCCGTCAAGCCGATCAGGGCGTGATTGCCGCCAAGGCCGCCTGGCACCCGCAGGTCTATGCGTTCGGGCAAGCCAACCTCATCAAACACTACTTGGCCATTACCGAACCCGATTGGATCGCCGGCATCGGCGTGAAATTCACCCTTTGGGACAACAAGGACAGAAACGCCGAAATTGCGGCGGCCAGATCCGTTGTCACCAAAGCGCAAGCCGCCCACTCGGAAGCCACGAACAGAATCAACACGGCAGTGGAAACGGCCTATTTGCGAAGCTCTCAGGCCCGAGACCAATACCGCTTGACGGCATCTACTTTGGAGCTTGCCCAAGAAAACCTGCGTTTGCGTGAAAAGGCCTTTGGCGAAGGGTTGTCGACGGCCGACGAAGTCAACGACGCACGCAACAAACTATTGGGCGCCGAAGTCGCCCGCCGCTTGGCCGCCTATCGCTTTGTGGCTGCTTGGGCGGCATTAAACGGCATTGCCGGCACCATGAACGAATTCGTCGAATCGATCACGCGAAACGACAACATTATTGAGAAGTAACCATGTCCGAAAAGAAAGATTTTCCGTTAAAAGCCGTTGCCGTCGCTGCCGGTTTGGCATTGGTCGGAGCCATTGCCGCAGGTCTTTGGATGGCGGCCAATCCTCCCAAGCCCCCGTTTCAGGGGCAAGCCGATGCACGCGTGATCGAAGTCGCGCCCAAAATTCCGGGGCGTATTGCCGAAGTCTTGGTTCAAGAAGGCGATATGGTGAAAGCCGGCGACATTTTGGCACGCATCGACATTCCGGAATTGACCGCCAAGCTTGAACAAGTCAAGGCGCAGCAGGCTGCCGCACAAGCAAAGGCGCGTTTGGTCGACGAAGGTGCGCGTAAAGAACAAATTTCTGCCGCCAAAGCGCAATATGAACGCGCCTTGGCAGGCGAAATCTTGGCGCAAAAAACGTTTAAGCGCGTCGACACCCTCTTTAAAGAAGGTCTGGTCTCTGCTCAAAAGCACGACGAAGCCAAAGCCAATTTGGACAATTCCCGCAATTTGATGCGTGCCGCCAAGAGTCAATACGAAATGGCCGTGACCGGCGCGCGCGAAGACGAAAAGGTCGCGGCGCAAGCTCTGGCACGCCAAGCCCAAGAAGGTGTGGCCGAAGTCACGAGCCTGACCAACGAATCGCAGTTAAAGGCGCCGCTCGCAGGCGAAGTCTCGCGTGTGGTTTTGCATGCGGGCGAAGTCACGCCTGCAGGCTTTCCCCTTGTCACGCTCATTGACCACAGCGACAAATGGGTAACCTTTAACATTCGCGAAGACGAGTTGGCAGGCATTGCCGTGGGCTCGATCATGAAGGCTCGCATTCCCGCTTTGGATAAAACGGTCGACTTCAAGGTCTACTGGATGAGTCCGCGTGCCGACTATGCCACGTGGCGCTCAACGCGCCAGTCGACCGGTTACGACGTTCGCACTTTCGAAGTGCGTGCGCGCAGCATGGAAGAACTCAAAGACCTGCGCCCGGGCATGAGCGTGTTGGTGGATCGTTAATTTTCGCCGAGTACGAGTCATGCGCGCCCTACTTCAGTCGACAAAGGACGAATTTGCCTATACGCTCAAAACGCCTTGGTTGTTTGTGACCGGCGTTTTGTTGCCGCTTTTTTGGGCGGCGGTTTTGGCATGCATCTTTTCGGCGGGCCTGATGCGCAACTTGCCCGTGGGCTTGGTCGACAACGACAATTCTCCGGCAAGCCGACAAACCATTCAGGTCCTCGAATCGATTCCTTCGGTCGACTTCATTCGTTTCGATTCGGCAGCCGCCGCCCAAGAAGCCTTGGCAGCAAGCCAAATCTATGGGCTCACGGTTTTTCCTCAGGACTGGAGCACGAAGTCTGCAGGCTCTCGCGCGGACTCTGCGATTGAACTCTATTTAAACCGCAGTTACTACGCCATTGCCGTGACGTTGGAGTCCGATATCAAGCTTGCCTTTGCCAACATCGCGACCCAAAAATTTCTTGCCTCGGCCGCCAAAACGGGCGGAGGCTTGCACGGCGCGCAAGCTAGGGTGGCAACGGTTTCGGCCGACGTTTTGCTCTCGGGCAACCCCACGATCAATTTTCACGCTTATCTTTTGGCAACCCTGATTCCCGGGATGTTGGCCTTGGGGTGCGTTTTAACCTGCGTGGGCGTCTTGACGCGCGAATGGCGCAAAAAAGCGGTGACGCAACTTTTAGCGGGCGACAAACCGCTCGGAGCCGTTTTAGCGGGGCGCCTGCTTTTCTGGGTGGGGCTCTATAGCGTGTATGCCGTGGGTTACGTCGCCTGGTTTGCCGGCTGGGAAGGCTGGTCTCCGCAAGGCAGCCTTCTTTATTGGTGCATCGGCGCCGTGCTTTTGATGTCGGCTATGGGGGCGTGCGCATTTCTTTTTTCAAGTCTGGCACCTTCGTGGATTATTGCGCTGTCGGCAGCCATTTGCTACATCGCCCCGACCTTTCCCTTCACGGGCTTTTCGTATCCGATCGACTCGATGGATGTTTATGCGCAAGCTCTGTGTCAAATCTTTCCGCTGACGTGGTTTTTAAGATTGCAATCGTCGCAATGGGTTTTGGCAAGCGACTTTGCACATACGGCCTATCTGCTGTCGATCATGGCGCTTTTTACCTTGGTGCCTGCCGTGATCGGTTCCCTCTTTATCAAAGGCAACTTTGCACGCAAAGCCAAAAAGGAAAACGAAGTCGAAAAGCCCGAAGATGCGGCGCCGCAAGGATTCTTTGCATTGGCGTTTCACATCATCAAACGCGGGATCACGAACCACGACACCTTCATCATCTTTGTGGGGGCAACCGCCTTTTACCTGATGTTCTACGCTTGGCCCTATGCCAATCAACAGATCACGGGGATTCCGACGACAGTGGTGGACTTGGACAGATCGTCGGCCTCGCGCGAAGTGCTGCACCGCATCGAGTCGCTTTCCATGCTCAAAGTCTCGCAAGTGACGACCGATGCCGCGCTTGCGCACGATCTTTACAAAAACGAAACTGTGGCAGCCGTCATCACGATTCCCGAAGGGTTTGAAAGTCATCTTTTGTCGGGCAAACAAACGGCCGTGCGTTTGACGGCCAACGGCGCCTTTCCGGTCAAGAGCCGCGCGGCGATGGCAAGCCTCATGACCGTTGTCAACGAACTCGGTCAAGAAGCGACGGCCCTTAATTTAGTGCGCGCCGGTGCGGGAACGGATCAAATCAAGACTTTGCTGAATCGCCCGGTGGCTTTGACCGATCAGAGCCTATACAACACTTTGGCCGGTTACGCCGCCTACATCGTGCCTTTGGTGATGCCCATCATTTTGCAAGCCGTCATTTTGATGTGTTTGGCCATGACCTTGGGCGGGTGGCTTGCTAAAGAAAAAACACCAGAAATTCTCAAGACCGTTTTGGGCAGCGCCAGAGGTTTGGGCGCATTTGTCGTGGGCTTTTGGATGTTCGGCTTGGCATGGATGCTTTATGCCATGGGGCCGGATTTTGCGCTTTTCAATTACACGTCTTTGGCCAATCCTTTGGGGACCGTGATCATAGCGGCACTTTTGATCGGCGCCGTCGTTTTCTTCGGACTTGCCGTGACGCTCATCCTGAATTCCAACGCCTACGCCGCGCAGTGCTTGGTGTTGATTTCGGCGCCTGCCGTGTTCCTGACCGGCGCCGTATTTGCACCCTTTGATTTCTTGCTGCCCGCAAAAATCGTGGCCGATTTGCTGCCGACGACACCGGGTTGCATTGCCATGGTAAGCGCCGCGCAAAACGGAGCCTCCACCCTGTCTTTGATGCCTTATATCGTGCATCTGGTGTTACTCAACATCGGCTACGGAGTTTTGAGCATTTGGTTGGCGCGCAAACGCGCCCAAGAGCGCGGCATCGTCTTGCGCTAGAATCGGCAAAAGTATTTTCGAAACCGATTAGCCCCATGACCGCCCGAATCGAACGCCTCAAAATTTACGCTGCCGAAAGCTTTGCTGCTCTAAAGCTTGACGATGATGACGCCCTCAAGATGACGGTCGACTTATTTGACGTGCGTGCCTGGCGCTTTTTTCAAGCTTCGCCCAAAGGCTTTTTCGAGCAGTATGCCGACGACTTTGTGATTGTGAACGCTCAGGCTGTCGATGCCTTCTTGGATAAGGCTGCCGCGTTTTTGGAAGACAATCTCTTAAGTCGGCTCACGGTCTGCGGACGCTTTTCTCGCGACGAAGTCTTTCGGTTTTCCCAAGCACACAAGGATGACGATATCGGCGTAGGCGTTCATTTCTTACCTTCGCCTCGTGCCGTTCGTGCTCAGACAATTGAAGACCTGGTCACGGGCTTTGCGCTCAACGGCTGTTATCGCGATCGCACGCATCTCATTGCTTCGGCCGGCATGTCCGAAACGGACAAGTCCCCGGCCCTTTATTGGACGGAAACCTTCAAGCGTCTTTTGATCGAAGACATCGTGCCCGAGCTCGGCATTCGCGATCGCTCTGTCTTTTTTGCCTTTATGAAGGCGCTCGCCAAAAGAACCGCTCAGGGACTCAATTGGGCATCGATTGGAAGCGAAGTCGGGATTTCTGCGCCGTGCGCGCGCGACTGGACGCAGTTTTTAGCTTCCGTGGGCGTCATCGACCTCATTGAGCCCATGTCGGCACCGGCACCGCGCCGCGCCAAGATTCGCAAGAAACTTTATTGGACGACGCCGGGGCTTGCGCTTTGGCTTTCCGACAATATGACCTCGCCCGATGCGGCCGCGCAATCCGCACTTTTGGAAAACATCCTTTATTTGGCAATTAAAGACGCCATGCCCCAAGCTCAGTTCATGCACTTTTTGGATACGAACTATGTGAAAGCGCAGCTCATTGCCTGTGAAAACGGTGTGCGCCGGGCTTACTATTTTGCGTCTGAGACCTTTACCGAAAAAGACGCGATGAAAAGCTTGAAGTCGCTTTCCAAAATCGATTTGATCGATTCTTATGCTTTTTTGATTTCCGTGAGCGAAAACACGGAAGAACTCGCTACAATCGCAGAACTACACCTCTGAGTTTTGGAAAAAAACATGAAGAAACTACTTGCTCTGACTGCTTTGACCGCAACCGTTGCTTTGACCGGCTGTCAAGCCATCGAAGAATTCGCCATGCAGGACTATAACGTCCAGACGATCGACAACAATCTGTATTCGGTTGAGGTTTTTATCCCGACCGAAAGCCGCGTGGTCTACGTGCGCGAAGCTGCTTTCAATCGCGCCAAAGACTATTGCTCGACCAAAGATCAGGGCGCACAGCTTTTGGACGCCTATTCCGAACAGGTCAAAACCGGGGGCTCGAAAGCCAAGGTCGTTTTCCGTTGCGTGCACTATCTGAAGGCGCCCGAGAGCTGATTTTCCTCACCTTTGCCCAAATGCAAAACGACTCGCTTCCGACAAAGGAGACGAGTCGTTTCTGTTTTTTAAGGCAGGCGACAAACCTGCCTCAACAAGATCGCTTTAAATCTTCTTGAAAACCAACGTGGCGTTCGTGCCGCCGAAGCCGAAGTTGTTCTTCATGGCTGCATTGATTTCGGTCTTGACCGGCGTATCTTTGCAGACGTTTACGCAGCATTCCGGATCTTGGCTCGCGCAATTGATCGTCGGAGGCACGACCTGATCGACCAAAGCCATGATCGTAAAGATGCTTTCCACGCCGCCGGCGCCGCCCAACAAGTGGCCGGTAGCACCCTTGGTGGAACTGACCCAAAGCTTGTCGGTATGTTCGCCAAAGACGGCGCGCACGGCCTTACTTTCATTGATGTCGCCCACGCTCGTCGAAGTGCCGTGTGCGTTCAAATAGGCCACGTCTTCGGGCTTAAGACCTGCGTGCTTTAAAGCCATCTGCATGGAGCGCACGGGGCCGTCGGTCGAAGGCGTCGTGATGTGGTGCGCGTCGGCCGACAAACCGTAACCCACGATTTCGCAATAAATCTTGGCGCCGCGAGCCACAGCGTGATCATAGTCTTCCAAAACCACGATACCGGCACCTTCGCCCATCACGAAGCCGTCGCGATCCAAATCGAACGGACGGGAGGCGTGTTCGGGATCGTCGTTGCGACGGGAAAGCGCATGCATGCTGTCAAAGCCGCCGATGCCCACCGGGCAGATCGTGCCTTCGGTGCCGCCTGCGACCATCACGTCGGCGTCGCCGCGGCGAATCATCCAACTGGCTTCGCCAATGGCATGTAAACCGGTCGAGCAAGCCGTCACGGTCGTGACGTTGGGGCCGCGCAGGTTGCGCATGATGGACAATTGGCCGCCTGCCATATTGCTGATGCAACCCGGAATCATGAAGGGAGAAATGCGGCGCGGACCGCGTTCAAGCGCATTTTTGTAGTTGTCGCAAATGACTTCCAAACCGCCGATACCCGAGCCGATCAAGCAACCGGCGCGAGAGGCTTCTTCGTCGTCTTCGAACTTCAAACCGGCGTCGTCCAAGGCCTGGCAACCGGCCACGGCGGCAAACTGCACGAAGCGCCCGTAGCGACGCGCTTCCTTGGCATCCAATGCAACCGTCGGGTCGAAGTTTTTGACTTCACCGGCAATACGGCAACCGAATTCGGATGCGTCAAACAAACTGATCGGTCCGATACCGCACTTGCCTTCCAACAAGGCCTTCCAACTGGAAGCGACATCATTGCCGAGCGGGGAGACCATCCCCAAACCGGTAACAACCACACGGCGCATTTTTTTCATTCCTCTTTTGATTTGGTTTTGATTTCGTCATCCCGAAAATGTTTTTATGCGGGACACAACGAAGAAATATTAGCCAAAAAAAGGGGCGTGACGCCCCTTGTGTGATATCGGTCAAAACCCTAATGAGTCGGACCGTATCGGACTCATTAGGCCTTGACGTTGGCCTTGATGAAGTCGATAGCCTGCTGAACGGTGCGCAGGTTTTCCTGCTGTTCGTCAGGAATCTGAACCTTGAAGGCGTCTTCCAAAGCCATCACGAGTTCAACCGTGTCAAGGCTGTCGGCACCAAGATCTTCGATAAACGATGCTTCGTTCTTGATGTCCTGTTCATTCTTGCCAAGCTGTTCGGCAATGATCTGCTTGACTTTGAGTTCCAAATCTTCCATTTCGGTCTCTCCGAATCTATATCGATGAAATAACGATTGCTTTTTTTGGACAAAAAGCAACCTCGAAAATTTTTCAATCTAAGGATTTTATCAGGGTTGAAGCGTTTGCGCACTACCCCATAAACATTCCGCCGTTCACATGCAAAACCGTGCCCGTGATATAGCCGGCGGGCTCTGAGGCCAAAAACACGACGGCAGAAGCCACATCATCCGTTTTGCCGAGGCGTTGCGCAGGAATCTGGGCAAGGAGCGCTTTTTTGTGTTCTTCGGGCAAATCTTTGGTCATATCGGTGTCGATAAAACCGGGGGCCACGCAATTGACTGTGATGCCGCGGCTGGCAACTTCACGCGCCACCGACTTGGTCATGCCGACGACACCTGCCTTGGCGGCGGCGTAGTTGGCTTGACCGGCGTTGCCCATAGCACCCACCACCGACGTAATATTGATGATGCGACCGAAACGCGCCTTCATCATGGGACGCATGACGGCGCGCGTCAACTTAAAGACGGCCGTCATGTTGGTGGCAATGACCGCAGCCCAAGCCTCGTCCGACAAACGCATGGCGAGCATGTCGCGCGTAATGCCGGCGTTGTTGACCA
>CALKKK010000194.1 GCA_937995395.1 uncultured Sutterella sp. | reverse complement strand
GTGCCGCCACTGCCGCCGTCAAAGACGGTACGTTCGAAGGCTCGGGTATCGGCCGCGGCGGTCCGATCCAAGTGGCCGTCACTTTTGCCAAGGGCAAGATTGCCGATGTGAAGGTCGTCAAGCAAACCGAAACGGTGGGCGTGTCCGACCCGGCGCTCAAAGCCGTTCCCGCCAATATCGTCAAGGCCAATACGCTCAATATCGACACGGTCACGGGTGCCACGATGACGCAAAAAGGCATTCTCGAAGCCGTGAGTGCCGCGATTGTAGCCGCTGGCGGCAAGGTTGCCGACTTCAATAAACCTGCTCCCAAGGCTCCCGCTCCCAAGGGCGTTGAAAAGGTCTCGACCGACGTGATCGTTATCGGCGGCGGTGCGGGCGGCATGGCCGCAGCCGTGCGTGCAGCGCAACAAGGCGCCAAAGTCATTTTGATCGAAAAGCGCCCCAACATCGGCGGCGCCACGCAACTCAATGCCGGCACCCTGATTGCCACGGGCTCTCGCTATCAACGCGAAGTGATGAAGGAAACCAAGGACAGTCCCGACTTGGCCTATAAGGACATGTTGCGCGCCGGCGAAAACAAGAACGATCCGGTTTTGGCTCGCATGGCTGCCGAAAAAGCGGGCGGCGTCGTTGACTGGCTCATTTACGATCTGAAGATTCCTTATGGCCCAGCTGCGACGCAATATCCGGATCACTCCGCCAACCGTCAGTTGGGCGTCACAGGTCGTTCCGTTAATTGGCTGAAGTTAATGGATCAGCATCTCACCGCTTTCGGCGGCAAGATCATGACCAATACCCGCGCACAGGAATTCATCACCGACAAAGCCGGCAATGTCGTAGGCGTCAAGGCCACGATGGCCAATGGTCAGAAGATCGACTTCTCCGCCAAGTCCGTTGTATTGGCAGCAGGCGGCTACGGCGCCAACCGTTCGATGTTACCCAAACCCGTTTCTTCTTACCTGTTCTACGGCTTGGATACCGAAACGGGCGACGGCCTGGCTATGGGTGAAAAGATCGGTGCCGGAACGATTAACCTCGATCTTGTGAAGCAATATCCGCAGGGCGTGGAAACCATCCCGCATCACGGCTTGGCTGCCACGGCCTCTTCCACCGACACGATGAAGAAGTCGGGCGCGATTTATGTCAATCGCGACGGCAAGCGCATCGTCGACGAACTTGCAGGTTTAGGCACCTTGACCAAAATCACGGAAGCTCAGAAAGACTCCATCATGTATATCGTGATGGATAAGGCCGCTTGGGAACAGTACGTTGCCAAGAGCCTCGAAGACAAGCTTGTGGCCGCTCCGTCCGATTTGGACAAGTGGGCGACGATTGTCAACAACGGCTATCCCGTCATGGCAACTTCTGCAAATGTGACGGACGCCGCCAAGAAGATGGGGATCGATCCCAAGGGTTTGACCGAAACGATCGCACGTTGGAACAAGATGGTTGCTGAGGGCAAAGACACCGACTTCGGTCGCAAGGTCTTGATGCCTTTATCTGACGGCCCCTACTACATCGTCGAACAAAAGCCGCGCTTCCAGACCACTTTAGGTGGTTTGAAGGCCAACGCCGACATGCAGATTTTACGCAAGGACGGCAAGCCCATCGGTAACCTCTACGGTGCGGGCTGCGTGGTGGGCGGCGCCAACGGTGCCGACTCGTTGACCGCGATGATGAACTCCTGGGCCATTATTTCGGGTACCGTAGCAGGCGACTCTGCTGTGAAGAACCTTAAGAAGTAATCGCTTGATTCGTTTTAACCGACACGTTCCGCACCGAGGTTTTGCCCGGTGCGGGATTTTTTTGTGCCGACAAAAATGCCCGAGACCGGCGAGGTGTCGGGCATCTTTGCGGTTTAACTTCGACTCACGTTAGTTGAGCTGATTGGCAACCTGCAGATAATCGCGCAAGCGTTCCTGGAATTCGGGGCTGCGCAACTTGCGAATGGCGGCGCTTTCGATCTGACGCACGCGCTCGCGCGTCAAACCCATGGCCTGCCCCACTTCTTCCAACGTGTGGTCGTGATTGGTGCCGATACCGTAGCGCAAGCGCAAAACCTGAGCTTCGCGGGGCATCAACTCGCCCAAGCTCTTCTTGATTTCTTCTTCCATCGCGGTACGAAGGAAGCGCTTTTGCGGATCGTCCTGCTCGTCGCCGCGAACAAAGTCCAAACGGCTTGCGTCTTCATCATCCCCAATCGGTGCGTCGATGGATTCGACCCCGCGCATAGCCTGCGTCAAGAGCTGGACCTTAGGCAACGGAACGCCGGACAATTCGCTCAATTCCGCATCGGTCGGATTGCGACCGCGTTCCTGCAAAATCTTCTGGCGCACGCGACGAATCTTGTTGTAAGACTCGGTCATGTGAACCGGAATACGAATCGTGTTGCCGTAGTCGGCCACCGCACGCGTCACGGACTGACGCACCCACCACGTGGCATAGGTCGAGAACTTGTAGCCGCGACGGTATTCGAACTTGTCCACAGCCTTCATCAAACCGAGGTTACCTTCCTGAATCAAGTCGGTCATGGCCAAGCCGCGGTTGACGTAGCCCTTGGCAATGGAAATCACCAAACGCAAGTTGGCTTCGATCATCTTGGCCTTGGCATTGGCCAAGTTGGTCTGCGCCAACTTCACCTGACGAGCCAAGTCGCGCTGATCGGCAATGGAAAGCAGTGCCGTCTTTTCGCTCTGCGCTAATTCTGTCTGGATATGGTCGATCAAGGCACGGTTGTCTGCCAAACGACGGCTGTAGAGCTTGTCGTGAGAGATCAACTCGTCAATCCAAGTCTTATCCACAATACGGGCATTGATCTGATCGAGGAACAGATTTTGCGGCACGGCGCAACGCTCGACCATCAGGGTGCGCAAACGACGAATACCGTCGTTGACACGCTCCATGTGCTGGCTGATATGGTCGGTCAACTGCGTCACGGCCTTCACGGCAAAGCGAGCCGGAGCCAATTCCTTGGCGATGGCGGCACGTGCTGCCTTGTATTCTTCGATGCGATCCTTGTCCCCGAACGTTTCGCGAATGTGCGCAAGATAAGCGTCGCAATCTTCGAAAAGCTTGATAGCGCGCTGCTTCATTTCCTGAAGCTGTTCGGTCGTCATGGCGGCGGCACCGATGTCGGTGGCGACTTCATCGTTGCTGATGTCTTCGCTTTCGTCCATTTCGGCCAAAGCCTGCGAGTCGGTAAAGCCGTCGATCACCTGATCGATGGCGGCATCGTCGCTCTTTAAGACTTCGGACATCTTGATCAACTCTTCGACTGCCATCGGGTGCTGAATGATGGCAGACAAGAGCTTTGCCGTAAACTGTTCGATCGACTTGGCGACTTCGATTTCGCCTGCACGCGTCAAAAGCTTGTGAGAACCCACACCGCGCAAATAGGCACGCAACGGATCCTTGGAAAGCCCGGCGCTTTCTTCGGGGGTGAGCATCGCGGCGGCATCTTCTTCGGAGATGTCGTCATCGTCGCTCACGGCGTCGTTCATAATGATGTCGTCTTCGCTCGGCGGCGCTTCAAACACCTGAATGCCCAAACGATGGAGCTGTTCGGTGATTTCGCTCAAAGCCTCTTCAGTACGAATGGCATTATCGGGCAAATGGTCGTTGATTTCGGAAACCGTCACCCAGCCACGCTGACGGCCCATACGAACCAAGGAGCTGTAGCCGCTTGCTGCCGGCTGTCCGTCTTCGTCTTCGCCGGTCGCCACAGGCATGGCCCCCGATTCCATGGCTTCGATCGAATCGGCAAACTTATCGAGATTGTCCAGTTCGGACAAATCTTCGCCGTCACCGTCTTCTTCACCCAAATCGAGATCCAAAACTTCACCATCGCCGTCTTCGTCCACGGGCTTGGCCTTGGGCTTGCGACCGGGCTTTTTCTTCACGGCAGGTGCGGCAGCACCATCGGCCTTGGCGGCGCGCTTCGTTGTTTTCTTAGCGGGCTTTTCTTCGACTTCATCCTCGGCTTCGGCCTTCTTGGACTTGGCGGTCTTGGTTGTCTTTGCTGCCTTGACTTCAACGGCATCAACCGTCTTGGTCGTCTTTTTGGCGGTCGTCTTCTTGGCAGCAACCTTCTTTGCCGGTTTGGTTTGAGCTTCGTCGTCGACAATGCTCACGTCGCCTTCGACCAACAGAGCCTGTTCGCGCAACCACTGACCTGCAGCGTCGTTTTCATCGGCAAACGTTGCAGTGTCGGCAGTCTTTTTCGTCGCTTTTTTAGCCATTTTGTCTTCCAATCTAAATTGTCGGATAAGAGTCGAGATTGTGTCGGAAATAAATTTCGGCGATAATTGCCATACATCATCGAGGTTTGCCGATCGAAAGGGACAAACGAGCCCCGCGTCTTGTGCACCAACATTGCACTGCAATCAAAGTCGCGGTCAAACAAAAATCGATGAAAAGCGGCCGAATGAAGAGTCCGACAAAAAATCAACACAATACGGACGGTCTTTCCCCTATGGAAAAACAGTCCTTTTTTACCGGTCGGTTTTTTACTTGAGACAACGGTCGGTGACCCGGAAAAAACGCGTTTCCACACACGTCCGTCAGTCTTTAACGCCGCCAGAGCATGGCCAAGAGCTTGTTCTTGCATGACGCATTTTTTGTCACGCATAGTGTTTCGGTTCGGCGCAAGATTTAGTGTCGTCCGTTCAAAATACTCAAATTTGTCTCAGTGCCGGCACACCTGACAAGGACGACGATTCTACTTATTTTAGGGCGTGTCAACCGATTTCCAATCGGTATAAACCCTTAGTTTCGCATGTCATGATCGGCCGCCAAATCGACTTGACGACGTTGTTCTTCTTCGATGCGATCTTTGGCCACTTTACGACGCTCGCTCAAACGGCGAATCAATTCCAAATCGGGTTTGGGCTCTTGCACGGCTTCGGAAAGCAAAGCTTCAAGTTTTTCCAATTCCAAACGATCGAACGTCAACTCGGTTTCGGCCTGCGCGGTTTCCAAAGTCGTCTGAATTTCCATTTCCTGACCAATCAGCGCTTGGTAGTGACCGTAATGTTCGCTTTCGTGCAAAGCCACCGACAGGACATTTGTTTGCGTAATCGGCTCTTCGGCACCCAAAATCGTACGCCACACTTCCACGATCTCTTGCGAGAGCGTATCGGCCGCACCCACAAACTCTTCGTCAAAGCGCGCATCGAACTCCACGGCCAACTGCGGATAGTTCAAAAGATTTTGCAGCAGTCGCTCGCGAAGGCTACCGACGGAAACCGGCGCAATGCGCCGAGGAGCTTTTTTGGCTCCACGTCTGGAATCAAAACCCAAACGGGAGCCCGTATTCATGATTCCGCGAGACGTTGTCGCTACCGGTCTGGCAATACCGAAGGCGCGCTCGAGTTCGTCCGGGCTCATGCGCGCGTGCATGGCAAGCTCAGCAACCAACTGCGTACGCAAAAACGGGGCGGATGTCATCGACACCACCAAGGGCTTGGCTTCGGCTAAAAACCGACTGCGCCCTTCGGCGGTGGAAAAGTCTTTTTCCGCGCCGACAGTTTTCACGAAAAATTGCGTGAGCGTCAAACTTTTTTCAAGTTCGGCTTCAAAAGCTGCGGCACCGCGCTCTTTGATCAAACTGTCGGGATCGTGCTCAGGGGGCAGCACCACAAAACGCACTTCCTGCTCGTCGCTGACTGCCGGCAGAGCCGCTTCCATGGCGCGCCTTAAGGCATGTTGACCGGCCGAGTCCCCGTCAAAGCTAAAGTAGATTTTGTTGACCAAGCGTAAAAGCTTGCGTACGTGGTCTGCCGTCACGGCAGTGCCCAACGCCGCACAAGACTCGGCGAAACCTGCCTGCGACAACTGAATCACGTCCATATACCCTTCGCAGATAATGGCGCGGTTATTTTGTCGCATGGCTTGCGAGCCTTCATAAAGACCGTAGATTTCCAAGCCCTTGTGGTAAATCGCCGTTTCGGGACTGTTGAGATACTTGGGATGTTCGTCGCCGTTTAAAGTACGAGCGCCGAAGCCGATCACCTGTCCTCTGGGATTGCGGATCGGAAACATCAAGCGACCGCGGAAACGATCGTAGCGACGACCTTCGTCGTTTTTAATCACCAGACCGCAGCCGCCCACCTCTTCGAGTTCTGGACTTTCGTACTGTTCCCCAAAGACGTCTTTTAAGGCGTGCCACGCATCGGGCGAATAACCGAGCCCGAACTTGGCAGCGGTCTCACCGCTAATGCCACGCGTTTTAAGATAATCGACCACACGGGTATTGCCTTTGAGCGATTCGCTATAAAAGTGACTGGCTTCGGCCATCAGATCAGTCAAGGTCTTGGCCTTGGCGCTGCGTTCTTTAGCTTGGGGGTCTTGCGGAACGGTCATGCCGACGGAGTCCGCCAATTTTGTGATGGCTTCAACGTAGTTGAGGCCCTCGTAGGCCATCACGAAGCCGATGGCGTTGCCCGAGACGCCGCAACCAAAACACTTGTAGAACTGCTTTTGACCGCTCACCGAAAAACTCGGTGTTTTTTCCTTATGGAAAGGACAGCAACACATGTAGTTTTTTCCGGTCTTTTTCAAGGGCGAGACTTTGTTGACGATTTCAACAATGTCGACGCGACTCAAAAGTTCCTGAATAAAACTTTGGGGAATCATGGTGCCGTAAAAAAGGAGGAAAAAAGATTGGTGCGATTGTAGCGCACGCCGGTGCAGAAAAAACGTACAAAAAAATCAAGCCGACCCGGGGAAAGTCACCTCCAGCGACCCGGTATCGGCTTATCACATCAAAGACCTTGCCAACATTACCGCAAGGTCTTTCGTAAGCTTATATTCGTCTTCGTATTAGGCCGACAATGCAGCCTTGACGAGCGCAGACACCTTGCCCATATCGGCCTTGCCTGCACACTTGCCCTTAACGATACCCATGACCTTACCCATGGCAGCCATACCGGCTGCGCCCGTCTCGGCAATCGCCGCATCAACGACGGCTTTGATTTCCTCTTCGGACATTTGCTTGGGCAGATAGACGCTCAGAACATCGATTTCGAACTGTTCTTTTTCGGCCAAGTCTGCACGACCTGCAGCCGTATATTGCGTCACGGAGTCACGGCGCTGCTTGACGAGTTTGCCGATGACGTTGCCGACCAATTCGTCGGTAGCTTCAACACGGTCGTCGACTTCGCGCTGCTTGATGGCTGCCAAAAGCAGACGCAACGCAGAAAGGCGAGCGGTGTCATGAGCGCGCATGGCGGCTTTCATGTCTTCCGTAATTTGTGCTTTGATCGTCATTTGAATGAAACTCCTTCACGAAAAAAGCGAGTTGCCTTTGCATTTTCTCGCTTCTTTCACATCAAGCCGGGCTCTTTTTAAGCTTATCTATCGCGAAAAAATTAGTAGAGCTTCTTGGGAAGCATCATGCTGCGCAAACGCTTGTAGTGACGCTTGACGGCAGCAGCCTTCTTGCGCTTACGTTCGGCCGTGGGCTTTTCGTAAAATTCACGGGCGCGCAATTCGGTCAACAGACCGGACTTTTCGATGGTGCGCTTGAAGCGACGGAGAGCAACTTCAAACGGTTCGTTTTCCTTAACGCGAATGGTAGGCATTGATAAGCACCTAATCCTAATGCTAGTAGTAAAGTTAAACGTTCAAGTCGTGCACCCTACCCTAAGGGCGCATTTCATCCTCAAACGTCGAAAAATTTGAAACACGCATTCTTGCATACTTTCGGGGTAATGTAAACATGCGGGCGCGAAAATTTTTGCCCCGAACGCCGATCCGCCACACCCGCGCTGACATCACTTTATACCGGTGTGTAGAAAGTGCCTTTGCGCACGCCGTTTTGGCAAATCCGGCCGTCTCTGACGAGCTTGTCGATGTGCTTGCGCAATGTCGATTTCGGAACACCGGTTTTCGTGAGAAGCTCTGCCATCTTGATACAGCCCTTTTTCTCTACCAGTTCCAAAATCCGCTGCGAGATATCGGGCAGCACTCTGAGATCGCGTTCCCTGGCGGCTTTCTTTTCGAGTTTTCTAGCCTCAGAGCACAATGACTTGAGAAAGCAATACAGCCACGGCTCCCAGTCTGGCGATTCGCGCTCAAGCGTCTTTTGCGTCAACCGCAAAGCGCTGTAATACGTCACAAGACCGTTCTCATTGACGGCTTCAAGAGATTCATACTGCACGAAGTCGTAGCCACATTTGAGAAGCAAAAGAGTCTTGAGTAGCCAAGAGAATCGTCCGTTGCCGTCCTCAAACGGATGAATCGCCAGAAACGTGACGACGAAAACCCCGATAATAAGAAGCGGATGGAGTTGCTGTTCATCGAGCGAGACATTGACCCAATCGACAAGGTCCTGCATAAACACCGGCGTCTCTTCGGTCGACGCCGTGCGTGCGATCACGCCGACACATTTGCCGTCTCGCAATGCGGCGATGCTGTTGTCCCTGTGTTTATATTGACCGCGATGTGCGGCATCCTCGCAAAACGCAAGCATCTCTCGGTGCAACGTTTTGATCGAGCTTTCCGAGATCGGTATCTCTTTCCACGAACCGAAGATTCTCTTGAGCACGGTCGCATAGCCTGCGACTTCGGCTTCGTCGCGCGATTGCGGTTTTACATCCAGCAAGCGTTCGATCACTGCAGCAACTTCTTTATCCGACAAGCGATTGCCTTCGATGCGGCACGATGCTGCCGTGCTTGCAACCAGGGCTTGTTGGCGAAGTTTGACCAACCGAGCAGGCGCAAAAGGACACGACGCCTTCCATGCGCCCTTGAAGCCTTCAATCTCAGAAATCAGATTAAGGAAGTCGGTCGGAACCTTGAGCGGGCGAATCGTCGCATTGAGTTTTGCCAGAAGCATTAAACAATTCAAATGGAGTCAAAAAGAATCGTAAGGAATCATATTATGAGCAAATCGTGCAATGGAAAGAATGATGACTAACCTTCCTGTAACTTCTGCCCGCGTCTGAGCCACGCATCGCTTCTCAATCGCACCAAGAACGCCGCCCCGCGAATCATCAGCTCCCCGCTCATGGCAATCCAAACACCGGCCAAGCCCCAAACGGGCGCGAGGAAAAATGCCGCGCTCAAACGCACGAGCCAGAAGCACGTCAAATTCATAATAGCAGGAATCAAAGTGTCGCCCGCCCCCACAAACACACCGTGGCAGACGATTGCGGCGGCAAACATGGGTTCTGCCCAAGCTTCGATGCGAAGAATCTGCGCACCCAGATTGATCACTTCAGGCACATCGGTCATCACCCCCATCAAAGCGGGTGCGCCCCACCAGAGTAAAACACCCATGAGCGTCATCACGAGCATGCCCGAGCTCACACACTTCACGGCCAAGCTTCTGGCCAATTCTTTACGCTTGGCGCCGATCGATTGGCCCACCAAGGTGGTGGCAGCCTCACTGATGCCGTAACCTGGCATATAGCAAAGGCTTTCGGCCGTAATCGCCAAAGAATGCGCGGCAATGGCCACTACGCCTAAAGGCGCCACAATGATGGTGGAGATAATCTGCGCGCCGCACATCAAAATGCGCTCGGCGCCGATGGGCGCGGCAATGGAAAGTGCTCTTTTCAAAGTTGCTTTACGCGGCACAAAACTGCCTGTGGTACCCGCCAAGCGCAAAATGGGCGAGCGAATAATCAAAACCCAAAGCATTAAAAGCGCCGTGATTGCCTCAGCAATGACCGTGCCCCAAGCGGCACCGGCCACGCCCATGCCGGCCCCCGGCGCCGTAAAGGTCAAACCGAAATACGTAACTTCGCGCGTGGGAAAGATCAAAAGCCAGTTAAAGATGACGTCCAAAACGCACATCAAAATCCCGAGATAACTCGGTGTTTTCATGTCGCCCGAGGCGCGCAAAAACGAGCCCGCCATCCAATTCATCAACACCAAAGGCAAAAAGCCCACGAGAATCACAAAGTAGTCGGACGCGTTCTCGGCAATCGAAATGTCGCCCCCGAGCCACATCGGCAAATCGCGGTGAATATACCAACCGACCAAAGCCAGAATGCTCGAAAAAATCAAAATCGTCGTAATGGCTTGGCGCAACAAACTCTTGGCGGCGTCAAAATCGCGTGCGCCGATTCTGTGTGCGGCCTGAACCGAAAAGCCCGCAATGCTCGCGCCGCTAATGCCCCAGAAAAGCCAAATGGAAGAACTCACCAAACCGACCGCAGCCGACTCCCCTGCTCCCAAATGTCCCACCATCGACGCGTCGATGTACTGCATCAAAACAACGGAAATTTGAGCAAGCAACGCCGGAAAAGCCAGACGCAAGACGAGTTCGAGCTCGGAGGCCGAAGACAAGTGTTCTCCGGCTCTCAAGGCTTCCAACAGATGCTCGACTCGACTTTTGGCTTTTGTCATGGGATGGAAAAAAGAAAATTTCGCGAAAAAAAACAATCGCCAAAATCGGCGAAGTGCCCCATTCTAACGAGTGCCAGTAACAAAACCTTGCCCAAAAATATCGAAAGACTGCGCGAAGGTTCTCGGCAAACTCGTCGGCTCAAACCGACGCATCACTTTTTCGACGCCGACACGAAAGCCGAATCGACAACTTCGTGGACGAAAAACAACATTTTTCCCTTAACTCAGGATTTCCCTAGCGACCTCATCCTTACGAAAATTTTTACAAAAAGATAACATCGAATTATTCCTTCAGTTTGCAAAACACCCCATATCAGTCAGGTTTAGAATTGATTAAGGAAAGCAATACCAAAATAATTTTTCTTGCGATCGTCCAATTCCTGGTCGGTGCTCTTTTTTGTTGTGCGGCCTTTGGACTCTATATCTACAGTGCCCAACACACAATTGCCGCCGAAACGTGGATCGAGGTCGGGCAGGAGACGTTGTTGGCGGCTTCGGCCGTGCTTTTTCTGATTTGTGCGCCGCGCTTTAAGGAGATCGAAGGCGGGCTTTGGTTGATCGGCGGCTTTTTCGTCACGCTCTTAATCCGTGAGCTCGATGCTTGGTCGGATATGCTTTTCCACGGCTGCTGGAAATACATGGCCGCGATTTGGCTTTGCGCACTGATTGCCATCGTCTACAAGCGCAATGCCGGCAAGTCCGTCGTGCCGGGGCTGGTGCACTTTATCCGCCATCGTGCCTGGTACGTCATGCTTTTCGGCGTCGTGTTGCTCTTGGTTTATTCGCGGCTCTACGGCATGAAGTGTCTTTGGGAGCTCTATGCGGCAGACCAGTGCGCCGGTTGGCGCAACATCAAATCGTTTTCCGAAGAAGCCGCAGAGCTTTTGGCCTATATGCTTATTTTCTGGGCCAGCGCGCTCTACACCTTCGACTTGTTGCGACAAAAATCCAAAGCGCTTGTCGGCAATAAGGCATAAGTCCGCAAAAACAAAACGGCTGCAAAGCACGCAACGCTTGCAGCCGTTTTTCGTTTGGTTTTGTTTGCGACCTTAGCTTTCGGGTTGCTCCGGCGCGTCGCCATACATATCCCGATTGACCATCGCGGCAACATTACTGTCGCTCCAAACGTTTAAGGTCGTTTCAATGGCATCGATCACGGCATAAAACGGCAGAATCACGCCCATCAAAAGAATGGGGACATTCATGCTCGCGAGCAAACTTGCCGACAGGAAGAAGCACCCCATCGGTACGCCGGCGTTGCCCACGGCAGCAATAGTGGAAATCACGATCCACGTGGCCAGCATCCCGACCGTGATATCGGCACCGGCGTTTTGCATCAGGTAGACGACCGTAATCAGAATGAAGGCCGCGCACCCGTTCATGTTAATCGTGGTGCAAATCGGCAGCACAAAGCGAGACACCGAGCGGTGCACGCCCAAGTTGTTTTCGGCGCAAGCCATCGTCACCGGCAAGGTGCCGGCAGAAGACTTGGAGAAAAATGCTACGGTCAAAGCGGGCAACATCCCTTTGGCGACCTTGATCGGATTGATGCCGCGCATGAGCATCACCAAGGGCAAGACCACGAGCATTTGGATAAAGTTGGCAGAAAGCACCGTCACAAAGTACGTACCCAAGCCGCCCAAGGCAACGCCGCTTGCCAACTGCATGGCCAAAACGGTGAAGAACCCGAAGATGCCGATGGGCAAAACGTCGATGATCCAGCTCACCAAAGTAAAGAGCACGGACTGCAAACCGCTAAAGAAACTCATCAACACTTCCTGCTGACGGCTGTCTTTGGGCAACTTGGCAATGGCAATACCGACAGCTGCCGAAATCAACAAAACCGACAAGACATTGGCCGAAATAAAAGGCGTTAAGAAGTTGTCCGGAATCACCGACTGGATGTACTGCAAGTAGCTCTGGCCCTTGACACTATCCAAGGCCGCCGCCTGATTGATGCTGTGATCCAACGTCACGTTGGCAGGGGCAAAGAGCACATAGAGTACGGCAGCCAACCCGGCAGCCAAAATCGTCGTAAAGAGCGTATAAAAAAGCGTGTGCTTAAAGATGCGCCCCGATTCGCTCGAGCGACTGATCATGGCCAAAGTCGAGATGATCGACACGGCAATGATGGGAATGGCGATAAAACGGAAAAGACGAATGAAGATCGTGGAGATAAAGTCTCCGATCTGCTGCCAAAATTCCGAGCCGTAAAGGCCGTTAATCACACCCAAGACGATTGCCACCAAATAACACACGGCCAGAATGATCTGTCTGCGTTTTTGGGCCGGGCTCATGGCACGGTTCGGCTGAGCGTTTTCGAGATTTTCTGACATTGTGTAATTCCTGTTTGATGGGTTTTTCTTGTTTTTCGAGGGGCGATGCCGGTGTTCAAGGAAACACTGCGACATCGTATCCCGAGATTTTGCCCGAAAAAGAACTTTCCCGTTTTGCCAAATTCGGGCAAACACTTGCATATTTTGCATCTTTGTCGGACTTGTCCGACAGTTTCTCCGTACGAATTCACCTTTCGTTGATACGACTGTATGCGCGATAGGCACAAAGCCCTAGCGCACTCTCGGGTAAAATGAGACCTTGGCGTATTAGCCGCTTCGGGCAATACGCTTGAATTTTTTCGTCTCGGCGCGCCTGCCTCGAAACGCGTCTTGGCGGAAACCAAAGAAGACATTCCTCAAAAG
>CALKKK010000193.1 GCA_937995395.1 uncultured Sutterella sp. | reverse complement strand
TTCCTGCCGATATCAATCCGGATATCTTTTCGAGTATCCCCGACCTTTTTGACCAAACGGCCAAGACCTACGGTCAAAACACGGCCTTCGTGTGTATGGATCGCGCGATTACTTATAACGACGTCAATCGCTTAAGCCGCGATTTTGCCGGCTACCTGCAAAGCTTGCCCGGTTTGAAGCCCGGTGACCGCGTTGCCATCATGATGCCCAATCTCCTGCAGTACATCGTCACGCTTTTGGGCATTTTGCGTGCCGGCATGATTGCCGTCAACGTCAATCCGCTTTACACCTCCCGCGAATTGGCGCATCAGTTAGAGGATAGCGGCGCCAAGGCAATCGTGATCATTGAAAACTTTGCAAAGACCTTGCAAAACGTCGTGGCGGAAACGCCCGTCAAGCACATCGTCACCACCAAGGTGGGCGACATGCTTCCCTGGCACAAGCGCGTGATCACCGACTTCGTGGTGCGCTACGTTAAGAAAATGGTGCCCGACTTCAATTTGCCGGGACACGTCAAGTTCCCCGAGGCCATGAAAAAGGGTCGCGCCCATGGGTTTACGCCGGTAGAACTTAAAAACACCGACGTGGCTCTTTTGCAGTACACGGGCGGCACCACGGGTGTGGCCAAGGGCGCCATGCTCACGCATCGCAACGTTTTGGCCAACGTGGAGCAAACCGGCATCTGGATCAGTCAAAAATTTGAAATGGGTAAAGAAGTCGCGATGACGGCTTTGCCCTTGTACCACATCTTCAGTTTCACGGCCACGCTTTGCTTTTCCAAGCGCGCCGCGCTTCAGGTGATGGTGCCCAATGCGCGCGACATTCCCGGTCTTGTTGAACTCATCAAGAAGTGGGACTTCTCGATCATTCCGGGTGTCAACACGCTCTTTAATGCGTTAGTGAACAACAAAGAATTCCGTGCACACAAATTTACGCGTCTCAAAATGACCGTGGGCGGCGGCGCGCAAGTCCAAAAGGCCGTGGCCGAAAAGTGGGCTGCAACCACGGGTTGCCCCATTCTTGAAGCTTACGGTTTGACCGAAACCAGTCCCGGCGTTTGCGGCAACTTGCCGGGCGCACCTTGGGACGGTTCCGTCGGCTACCCGATTCCCTCGACCTATGTGTCCATTCGCGGCGAACAGTTCAAGGATTTGGGGGTGGTGAGCGATCCCGATACCGTTGCCGAACACACGGGCGAAATTTGTGTCAAGGGTCCGCAGGTGATGGCCGGCTACTGGGAAAAGCCCGACGAAACGGCCAATGTCCTCGTTGACGGTTGGTTGCGCACGGGCGACGTCGGTCACATGGACGCCAACGGCTGCATCACTATTACTGATCGCAAGAAGGATCTCATCATCGTCAACGGTTTGAACGTCTACCCCAATGAAATCGAAAGCGTGATTGCTTCGATGCCGGGCGTTTTGGAATGCGGCGTTGTGGGTGTGTCCAACCCCCGCGTGGGCGAAACCGTCAAGGCCGTGATTGTCAGAAAAGACCCCGCTTTGACGCGCGACGATGTGGTGAAGTATTGCCGCTCGCAATTGACCGGTTACAAGTGCCCGCGCACCATCGTATTCGTGAAGGCGTTGCCCAAGACTGCCGTGGGTAAGATTTTGCGTCGCAATCTGCGCGATATGAAGGAAGACGCTTAAATCACCTCTTCTTTCATTTGACTCAAAAAGCCGCAAGAGAGATTTCTTTTGCGGCTTTAGTTTTTCTCCCGAGCAAATTTGATCAAAGGACAAAAATTGGCATTTGTTAACGTAAAGCTCTCTAAATCCCGTGAAGGCTTTTGCAAAAAGTGACACAATGAGCGCCTTTCGTTTTTTTGTTTTCGGGTACGCGGACTCTTCGGAGAAACCGCGTACAAGTCAAAATGCTACTGACTATTGCCCTTTTACTGGGCTTTCAACTTGCAGGCATTGCCTTCGTGACGCTCACGGGCTTGCCGATTCCGGGCTCCGTTCTCGGGATGCTCTTCTTTTTGTTTGCGTTGATGACCATTGACAACTTGTTGGAAAAAACGCTTCCCGTTGTCAATGTTCTGTTGGCGCACTTTGCCCTGTTGTTTGTGCCCGCAGGCGTGGGCATCATGCAACACGGCCACGAACTCATGGCACATTGGCTGCCCATTTCGGCGGCTATTTTAGGTTCGTCCATTCTGGCAATGGTCACCACGGTCTTGGTCACCCGCTGGGTGACGCGACTGATGTTCGGCAACCCCAATAAGGCAGCAAAAAAGAAGGAGGTCGATCATGTTTGAGGCTTTCTTGGCACGATTCCAAACCACCGTCTATACGCTCACGCACGAGCCTTCCACTTGGCTTTGTGCCACACTTTTGGTGTATGCCTTCGGGATGTGGCTCTATCGCAAAAGCGGATACAAGACGATTTGTACGCCGCTGTTGACTGCCATCATCATTTTGGTGTTCTTTTTGTGGGCAACCGGCACCGACTATCAAACCTATTTAAAGGGCGGCTCGCACATCAACTTCTTGTTGGGGCCTGCCACAGTGGCTTTGGCGGTGCCCCTGTATGAACAACGTCTGCGCTTGGCCAAGCTCTGGATTCCGTTAACGTGCGGCCTTGTTGCCGGTGGCACCGTTGCCATTGTCTCGGCCGTTTTGATTGCGGGCGCCTTGGGGGCGAGTCCTGCCATCATGGTGTCGCTGGCGCCCAAGAGCGTCACGGTGCCGATTGCCATGGGTATCAGCGAACACTTGGGCGGCATTCCGGAATTGACGGCAGCCTTGGTGGTGATTACCGGCGTGGTGGGTGCTTTGATCTGTCGTCCTTTGTTTGCCGTCTTGGGTGAAAAGGACGACGCCACCCGCGGCTTTGCCATCGGCTTGGCGGCGCACGGCGTGGGTACGGCAACGGCCTTTCAGATGAATCGCGACACCGGCGGTTTTTCGGGGCTCTCGATGGGACTGACAGGTTTGTTTACGGCCTTTGCGGCACCGGCCATCCTGCCCTACCTGTTGGAACTCTTTAAGTAGTTTCTACATTCTCAGACGCACAAACGAAAATCCGACCTGCCCGCAAAGGTAAGTCGGATTTCTTTTGTCGTCGAAAAGCCTTTTCAGTTTTCACTGAACAGAGCCATAGAGACGATTAGAAGTTTTCAGCACGAACCTGCTGGAAGGCCTGCGGGTGAGCGCACACCGGGCAGATTTCGGGAGCGGACTTGCCGATCACCAAGTGACCGCATTCGCGGCACTGCCACATCACTTCTTCGCTCTTGGCA
>CALKKK010000192.1 GCA_937995395.1 uncultured Sutterella sp. | reverse complement strand
TTTTTTGAGTTTTTCGACTCGGACTATCTACGACGCCCACACTTATCGGTTCGTTATCTAGTTTTTAAAGAGCGTGTCGCTTATTATCGCGACAAGGATTGAAATCATACAGAACTCAAATCCGTTTTGCAAGTCGTTTTCGAAAAATTTTTTAAATTTATTTCTCTCAACACTTGCTTCGAAAACTCAACGTTCTCATTAAAAAAGCTTCCTTGCGGAAGCCGTTTCAATCAGAACTTGTTTTGGTTGCGGAGGGAGGATTTGAACCTCCGACCTTCGGGTTATGAGCCCGACGAGCTACCAGACTGCTCCACCCCGCGATCCATGCTTTCGTCTCCGTTTACTGGAGAGATTGAAACTATAACAAAGCATTTATTTGATGTCAAGCAGTTTTTCGAAAAAATTTTACTTTTCTTTCGTTTCCCTCTTTCCAACCATCTCCGTCATTTTCGTTTTCCCCTTAATCCTCGGGCATCTTTCGAGTTATTCTCCGAATTCGCTACAATCAGGGCACCGCCTTGGTGCATCTCTTATGTAAGCGAGCACCGTTTTTCTTTATTTGCGCTTTTATTTTTCCGGCGCCCTTTATTTTGAGCAACCCCCAATGGAAATCCAACAATTGTTCGTCAGCCTCCGTCCCGTCTTCGATTCGATGGCCCACATCCTGCTTGAACCCGAAACACTCGGCGCGTCGGCTTCCATTCCCGTTGCCGCCGATGTGGTGGCCTCAGGCGATCGCGAAATGCCCGAGCAACTCCGCACTCGTCTTCAAGCGATTGCCGCCAAAAGCCCGGTCGACGACTTAGGGCTTTCGCAATCCTACGCCAAACTCTTTTTAGGTGTCGGCAAGCAAACGATTCCGCTGTGCGAAAGCGCCTGGACGAGCGCACAACACCTCTTGTGCCAAGGCGCACAATTGGAGTGCAAAACAAGTTATGAAAAAGCAGGGTTGGAGTTGGCAGGCGACTCCGTCGTACCGGAAGATCATCTGGGTTTGATGTTCGGCTTTTTAGCCGTGATGGCTTTGCGCGAGGATGCGGCCACGGGGCTTGAATTCTACAAGGCACACATTGCTACCTTGACACCTGCGATCACTCAAGCCATTCGCGAACGCGAAACGGATGCCGGAGCTTATCTCGACGTTGCCGACGTGTTGGACGGTATCGCCGCCATCCTTTCTTAACGTGTAGCCGACTAACACCGATATTCTCCCCGTAACAGACGGCCCCCCTTGGAAAACTCCTCGGGCGGCCGTTTTGTCTTTGGGCTCAGAGATTGTTAGAGCTTGAGCTCAAATGTTTCGACATCCATGTGACGTGCGATGTAACGAATCTTAGGCTTGGTGCCTGCTTTGACGTTCATCGCCTTGGCCTGATCGATGAGTTTTTTCATTTCAGGCGTCGGGTTTTCATAATCGACAAAAACCATGGCGCCGATACCGCAAGCTTCCACACAAGCGGGCTTTTGATCCTTTTGCGTGCGGTGAGTGCACAACGTGCAGTGCTCGGCGCGTCCGGCCTTGTGCTGCTGCCAAGGTTCAAGATCGCGCACGGCCAAGGGAGCCTTGTCGCCGAAGTAGCTGGTTTTGCCCGTCGTATTGAACTGCGGCACGCCGTAGGGACAAGCACGCGAGCACATTTGGCAGCCGATGCACTTCGTTTCGTCCACGAGCACTTCGCCGGCAGGCCCCTTGTGAATGGCCTTGACGGGACAGACCTTCATACAGGCCGGATCGTCGCAGTGCTGGCAGGACGCGCGATAGTAATTCACGACATTGGCGTCGATGTTTTCCTTTCTGTGAATCTTTTCATAAAAGATTCCGGGGGCCACCTGGTTTTCTTCTTTACAGGCAACGGCGCAGGCATGGCAGCCGACGCACTTGTCGATATTGACAATGATTCCGTAGCTAGACATGTCTTTCTCCTATTAGGCTTTATCAGCGCCGTCGGCCTTGACGACCTCAACGCACGTATCGTTGCAGCACGGGTAACCCGAGATCGGATCCCAGCCTTTACGCGGGATCAACGGCTGCGTTTCCTGATCGCCGCGCCAGCCGTACTGGGCGTCGATCATGCCCTTTCTTGCAAGGATCGTGACACGCACGCGTGCGCGCACCTTACCTTGATAGTTGGGAGAAAGAATCCAGACCCGATCGCCCTCGACCAAGTTGCGGGCGGCGGCATCGGCCGGATGCATGTTGATGTAAGACTCCGGTTCCAATTCCAAAAGATACGGCTGATCGCTTCTGGTCTTGGAGTGCGTGATGTAGGGGCGGCGCGTCCCGTTCAAGAGTTTGAGCGGATACTTTTCGGTGGGTTGCGGCGCCTTCACATACACGGGCAAGCCCGGGAAACCGTGCTTGGCCTGAACAGACGAAACGAATTCGATCTTGCCCGAGGGCGTTCGGAAACCGGGTTTGCCGTCAAAGCGCAAAATGCTCTTGGCATACTTTTCGGTTTGCGGCTTCGGGAACCATTCGCAGATGTTGACCTGCGGGAGCATCGCCTGACGTTCGGCGTAGCTTGTGCCCCAACCGTTCAAAATCGAGTCGCAGGCCTTGACGGGATCGCCGTCAAAGAACAGTTTGCTGTCGCCCGTGACGGCGGCGCCGATCGTCAAAGCGATCTTCCAATCTTCCCAAGCCTCGCCCAAAGGTTTGACCGGTTTGCGAGCGCTCACCTTGCGACCGTGCACGCCAAACGGCGCATAACGTTCGAAGTTCATGGCGGCCGGCAACACCAAATCCATATCGTGGTGCGTTTCGGCACGATAGAAATAGTCGGTGGCAAACGTGAAGTCCATCTTGCGAATAGCTTCCTGATATTCGGCCGGGCTTGGCCAAATCAACAGATTGGTGCCGAAACCGGCAAAGGCTTTGATTCGACCGTCGCGGACCATTTCGGGCAGCATGTTGGGACTGCAAAGCACCTGCATTTCGTTCCAAACCGGCGCAAATTTGCGATCGATCCGACGCTCTTTCTGTTCGGGTTCGTTAAACCACTTCTGATCGATAAAAGTCTTGGTATAGCCTTCGTCCCAGCGAATGTAGTCTTCGGGCCAATTGTTAAAAGTCGAGCCCCCGGCATTGTCGACGTTGCCCGTCAAAGCCATCAACAAGGAGTAAGCGCGCACATTGTTGCAGCCGTTGCCCTGATGCGGAATGGATTGGCCCGGCAACATCATCGAAGATGGCCCGTCGGCAAACATGCGAGCGGCCTTAACCACGTTTTCGGCGGGCACACCCGTTTCTTTTTCAACGTATTCGGGCGTGAAAGTTTCGCAGTACTTCACCAATTCTTCATAGCCCGTGCACCACTTGTCGACAAACTCGCGCTTGACCAAACCTTCTTTGACCAAAACGCGAATCATGCCCCAGGCAAGAGCACCGTCGGTGCCCGGTTTCACTTGCAGATGAATGTCGGCCTGTTCTGCCACTTTGGTACGGCGCGGGTCGGAAACGATCAACTTCAAGCCGCGCGCTTTTTGCGCCAAGAGATTGCGGAAGAACCCGTGCGGAGATGCCCAAGAGCCGTTTTTACCCACGATCATGCAGCACTTCGTCTTGGGGCTCGGGCCGCCGGCAATTTCGGCGCCGTAGGACAATTCCAAGGCGTGCACATAAGCCAAGTTACAAGCCACCGAGCTTTCGCAGCAGTAGTTGGGACTGCCGAAATAGCGCGCTAAACGCATCACGGGCGGACGCGGTTCTTTGGGGTCGCCGCAATAGAACAAAACGCGGTCGGCACCGTGTTTGGCTTTGACTTCGTTTAAGTTCTTGGCGATCATCTTGATGGCTTCGTCCCAACCGATACGCACCCAACCCGGATCTGCCGAACCCTTGGGATTGGTTCGCTTCATCGGATAGAGCAAACGATTGGGGTTGTACAGACGCTGCAACGTGGAAATCCCCTTGGAGCACAGGAAGTGATTGGGATGTTCGTTCCAGTTGGCAATCTGAATCACGGTATTGCCGCGGGCTTTGAAATGAATGCCGCACATGGGCATATGGTTGCAAGAGTCGCAAATGGTCCAGCCCGACCATGCTTCTTTAGACTCTGCAGCGGCGGCCTGAGCGGCCACGGGCTGAAAAAGCGCGGCAGCAAAGCCGGCGCCCGCGCCCTGAATCAGGGAGCGGCGAGAGACTGTCTGGGTCATATTTTCTTTCTCCTTGCGCTTCTTTTCGGGGTGCGCAATGTTTTTTTTCTCCTCGCCTTCAATACTAGAAAAATCTTAGGTAATTTCCCACCGCATTTACCCTAAAAAAATTAGCCGGCTTATCGCCACTCGAAATTTTGTCGACAAAAACAAACGATGATTTGTCGTAAATCGCTTACGAAAAATTTTCTTAACAATTGTCGTATTTTTTTCTTTTCTCCATCTCAATGTCCGACGGGCTAGAATCGGAGACATGTTTTTTTGTCTTATGCTTCTTTGTGATGATTCGGCTTCTGACTCAACTGGTGATGACCAAAACTGCGCCCGAATTCGCTCGAAATCTGTGCGCACGCTACCTTGACGCCTATACGACGTTTCAATGGCACAAACACGTCACGCACGTACCGGTCGAAGACCCGGTCGAAGTGATGGGCTTACGTTTCCCCAATCGCATCGGCATTGCTGCGGGCTTTGATCGCAACGGCGAAATGGTGAGCGCCTTGGGTGCATTGGGTGTGGGTCATGTCGAAATCGGCACCGTCACACCCGTGGCGCAACCGGGTAATCCCCTGCCGCGCGTAGCCAGACTCTCGGCCACCGAGGCCGTTGTCAATCGCGTGGGCAACGCCAGCGACGGGTGCGAGCATGTTTTAAGAAACCTCAAAAGCGCCGATGCCTTCAAATTGCGTGGCGGCATTTTGGGTGTGAACATCGGCAAAAATGCCACGACCCCGATCGAAAGCGCCGTGGGCGACTTTCGCATTGCGCTTGCCAAGCTTTACGACCGCGCCGACTATTTCACGGTCAACATTTCAAGCCCCAACACCAAGCGTTTGGGCGAGTTGCAAAAAAGCCGAGAGCTTCTGACGCTTTTGACCGAACTTGACGACGAACGCACCCGTCTTCAAGAGGACCAGAGCCTGCCCTACCGCCCCATCGCCGTCAAGCTTTCGGCCGATTTGGATACGGACGATTTGTACCGTGCGCTTGAAAGTATCGTCAATGCCAAAATGGATGCGGTGATCGTCTCCAACACCAGTGCCGTGCTCGGCCGTCAGATTCAGGAGGAAAGACCCTTTGCCGAAGGCGGCATCTCGGGTGCTCCTTTAATGGCACGCTCCACAAAACTCGTGCGCGACTGCGTGCAGTATTTGCAAGGTCGATTGCCCGTGATCGCTTCGGGCGGCGTCGTGAGTCCCGAAGATGCCGTGACCAAAATCGAAGCCGGTGCCGATCTTGTGCAGATTCATACCGGTCTTTTCTATCACGGTTTGGGATTGCCGGCCGATTGTGTCGATGCTGTTGCGAAATTGCGAAAATCTTCCCGCTAGAAGCAAAACCGCGTCTTTGGCTGCCTTGTTTCCCCTTACTCAATGCTCTAATATTGCACTCTATGCAATGTTAGAGCATTGTCTTTTTCAGACCCCGAAATAACCTATAAAAATGCAAGAAGTCTTCCCCGTTCGTCCGGCCTTTTGGAATGTTCCGCTCTGGGCCGAGATTGGCGTTTACATTGTCGGTCTTTTGGCCGTCGGCTTGTGCATTGCCGGCATCGTGCATGCCGTCAAGCTTCGTCGCGGACAAAGCCCGGAGACGCCCGTCAATCCCCAAGAAAAAAACGAAGGCCGCATCAAGCGCTTGGTGAGCGAAATTCTCTGGCAAAAACGCATCCGTCAAACCGTGAGCGGTCAGATGCACTTTGCGCTTTTTTGGGGCTTTGTCTTGTTGTTTTTGGGCACGGCCATCGCCACGATCGACTGGGACGTCGCCCATCTCGTTTTCGGCAAGCGCATTTTGGCCGGCAACGTCTATCTCGTCTACAAGTTTGTCTTGGATTTGGCAGGCCTTGTGAGTCTCTTGACCATTGCCTGGTACGCTTGGCGCCGCTTTGTCAAGCACGACTTTAAAGTCGAAGCGAGCAGTCGCTTTGCCGTAATGCTGGGATCTTTGGCCTTTATCATCGTGACGGGCTTTTTGTTGGAAGCTTTGCGTTTGGCAGCCGAAGCCCCCGAATGGGCGAGCGTGAGCTTTGTGGGTTACACGATCGCGCAGCTTTTTGCCGGCGCCTCGGAACCCTTCCTTCGCACCCTTCACATTTATGTTTGGGTGGTGCACGGGCTTGCGGCATTGCTTTTTGTGGCTGCCGTGCCGCTCACATTCTACGGGCATATCTTCAAGACGCCGACGTCGATTTTCTGGCAAAAGACCGCCCCCATGGGCGCTATTGCCAAGATCGAAGACATCGAAGAACAGGAAACGTTCGGCATTTCCAAGTTTGAGCAGTTCTCCCAACTCGATCGCATCCGCTTTGACGGCTGCACCGAGTGCGGGCGCTGCCGCAACGAATGTCCGGCGGTTAAAGCCGGCACGCCTTTGGATCCCAAGAATTTCATCCTGTCGTTACAGGCGCGCATGCGCAATGCCAATACCGACAAAGAACTCATCGACGGCATCGTCGGCAAAGAGGCCCTTTGGAGCTGCACCACGTGCGGCGCTTGCGCCAAAGTATGTCCGGCTCAGATTCCGATTCCCGATTTGGTGGTTTCGATGCGCCGCCATTTGGCCTTGGAGCAAGGCGACTTCCCCGAAGGCTTGGCTACAGCGCTTGAAAACACCTCAAGCGTCGGCAACCCCTGGGGTATGGATCCGGGCTCGCGTTTGAAGTGGGCTCAAGACCTCGACGTGCCGCGCGCCAAGCCCGGTGAAAAATACGACGTGCTCTACTGGGTCGGGTGCTCGGCAAGCTACGATCGCCGCGCACAAAAAATTGCGCGTGCCATGGTGGAGATTTTCCGCGCCGCCGGCATCAAGTTTGCCGTGATGAGTGAAGAACGTTGTCACGCCGACTTTGCGCGTCGCGCCGGCGAAGAGTATTTATTCCAGATAGCGGCAGCCGAAAACATCGAGTCGATCAATCGCTATCGGTTCGACGAAATCGTCACGGCCTGCCCGCATTGCTTCAATACGCTCAAAAACGAATATCCGCAGTTTGAAAATGCAACGTGGCCGGTCACCAGCCACGTGCAGCTCATTGCCCGCCTGATCAAGGAAGGCAAGATTTCGCCCGAACAGGGAGATGCCGCGAGCGTGACGTTACACGACGCCTGCTACTTGGCACGCTACAACAAAATCGGGCGCGATCCGCGCGAAATCATGACGGCATTGGGCAAAACCATGAAAGAAACCGAAAAGCGCGGATGCAACGCCACGTGTTGCGGCGCGGGCGGCGCACAAATCTTTATGGATCGCCCGGCTCGTATCAACGTGATTCGCTTAAAGGAACTCAAAGCTGCAGGGGGCGATGAAATCGTCGTGAGCTGTCCGCACTGCATGACGATGATTAACAGTGCGCAGGCCCAAGACACGAAGACCGACCCCACACCCGTGCGCGACATCGCCGAGGTGGTGGCTTCTCAATTGCGTCAGCCCGATGCCCAAAGCAACGCGGCCGCTTAACTGAAAAAGTTTTATAACGACATCGATAGATTGATTGCCATGGAAGTCAAAGACAAGTTAAAACAAGTCCAGGTTCTCGAGCGCACCAAGCGCATTCTTGAACTTTTAGCTTCGCGCAAAGCCCCTTACACAATGCACGAAATTGCCGAAGCCACCCAAATTCACACGTCCACCGCCCATCGTCTGTTGTGGAACTTGGCCGAAAACGGCTTTGTCGAGCGCGACAGCAACGGCGGCTGGCGTTTGGGTTTGAGCTTTTTGGAACTCGGAGGCCTTGTGCGCGATCGTTTGACAATTCGCGAAAAGGCTCTGCCCGTCATGCAGACTCTGCATGAAATCACGGGCCAAACCATCAATTTGGCCATGCGTCGAGACGATCACATCATGTATATCGAGCACGTCTACGCACCGCTAACCGGTGTGCGTCTGGCGCGTCGCGTGGGTGCCGTTGCACCGCTTCATTGCACCAGCGGCGGCAAGCTGTTCCTGTGCGATTGCTCGCCCGAAGAAGTTTCGGCTTACATCGCGCGAAGCAAATTGGCACCGCGCACCGAACGCTCGATTCATACGCCCGAAAAATTGATTTTGGAACTTAACCGCGTCAAAGAACTCGGTTGGGCCGAAGATCGCGAAGAGTTGGAACTCGGCATCCAGTGTATCGGTGCGGCCGTGCGCGATAAAAAAGGTGCGGCAATTGCCACCTTGACGATTAGTTCCGAAACCGACATGCAGCACAAGCCCGAATGGGTCAAGCACTTGATGGACGCCGCCAAGGCGATCAGCGCGCAAGTCGACGAAAACGACATCATTTAAGGACAGCTCATTGAAAAAGCCGCGTCGGAGATTTCCTTCGCGGCTTTTTGATTTGTGCAGTTTTAGCGCATTAACGAACGCCGCGCTCGGCAATCGTCGTTTCGGCCAGCTTCACCACCTTGCGTGCCAAGGCCGAAGTCGGATCGATGATAAAGACGTCTTTGCCGGCAATCTTCGTGTCGCCCTCTTTGAAGATCAAAGGCAGTTCCGTGCAACCCAAAATCAAGACATTGCAATTAAACGTATTGACCAGGTATTCGGACGCCGCCATCAAGTCATCGTAACACACGCCCGTGGTGTAGCCCGCCTTGGCGCCCTGAGGGCCGTAAATGGCATCCATCACGCGCTTTTGGTGCACTTCGTCGGGCACAAACATCGCGACACCCATATCCTTAGCCTTATCGCCATAGATGCCGGTGCGTACCGTACCACTCGTGGCCATCAAGCCCACGCGGGCATCGTCGCCGAACTTGGCCTTGATTTCATCCATCGTGGCCTGCTGCATGTTGATAAAGGGAATCGAAATGTGACGCTCGATGCCGGGAATGAAGGCGTGCGCCGTATTGCAAGGGATCACCAAGCAATCGCACCCGTCTTTTTCCAAACGCTTGGCGCAGTGATACATCGGAAGCGTCGGATCGACGCCGCCCTCTAACAACGCCTTGGTGCGATCGGGAATCTGCGGGTTTTGTTCGACCACGAGCTTAAAGTGTTCCTGATCGTTTTTCGCAGGCGTGGCACGCACGATCTTGTCGTACAAGTCGACCGTAGCAGCAGGTCCAAGACCGCCGATCAACCCCACCTTAAAAGGTTTGGCTTTGGGCGCGGCGTCTTTTTCCAAAATGCGCTTGGCGTAATCTTCGACCGACCAAAGATCGCCCAAGATATTGCACGGATCGACCAAGGGAATCGTCGTTTCCGTTTGCAGTTCCGCAAAAAACATGTGCGGGCACCCACAGCTAAAAGCAATGACTTGTGCGCCGCGTTCGGCCAAACGTTCTACGGCATTGAAATTGTTGATCTTGCAGTCGGACTTTTTAAATTCCGGATCGTCGGCATGAAAACGCTCTTCGTCGAGAATCACCTCAACGGTGCTGTCCTTAGCCAAAATGGCGGCTTTGACTGCCAAAGCACGCTCGTCGTGGTGACCAACCACTATCCCGATTTTTTTCATTCTCTTCCTCGTCGAATTGAAAGGGCGCAAATGCCCGTGACCGTCTCTTAAGGGAATCGAGACGGCTCTTACAAACGATTATAGGGATCGAAATCGACGGAAATCGGAATCGAAAGCGGGATGTTTTGACGTATCCCAAAGTCAGGAAAAATTAGAGAAGCTCGTAGGGGCTGATTTGCGCAAACTGCTTTTGAAAGCGCGTTTCTTCTTCCAACCAACGGCGCATGCGATACATGTCGTCAGCACGCTTGGCGTTGGTGACGGAATCCAACACCACCATCACGACGCGGTGCCCGGCAAATTCGCTTTGCACTACCATACAGCGGCCTGCCGCACGGGTATAACCGGTCTTTTGCAAGCCCACTTTCCAGCGGGGATCCCCAATCAAGCGATTGGTGGTCGTCAGGCGAATCTTGGCGTTACCGGTATTGACCAAAGCGGTCGGAGCGGTGGAAACGCGAGACAAAACGTCAAACTCGTGCACGCGGCTAGCCAACAGCGCCAAGTCGTGCGCTGTCGAAACGTTATCGTTGGACAACCCCGTCGGATCGGCAAAAACGGACTGCGTCATGCCAAGCTCGCGCGCGGTTTCGTTCATCTTGGCGACAAAGACTTTGATTCCGCCGGGATACGTTCTGGCGAGCATGTGTGCGGCACGATTATCCGAACTCATCAAAGCTGCGCGAAGCGCATCTTCGCGCGTCATCACCATGCCGGCTCTGAGTTTACTTTCGGCCGTACTTTTCACATAATCGGCGCGCGTCACCTTGAGCTTGGCTTTAAGCGGCAGTTCGCTTTCGGCAATGACCAAAGCGGTCATCAACTTGGTAACGGAAGCAATGGGCAATTGAACGTTGCCGTTTTTCTCAAAATAGACTTCGCCCGTATCCTGATCCATCATGTAAGCAACGGAGCTCGACAATTCCAAAGGATCGGGGGTTTCGCGAAGCCCCGCCAAAGAGGCTACGGAAAGCGAACGGCGCAAACGCTTTTTGGCCACTCGCACTTTCTTGGCGGGCTTTGCCGTACTGTCTTCCGTAGCAGCCACACCGCTTCTCGGGCTCATGCTGGCCACGTCTGCCGCAGACGCAACGGAGCCTGCCGTCCAAGAGGCGACAAAGATCGAGAGCGTCATCGCAAAAGAAAGAAGGGTACGGGAAATCGTCACGAGAAAAAAGGGCGCAAACCCTTGAGTACGACAATAAACCGAAAGATTTTAACACCCAAAGTCAAGTGCTATTGGACAATTTACAAAAAATTTCGCGCTCGATGCCCGTCAACAAGGCACATCTATAACGAAAATGCATTCTTTGCAGTGCGCGACAGATCCGCTTTCGAAACAAACCACTTGGGTATTGCGAGAAAGTTCCTGCAACATCGATCAACGTTCGGACAAAAACGCCGGCACCGCAACCAAAAAAGGTTGCCATACCGGCGCGCTCAAAAGTTTACTGGATGCGTCAGATCAGAATGCCGAGTTCTTTCTTAAACTTCGCCACAATCGGCGCCATCTTTTGCGGATCGGTCATCAGAATCGGATCGACCAAGATTTCGGCTTGCTCTTGAGTCATCAATCCAAGAGCGACAACAGCTTCTTTAACCGTGCACTGATGGCTTTCGCAGTAATGTGCCACACGCACGCCTTCCGGGTAACCGAAGGTTGCCGCCACGACGGTGGACAAGGCAATGGAACTTTCGGCCTCAAACTTGCAACGCTCGACATTGGCGGTGATGCCGTCAACGCAATGATTGCGCAAAAACGGCAGCTCTTCGCCCACCAACTGCAGGCTTTCAAACAGGCACTTGTAGAAGGTCGAGTCCCAAACGTTAAGATCGAGTTCGCCTTCGTCGATGGCCATCGAAATCGCTACATCGTTACCGCAGACTTGGTGCGCAATTTGAATCACCATTTCGGGCACAGTCGGGTTGATCTTGCCGGGCATAATGGACGATCCCGGAGACAGGGCCGGCAGATTGATTTCCATCCAACCGGCGCGCGGGCCCGAGCTCATCAAACGAAGATCCTTGCTGATTGTGATCTACCCCTCATTGAAATGAGTGGCTTCTAGTATTGAACAGCCCTTGCGGTACTGTTTTCCTGATTCATCGACGACTGTCCGACAAGTAGCAATCACCACTTGTCCCGAGCGATCTTCACAGGCATCACATCGGGGCGATCCACCC
>CALKKK010000191.1 GCA_937995395.1 uncultured Sutterella sp. | reverse complement strand
TTCAATGCCCGACCGTTTTGTTTGCGCACGGAAGTTCCGGCGTCAACCCCGCCATTCGCGAACTTGCGCAGTGGTTGGCTTCTCACTTGGGCGTGGCTTGCGTTGTGCCCGACTCGATGCAAACGCCCGACAGATTGACCTATTCGTCTCCGGTGGCTCGTTCGGATTATGAGCGCATTCACGCGATGCGCTCCGAAGAATTGGCTTTTGCCGCCAAACAGTTGCAATCCATGTCCTGGTTTGACGGCAGTTATGTGGTTGCCGGCACCAGCGAGGGCGGGGTGACGGCTGCGCGTTTTGACGGCAAAGCTGCGGGCGTTGCCGAATCGGGCAAGATGATTTTCTCGTGGAGTTGCGAAGAGAATTATTTTGTCGAGACGCCGGGAAATGTCTTTACGGAGGGCGAACCCGTTTTGGCGGTGATGAGTCTGACGGATAAGTTTTTCGGTACGGGTAACGGCTACTTGGACAATCCCAAGGCTTTCGGTTACCCGCACGAGGCGCTTAAAGACAATGCCAACGCCTCTATCGTTTTGTTGCCGCAAGCGCCTCATACGCTTTTGAATTTGCCTCAGGCGCACGGTGCCATCGAGACATTCTTGGTGCGTGTGTGGTGCGGTAGCGTCGATTAAGACGAAAAAGCTTTTTTATCCGAGAAAATCGTGTTCGTTTCGCGATTTTCTCGGTAAAAGATCGTAGGCTCATTTATAATCATTGGATTCATAACATTCGCACGGCAAGCCAATGCGCGTTGCTTCGGGTTTTGTCGTGCTTTAGAAGATCGAGTGTAATCAAATGACGAAATTCATATTTGTAACGGGCGGCGTTGTCTCCAGTTTGGGTAAGGGCATCGCCGCCGCTTCTTTGGCGGCAATTCTTGAGTCTCGCGGTCTCAAGGTGACAATGATCAAGCTCGATCCGTATATCAACGTGGATCCGGGCACGATGAGCCCGTTTCAGCACGGTGAAGTGTTTGTGACCGAAGACGGTGCCGAAACCGATTTGGACTTGGGTCACTACGAGCGTTTTATCTCGTCTAAGATGCACCGCTTCAACAACTTCACGACCGGCCAGATTTATCAGCGCGTTTTGGAAAAAGAACGCCGCGGCGAATATCTGGGTAAGACTGTGCAGGTGATTCCGCACATCACCAATGAAATTCAGGAATACATCCTGCGCGGTGCCAAAAACTCCTGCGGCGGCGAATGTGATGTGGCCGTGGTGGAAATCGGCGGTACCGTGGGCGATATCGAATCGTTGCCCTTCGTCGAAGCCGTTCGTCAGATGAGTTTCCGAGTGGGTCGCGAAAATGCCTGTTTTATTCACTTGACCCTTTGCCCGTGGGTGGCCGCTGCCGGCGAACTCAAAACCAAGCCCACGCAACACTCCGTTCAGAAGTTGCGCGAAGAAGGCGTTTACCCTGACGTGCTCCTTTGCCGTGCCGAACGTGAAGTGCCCGAAAACGAACGCGCCAAAATCGCTTTGTTCTGTAACGTTCCGATGAATTGCGTGATCAGCGTTACCGACGCCAGCACCATCTACGAAGTGCCGTTGATGTTGCACGCTCAGAAGTTGGACGACATCGTCTGCGAACGCCTGAAGCTTGAAACTAAGCCTGCCGATTTGTCTCAGTGGCAGGAAATCGTGCGTCGCGTGCATGAAACCAAGGGCACGGTCACCATCGGTATGGTGGGCAAGTACGTCGACTATGCCGACAGCTACAAGAGCTTGAACGAAGCCTTGATGCACGCCGGTATCCGTACCGAACAGAAAGTGAAGATTCGCTTTGTGGATTCTGAAGAAATCGAAAAGAGCGGTTGCGACTCTTTGGCCGATTTGGATGCCATTTTGGTTCCGGGCGGTTTTGGCAAGCGCGGTACCGAAGGCATGATCAAGGCCATCGAATATGCCCGTACCCACAAGATTCCGTTCTTGGGCATCTGCTTGGGCATGCAAACGGCCGTGATCGAATTTGCACGTCACGTCTGCGGTCTGGGTGGCGCCAACTCCACGGAATTCGATATCGACACCCCGCACCCCGTCGTGGCTTTGATCACGCAGTGGACGGACAAGTCGGGTAAACTCGAAACGCGCGACGAAACGAGCAATATGGGCGGTACGCTTCGCTTGGGTAGCCAAACGGTTCCGGTCAAGGCCGGCACCTTGGCTCAGAAGATTTACGGCGACACGGTGTGTGAACGCCATCGTCATCGCTATGAAGTCAACAATTCCTACACGCAGCAGTTTGAAAGCAAGGGGATGGTGATTTCGGCTCGCACGCCGACCGAAAACTTGCCCGAAATGATGGAATTGCCCGATCATCCGTTCTTCTTCGGCGTTCAGTTCCATCCGGAATTTACCTCCAATCCGCGCGAAGGTCATCCGCTCTTTGAAGCGTTTGTTCGCGCAGCGATGGATTACAAGGCTAAGAAGTCGGCCTAAATTTATTAAAGGACACCAACGTGAAACTTTGCGGTTTTGAAGTCGGCAATCGATCTCCCTTCTTTTTGATTGCCGGCCCCTGTGTGATCGAGGGTCAACAGATGTTGATCGACATTGCCGGGGCAATGAAGGAAACGTGCGACGCCTTAGGGATTCGTTATATCTTTAAAGCAAGCTACGACAAGGCCAACCGTACCTCCGGGAAAAGTTTCCGTGGTCCGGGTCGTGACGAAGGCTTGAAGATGCTCGACAACGTGCGTCGCGAAGTGGGTGTTCCCGTTTTGACCGATGTGCACACCGCCGAAGAAGTCAAGGATGTGGCAAGCGTTGTGGACGTGTTGCAAACGCCCGCGTTTTTGTGCCGTCAGACCGACTTTATCGTGGCTTGCGCACAGTCGGGCAAACCCGTGAATATCAAAAAGGGTCAGTTCCTCGCACCGCACGATATGGTCAACGTCGTTGCCAAAGCACGCGCTGCCGCCGAAGAAGCGGGTTTAAATCCCGACAACTTCATGGTGTGCGAGCGCGGTGCAAGTTTCGGCTACGGCAATTTGGTGAGCGACATGCGTAGCCTTGCCATCATGCGCGAAACCAAGGCGCCCGTTGTCTTTGACGCCACGCACTCGGTGCAGTTGCCGGGCGGCCAGGGAACGTCTTCCGGGGGCGACCGACGCTTTGTGCCGGTGCTCTCCCGCGCGGCCGTTGCCGTAGGTGTCGACGGGTTGTTTATGGAAACCCATCCAAATCCCTGCGAAGCCTTAAGCGACGGTCCCAACGCCGTTCCTTTGCATCGTATGCCCGATTTGCTCGAAGAACTCGTGCGACTCGATCGCGTGGTCAAGGGCTTCGAGTATCTCGAAAACGATTTCAATTAACATTCGAAGCCGCCTTGAGACCGATGTTTCAAAGCGGCTTTTCCCTTATTTTTTCAACACAATTAGGAAA
>CALKKK010000190.1 GCA_937995395.1 uncultured Sutterella sp. | reverse complement strand
AGCGCAACCTTGCCAAGGTTGAGGTCGCGAGTTCGAGACTCGTCTCCCGCTCCAATTTTTCCCCTTGTTGTTTTATGAAGTATCGCGAAAGCGATTTTTGTCGTTTCTGACGTTTGCACCGAGGCTGTTTGGCATCCGATAACCCAAGCCTATCGGGGCAGGTTGGCGTTTTTGGCAATGTCTCAAACGCACGGCGTTTCGGTAAAATATTCAGATTGTTCTACGTAATTCGCACTGCGAATGCTCGCTCGTGCGACGGATCGATTTATGGCTGAAAATAAAAACGAGCAGACGTTCGAGGCCGCTTTGGCGGAACTCGAAGAAATCGTCGAAAAGATGGAAAGAGGCGATATGCCTTTGGAAGAAAGCGTCGAGGCTTATACCCGAGGCAAGCACCTGACAGACATTTGTCGCAAAAAGCTCGATGCCGCTCAGGCCAAGATTCAAAAGTTGGAAGCCAACGGTCGTTTGTCGACCGTAAGCGATGACGACATTGCGTTCTAAGGAGCTTTCAGGTATGACGACGAAAGCCGAATATGCGCCCGCAAATTTTGATACGTGGGCCAAGGCCATGCGAGATCATTTCGAATGTGTGGCCGAAAGTTCTTTGCCGCAAGCCGACGGTCCCTTGGGACAGTTGGCCGAAGCGATGCGCTATGCCGTTTTGGACGGCGGCAAACGCGTGCGTGCGCTTTTGGTTTACGCGGCCGGCATTGTGACCATGGCTCACCCCAAAGCGTCGGACGCGGCCGCTTTAGCGATTGAATACGTGCACGCTTACTCTTTGGTGCACGACGACATGCCCTGTATGGATAACGACGTGTTGCGTCGCGGCAAGCCCACGGCACATGTCAAGTTCGGCGAATCCTTGGCGATGTTGGCAGGCGACGCCCTTCAGCCCGAAGCTTTTAAAGTCATTGCCGCCAGTCCCATGAACGATACGCAAAAAGCTGCCGTTATGAGCCTGTTGGCGGACGCGAGCGGCTTTGACGGTATGTGCGGCGGACAGGCTATCGACCTGTTAAGCGTGGGCAAAACGATCGATTCTCAAACACTTAAAGACATGCATGCCAGAAAAACCGGTGCACTGATTCGTGCGGCCGTGCGCATGGGCGCTTTGTGCGGTCAGACGTCTTTGGCCGAGGCAATGATGGATAAGCTCGATATTTATGCGGCTAATCTCGGTTTGGCCTTCCAAGTGGTAGATGATATTTTGGATACGACGGCCGATAGCGCCACGTTGGGCAAAACGGCCGGAAAGGATGAGGCCAACGACAAGCCTACCTACGTTTCTTTGTTGGGGCTCGAGACGGCACGTGCCATGGCAAAAGAATGCTATGACGCAGCATTGAAGGCGTTGGATGAAATCGAATCGCAATTGGGCGTTTCGCCCCTTTCAACCCTGCGTCTTCGCGAATTGGCTCACTACATCATTGGCAGGAATTATTGATGTCAACGACGCAAACGCAACCGGTACTTTTTAGTCCCAATACCGATTTGGAATTGTTGGAGTCGATCCAAACGCCTGCCGACCTCCGAAACCTCGCTCAGGAAGATTTGCCTGAAGTGGCGCGCGAAATCCGTTCGTTTATGGTGCAGTCGGTGAGCAAAACAGGCGGGCATTTGTCAAGCTCGTTGGGCGCCACCGATTTGATTGTGGCACTGCACTACGTGTTCGATACGCCCAAAGATCAGATCATCTTCGACGTGGGGCATCAGGCTTACGCACACAAGATTTTGACGGGGCGCAGAGAAGCCATGGCGCATTTGCGTCAATACGGCGGCATCTCGGGGTTCCCCAAGCGCTGCGAGAGTCCCTACGACGTCTTTGGCACTGCGCATTCGTCGACTTCCATCTCGGCGGCATTGGGCATGGCCGTGGCCGATCATATTCGCGGTGAAGACGACCGCTGGCACATCGCCGTGATTGGTGATGGTGCTTTAACCGGCGGCATGGCCATCGAAGCCTTGAATCACGCGGGCGTCTACAAAAAAGACATCAAGCTTTTGATTGTTTTAAATGACAACGACTGCTCGATTTCGTCGCCGGCAGGTGCCCTGTCCGGACACTTGGGCAAACTCGTGAGTTATCGTCCGGTGTGGAAAGCACGCGAATTCAGTAAGTCGATGCTCAAACCTGTGCCGCTTTTGTGGGAATTTGCCAAGCGCGTGGAAAAGCAGACGGTCAATTTCTTAAGTCCCCCTTCGACGATTTTCTCGGCCTTTGATCTCAATTATTTCGGCCCCTTTGATGGGCACGACGTGTTGGGGTTGGTGAGTGTTTTGGCCAACTTGAAGGCTTTGAACGGCCCGTGTGTTTTGCATATCAAAACCCAAAAGGGCAAGGGCTATGCACCGGCCGAAGCCGATCCGACGCTTTATCACGGCGTGAGCAAATTCGATCCTGCTGTTGGCATCGTGAAAAAGGCCTCCGACACCGCGCATCCCACGTACACGCA
>CALKKK010000189.1 GCA_937995395.1 uncultured Sutterella sp. | reverse complement strand
AACCGGAAAACTAGAACATGTTTGATAATCCGACAGCCATTACTTTTTGCGGCTATCTGCTTTTGATGGTGTGCCTGGGCTTTTGCGCCTGGTACTACACCAGAAACTTTAACGACTATATTTTGGGCGGTCGTAGCCTCGGTGGCCTTGTGACGGCTTTGTCCGTGGGCGCCAGCGACATGAGCGGCTGGCTTTTGATGGGCTTGCCCGGTGCGGTCTTTTTGTCCGGCATTTCCGAAAGCTGGCTTGCGATCGGCTTGACGATCGGCACGTACTTCAACTGGAAGATCGTTGCGGCCCGCTTGCGCGTGTATACCGAAGTCTCGCACAACGCTTTGACCCTACCCGACTTCTTTACCCATCGCTTTCACGATACTTCAAAAGCGCTTCGCATCATTGCCGCCATCGTGATTTTGGTGTTTTTCACCATTTATTGCGCCAGCGGCGTCGTGGCCGGTGCCCGTCTTTTTGAAAACACGTTCGATATGACCTACGAGCGCGCCGTTTGGATCGGTGCCGCCGCCACGATCGCCTATGTGTTTGTAGGCGGTTTCTTGGCCGTAAGTTGGACCGACGCCATTCAGGCCACGTTGATGTGCATCGCCTTGGTGGTGACGCCCATCGTCGTGATGTGGGACGTGGGCGGATTTACGGCGACGGTCGATCGCGTCAGCGCCATTAACCCCGACATGGTGCGTATGGTCACCAACCAAACCTTTATCGGCATTATCAGTTTGCTCGCCTGGGGTTTGGGTTACTTCGGGCAGCCGCACATTTTGGTGCGCTTTATGGCCACCAAGTCCATCAAGGTCATTCCGGGGGCTTGCCGCATTTCCATCATGTGGATGATTTTCTGCTTGGGCGGCGCCGTGAGCGTGGGCTTTTTCGGTGCGGCCTACTTCAATGCTCATCCCGATCAGGCAACGCTTGTGACCGAAAACCACGAACGCATCTTTATCGTGCTCTCGCAACTGTTGTTTAACCCGTGGATCGGCGGCATTTTGATGTCGGCTATTTTGGCTGCCGTCATGTCGACGCTTTCGTGCCAGTTGTTGGTTTGCTCTTCGACCTTGACCGAAGACTTCTATCGCAGCTTCCTGCGTCCGAACGCCAGCCAGTGGGAGTTGTTGTGGTTCGGTCGCACGATGGTGTTGGTGATTTCCTTTGTGGCCATCTTTATCGCCATGGATCCGCAAAGCTTGGTGCTTTCCTTAGTGAGCTACGCTTGGGCAGGTTTTGGCGCCGCCTTCGGTCCCGTGATCATCATGAGCCTGTGGTGGAAGCGCATGAACCGCTGGGGCGCTTTGGCCGGTATGGTGGTGGGCGCCGTCACCGTTTTGGTGTGGCACCAGTTTGCCTGGTTCGGTATGTATGAAATCATTCCGGGCTTTGTCTTCGGCTTGATTGCCATTATCGTGGCAAGTCTTTTGACGGAAGAGCCCGACGAACAGACGCAAAAGACCTTCGATTCCGTTGTGGACGAAGTGCGCTCAGCCTAAAACATTTGTACCAGAAAAAAGAAAGAGAGAAAATGACAACGAAACCCTTTCCTCAATTGAGCCGAATGATGTCCGGACCCCAGGACACCATCATTCGAGAACTCTTGGAACTTGCCGCTCGTCCGGAAGTGATCAGCTTCGCGGGCGGCCTTCCCTCGCCCGAAGGCTTTCCGGTCGAAGACGTACGCGAAGCGGCTGAGCACGTGATTCGCACGGCCGGCTGTCAGGCGCTGCAGTATTCGAGCACCGAAGGCGAACCGGAATTGCGCCGCGCCATCGCCGCTTTGGAAACGTCTCGCGGCGTGGAAACGTCTCCCGACGAAGTGCAGATCGTCTCGGGCTCTCAGCAGGCCCTGGATTTGATTGCACGTTTGTTTATCGACGAAGGCTCTCGGATTCTCGTCGAAAATCCCACCTACATGGGCGCCTTGTTGGCGTTTAAAAACTGCGCTCCCACGTTCGGCCTTTTGCCCACGGACGAAGCCGGCCTAAATCCGGCCGCCATGGACGAGTCTTTCCGTGGAGCTCGCTTTGCCTACGTCATGCCCACCTACGCAAACCCCACAGGCATGACCATGACCGAAGAGCGCCGCATCCTCTTGGCCGAAAAAGCCAAGGAGCTCGATTTGTGGTTGGTTGAAGACGATCCCTATGGCGAGCTTTGGTACGAAAAGCGCGCCCCGAAGTCTTTGCGCGCTTGGGCGCCCGAAAGAACATTGCGTTTGGGCACGCTCTCCAAGGTCTTGTCGCCCGGCCTTCGTTTGGGCTACATCTGCGGTCCGCGCGAAGTTTTGGACAAGGTATCGCTTTTAAAACAATCGATCGATTTGCACACCTCGACCTTGACGCAAAAGATCGCGGCTCGCGTGATCGAATCCGGCAAACTCGAAGCCCATTTGCCGCAGGTGCGCGACCTTTATCGCACACAAGGTACGGCCATGCTTCAAGCTCTGAAGGAATTTATGCCCGAAGGCGTCACGTGGACCGAAGTCGAAGGCGGTATGTTCATTTGGGTGACGTTGCCCGAATCGATCGATACGACCGAGCTTATGCGCGAAGCCGTTGCCAACAATGTGGCCTTCGTTCCCGGAGCACCCTTTTACGCTTTGGGCGGCAACCGCAACCACTTGCGACTTTCCTTTGTGACGGTGCCGGTGCCGCGTATTCGCGAAGGCATCGAACGTTTGGGTAAGTTGATCGCTTCGAAGTTGTAAGTTCGTATACGGCATTTTGCTCAGAGATAACCGCAGTTTGTCAAAGACTGCGGTTTTTCTTTGCCCGAATGAAGCCAAAACAAGAAGACGCAAAGCCCTTAAGAGTAAGATTATCGATCAGGCCTCAGTGGATATCCTTGGTTCACTGAGCTTGAATTCGTACAGCTTTTGAGAAATCGGAGAAACAAGAAAAATGGAAAAGAAGAATCTGGATTGGGCCAATTTGGGCTTTGGCTACACGGCAACGGACTATCGCTGGCAGTCCAACTGGGACAACGGCCAGTGGGACGAAGGCGGTTTGATTACCGACTCCGAATTGCATTTGACCGAAGCCGCTTGCGTCTTTCACTACTCTCAGAGCTGCTTTGAAGGTTTGAAGGCCTACACGACCAAAGACGGTCGTATCGTGACTTTCCGCCCCGACATGAACGCCTCTCGTATGGCCAATACATGCCGTCGTTTGGAAATGCCCGTGTACCCTGAAGACAAGTTTGTCGACGCCGTGATCGAAACGGTGCGCGCCAACGCCGCTTGGGTGCCGCCCTTTGGCACCGGTTGCTCTTTGTACATCCGCCCCGTCATGATCGGTTCGGGCCCGCAGATCGGCGTGGCTCCGGCACCTTCTTATCTTTTCCGCGTTTTCGTGATGCCTGTGGGCGCTTACTTTAAGGGCGCCGTCAAGCCCTTGAAGCTTCGCGTTTCGGATTACGACCGCGCCGCTCCCCACGGCACGGGCCATGTCAAGGCCGGTCTTAACTACGCCATGAGCCTTTATCCCACGATGGAAGCCCACCGCGAAGGCTTTGCCGAAAACCTCTACTTGGATCCGGCCACCCGCACCTATGTGGAAGAAGCGGGCGGCGCCAACATCATCTTTGTCGACAAGGACAACAACCTCATCGTTCCGAAGTCCGATTCCATTTTGCCGTCCATCACCCGTCGCTCTTTGGTGTATGTCGGCGAACACTACCTGGGATTGAACGTCATCGAACGTCCCGTGGCCCTGGAAGAAGTCAAGGACTTCAAGGAATGCGCGCTTTGCGGCACCGCCGCCGTTTTGGCTCCGGTGGGCGAAATCCACACCAAGAACGGCGTCATTGCTCTGCCTTCCGGTATGGAAAAGATGGGCGAAATCAGCGGCAAGCTGCGCGAAACCCTCACGGGTATTCAGGCTTGCGAAATCGAAGGTCCGGAAGGTTGGGTCCGTACGATCTGCTAATCGCGCATTGATCTGATTCTTTAAAAGCCCTTTTCGGCAACGTGTCGAAAAGGGCTTTGGTTTTGTGCATCAGTCATCGTCGGTCCAGCCGCCGGAATAACTTTCCCGATATCGAGAAGGCGGCTCGTAGAAAAAGTCGTCGTCTCGATCGTCTTCGTCGTGGGTTTGCGAGCTATAACCGTCCGAGTCGTCTTCTCGCTGACGTTCGTCGCCGATATATTGACCGTCCTCATCGAAATCGTTTTCCCAATCGATGTCGGCGAAATCAGGATCCTCACGAAGATTGCGGTCGATCTCGTCCATCCGAAGACGTCGAAACTCCTTACCGCTTTCGTCGAAATGCCCCGCAGCCACACTTTCTTCGGCGGCAGCCAGCATCGCCATACCGGTTAAGGCGGCAGCCGTGCGCTCGGCTCGATACGTCTCTGCATGATCTTCGCAGTCGCAATCTTGTTGCTCAACCACGCGCGGCTCCTGCTGTCTTTTTTTGAGAGCTTCGTAGATTCGATCCAGACCGCGAAAAAGCCCCCAGACCAAACCGCCGGCAATCCCGAAAAGCAACACGCCCAAAATGATGTCGGCAAAGACGCTCAAGGTCATTATTTCTCCTGTTGTTTCCTTTTTTTCAGAGCCGGATTTTGTCCGATTCTTTCTTCATTTTTAACGAAGGTCGGTGCCGCTGTCAATGATTTTTTTCGGGTTTTGAGAAAAATTTTCGAGTGCAAAAAAGCCTTCCGGCACGGTGGCAACGGAAGGCTTTCGGATGGTGTTTGAGACTTGTCGATTACGACTTTTTCTCTTCGTCCTTGGCTTCGGCCTTTTCTTCGGCAACGGACTTGACCATCGACTCATCATGCACTTCCAGGGCGCCTTCAGACTTCACGGGCTCGCTTTGAGGTTTCGTTTCCACCTGAATGAGCGGCTCGTGACTTGCGCCGAGTTCTTGCGCGTCGACATCGTCCATTTCGTCAACTTCGGGAGCTTTTTGAGCCGCCGGCGCTTGTGCTTTGCTTTGTGCAGCCAATTCCTTCATGAGTTTGACGTGTGCGTCGCTTGCCTTCTTTAAAGCCAACTGCATCTTGTCGATGACCTTGGCCTGCTGAGCAAGCGCTTCTTCCAACTGCTGAATCTTGGTGAGGTACGGATCGTCTTCGCCGGGCATCACACCGTAAGCGGCAAACACGTCGCGTGCGTGTTCCTTTTCCTTCTTGGTTTCGTGGGTGGCGCGAGCGGGCACACCGACCACGGTCGTATCGGCTTCAACGGGTTTGACCACTACGGCGTTACTGCCGATACGGGCGTTATCCCCCACCGTAAAACCGCCCAAAATCTTGGCACCGGCACCGACCACCACGCCTTTACCCAAGGTGGGGTGACGCTTTTGGCCGCGCCCCAAAGATAAGCCGCCCAAGGTCACGCCGTGATAAATCGTGCAATCGTCGCCCACTTCGGCCGTTTCGCCAATCACCACGCCCATGCCATGATCGATGAAGACGCGACGCCCGATGCGCGCTGCCGGATGAATTTCAATGCCGGTCAAAAAGCGCCCCACATGGCTGATCCAGCGAGCAAAGCCGCCCCAGCCCTGAATCCAACACCAGTGTGCGGCACGGTGAAACGCCAGTGCATGCAGCCCCGGATAACACAGCAAAACTTGTGCGGGGCTCAATGCCGCGGGGTCGCGCTCGAGAATGGTACGCATGTCTTCCTTGAGACGTTCAAACATGGCTGTGTTTCCTTATTTCGGTGGTCTAAACAGTTTTTTTGTTCGCTTGCCGAAAAACGTTTCGGCACATCGAATAAGTATATGGCAAGAAAGGCCGCGATTGGCAAAAGGTGCCCGATTTTCTTCGCAATTTTTGACGTATCGCGGTTTTGTCAGGTTTCCGATGTCTTTTGTGCACCGATTACCGATTGTCGAACGCAAACGCAAAGCTTCTTTTCAGTATCGTTTTAGTTTATTATTCAACTATATTGATACTAGAAGTGCCAAAAATGGTTAAATACATCGAAGAATTGATTCAAGCGACAGAGGGCAAAACACTTGAATACAAACTCGACATTTCGCCCAAAAGCGAAACCTTTCTCAAAACGGTTGTCGCATTTGCAAACTGTGCCGGCGGTCGGCTGATTTTCGGTGTGGATGACAAAACGCACGAAACCGTGGGACTCGATCCAGAGGATCTTCAGACAAAGCAAGACGCTGTCACCAACGCCATTTGCGACAAGTGCGAGCCCAGAATTCCCTTCGAAATTTACCCGTCGTCTAATAACGGCAAGACCGTCTTGATTGTCGACGTCGCCAAAGGAAACCGTAAGCCCTACTACCTGAAGTCCCGAGGTCGCCAATCGGGGACTTACGTTCGCATCGGAGCAACGAGCCGGCCGGCCGATCTCTGGCAACTCGAGCAGCTCAATTTTGACAATCGATCTTTGAGTTTTGACGAACGGCCGACGGATAGAAAAGTGTCGGAAGCCGAGATCGAATCTTTGTGTGAACGCCTGTACCTGCATGCCAAATCCTTGGCTCAAACCGATGACGAAAAAGCGCGGCTTCGGCGCATCGGTCTTTCTCAGTTGCTTTCCTATCGAGTGATTTCGCAAGAAGGTAACAGCTTTTACGCCACCACGGCCTTCGAGCTTCTCTCGGGCAACTTGCAAAACAATCCCGATACGATCATTCGTTGTGCCGTCTTTCGCAGTACCGACAGAAGCTTTCTGGTGACTGCAAGAGACATCGAAGGTCCCATCGACGAGCAAATCGAAGATGCATACAGTTTTGCGGTTGCCAATCTCCACTTGGGACTTCGTATCGAAGGCATCGGTCGCCGGCAGTTTTTGGAAATCCCGGAAAACGCGATTCGCGAGATGATTGCCAACGCCGTGTGCCACCGTTCCTACCTCTATCCGGAGCCGATTCGCGTCATTATCTATGCCGATCGCTTTGAGGTGCGCTCTCCCGGGATGTTGGTCGACGGCTTAACCGTGGCAAAAATGCGCGAAGGCATCTCGAAAATCCAGAATAAAGCCATAGCGGCTGTTTTCCGTTACATGGGCGTGATTGAAAGTTGGGGCAGCGGCATTCCGAAGATTTTGAGCGCATGCCGAGCTTACGGACTCGACGAACCGGCGCTTTACGAAGACGACACCGACTTTGTCATCTCCATCAATAGAAAGCCTTTTGAGCGCGACGCGCATGGCGATATCGTGCCGCACAGAAAAACAATTGAGGCGCAGACGACTCCGAGCGGTTTTCAAGACATGCTCACAAGTTTTGATGGTCAGGAATGCCTGTCGTCAGGCGCAAACCGAAATGTGCCCGAAATCCATCAAGACTTTCTCTTGAGACCGAAACAACGGCAAATTCTGGAGTACCTGACGGCCAATCCCTTTGCGACGCAAGCCGAGCTTAGCGAGCATCTGGGCATCCCGATTGCGACAGTCAAACGCTATACGGGGATACTGCAGACGCTTGGCCTCTTGGTTCGAAAGGGCAGTCGCAAAACGGGACACTGGGAACTTTCGCGTGAAGTTCGAGCCCAGCTTTCCGACATATAGGAAACCCGAGAGCGGCGTGCACACGGCCGAGATCGCTGTCGTTAACTTTCGCTCGTCTTTTGCGCCCCCTTTTTACTGCCCGCACGCAATGCGCGCGGCAAGATGATGGCAGCGCAAATGCCGCGCAACATATCGACTTCGACTTGCGTGAGTCCCGCTCTGGCAAAAAGGTGCCGGCTGATTTCCATCATGTTTTTGGGCTCTTGGGGATTCAAAGCCCCGCATGCAATCATGGCCTTTTGCCAGTGCTCGAAAAAGCCTTCGATGGCTTTAACGCCCGCAGCCGGTGCTCGATCAAAGCGCTCCTGCCAGGCGTACATCTCATCCATGTGCTCGGTATTCATCAGCGCCATCTGCATTTCGTAGGCGGCAATCTGCACGGCCTGCGCTAAATTCAAGCTCTGGCTTTCGGGGTTGGCAGGAATCGCCGTACAAAATTGGCACATTTCCACGTCTTCGTTTGTGAGCCCCGAGCGCTCGCAACCGAACACAAACGCGATTTTGGGTTGCTCAAGCGCTTCACCTTGCGTTTTTTCCAACCAAACGCTCGCGCGATCGGTGCTTGCGCGCACGGTTTCCAAGGGCGGCCCGAACTCGCGGCTGTAGCCCGTCATGGCAAAAGAAAGCGACACGTCAAAGAGGGCATCGGAAAGCGTCTCAAAGCTGCGGGACTTTTCCAAAACGTCCACGGAACTCGTTGAAAACGCAATGGCGTCGGCATGATTCTTGTAGTCGGCGTCCTTGGGCGAGACCACGCGCAAATTGGTAAAGCCCATGGTTTTGATGGCACGCGCGGCCGAACCGATATTTCCGGGGTGGCTCGGGGCAACAAGAACAAAGGTCACGCGTTGGGCAACGGCGGGCAGAGTCGGGTTCACTGAAAAACTTCCATTGAAAAATGAGAACTTAGGGCAAACGAAAACACGCTCGAGGCAAAAATGCATAGCTGCACGCTCGATTTTGCCTGCGACCGCGCTTTCTTTCCTTTACAATGCGAACACAAAGAATTTTTCACGGTCAGCTCGTCATTGTAGCCGCTTTTTGCCGGCGCTCCGACTTGGGCTGATCCCATCAAAAGAGATACACACACTATGGCATCCGCTCAACTTGAAGTTGCAATCCAGGCCGCTCGCAAAGCCGGCAATATCATCAACCGCGAAAGTCGCAATCTCGACTCTTTGGACGTGCGCGAAAAGGCTCCCTTTGACTTTGTGAGCCGCGTCGACACCGACTGCCAAAACGTCATCGTCGGCATGATCAGTCAGTATTTCCCCAACGACGGCATCGTGGCCGAAGAATCCCGCGAAGCCATCCACCCGGAAAGCGACCATCAGTGGATCATCGATCCGTTGGACGGCACCACCAACTTCTTGCACGGTTTTCCGCAGTATGCCGTGAGCATCGCCTACGCCGTCAAAGGTCGCGTGATGGTGGCAGTTGTGTACGATCCGGTCAAAGACGAACTCTTTAGTGCCGAACGCAGCCGTGGCGCATTTTTGAATAACCGCCGCATTCGCGTCTCGGGTCGTACCGACTTTGCCAAGGCGTTGATCGGCACGGGCTTTCCCTTCCGTCGCAACGACAACTATGAAACGTTCCTGCCGAAACTTGAGCGCGTGGCTCGCTCTGCCGCAGGCTTGCGTCGTGCGGGCTCTGCCGCTTTGGATTTGGCTTATGTTGCCTGCGGTCGCTTGGACGGCTACTGGGAAAGCGGTCTTCAGAGCTGGGACATTGCTGCAGGTTCCTTGTTGGTTTTGGAAGCCGGCGGCCTTGTCACCGATTTGAAGGGCAACGAAAAGTACTTGGAAACCGGTGACATTTGCGTGGGTACGCCCAAAATCTTTGCTCCTTTGTTAATCAAGGTCACTGACACGGATCCGGTCGCCTAATTTTGGTTCGTCCGAAACAATCCATACGAAAAAGGCGCTCGCTCGGGCGCCCTTTTCGCTTTTTGCTATTTGAATTTCTGTCGTAAAAACTCTTCAAGCTTTCTCATGACTGCAAACGAAAAGAACAAAACCACTCCCAACGATCCCTATGCCGACCACACCCCGGTGATGCGTCAGTATTTGCTTTTGAAGGATCAGCATCCGGGCGTCTTGATTTTGTATCGTCTCGGAGATTTTTACGAAACATTCTTTGATGATGCCTTAAAAGTCAACCGCCTTCTGGGTTTGACTTTGACGCGCCGAGGTAAAGACGCCAAGGGTAACGACATCCCGATGGCAGGCGTCCCCGCTTCCACCTTGGATCAATACTTGGCGCGCTTGGTGCGTTTGGGCGAGTCGGTGGCCATTTGCGAACAGGTGGGCGAAGCCGCCGCGCCCCGAGGCGTAATGGAGCGCAAAGTCGTGCGCATTGTGACGCCGGGCACCATCACCGACAATACGCTATTAAACGACAAGGCCGACTCTACCCTTTTGGCCTTTGTGCCCGCAAGCGGACGCAATAAAGAAGCAGCTTTGGTGTGGATTACGCTTTCTAACGGCGTTTTCCGAGCTCTAAAGTGTTCGCCTGCCGATGTACCCAATCAATTGGCACGCATCAGTCCCAGCGAAATTTTGATTGCCGATCGTGAGCGCGATACTCTTGCCGCGTTGGACCTAGGGTGCGCCGTCACGGCACTGCCCGACTGGCACTTTGACAGCACGCGTGGCAAGGCTGTGATTGAAGAAAAGTTCGGTTTAGAAAGTTTGACGGCGCGCGGTTTGAGCGAAGAACCGGAAATTCTCGCAGGCGCCAACGCCATTTTGGGTTATGTTGAACAAACCCAGTGCGATGCCCTACCCTATATTCGCGCATTGGACGTGGAAAACGAATCGTGCTTTATTGGGCTAGACGCCACCACGCGCCGGAATTTGGAAATCACCGAAACTTTGCGCGGCGACAACGGCCCCACCCTCATTTCGGTGTTGGATACCTGTCGCACCTCGATGGGCTCACGCACCATGCGCCATTGGTTGCATCACCCGTTGCGCGACATTGCCGCCACGACTGCGCGCCACGAAGCCATCAGCGAATTGATGGAAAAAAGCGATCTTGAGGCTGATCTTTATGAAACGCTTGCCGGCATGCCCGACATCGAGCGTATTGCTGCACGCATTGCCTTAAAGAGCATTCGTCCGAAGGAATTGGCCGCCCTGCGCGATTCGCTGCCGCAGTTGGCAACGTTATCCGACCTTTTATCTCGCTTTGAAACCGAACTTCTTTTAAGTCAATCGCAAGCTTGCGTGCCGCCCCAAGAACTCATTGAGGATTTGGCCAAAACGCTTTTGCCCGAGCCCGCTACGCTTTTGAGAGAAGGCGACGTGATTAGTTCTGAGGCCAGTGAAGAACTCGCTCAAGTTCGCCAATTGCGTGACAACTCCCAAGAATTCTTGGTCGAACTCGAAGCCCGCGAAAAGGCCGAAACCGGCATCTCCACCCTGCGCGTAGAATATAACCGCGTATCGGGTTACTACATCGAAGTACCCAAGGGCCAAGCCGAAAACGTGCCCACGACCTATCGTCGTCGACAGACTTTGAAAAACGTCGAGCGATTCATTACACCGGAACTCAAAGAGTTTGAAGACAAGGTGTTATCGGCTAAAGAGCGCGCCAATCAAATCGAAAAGACGCTTTGGGACGAACTTCTTGAGCGCTTAAACGGTTTTGTGTCTCAGATGATGGCCACAGCCGCCGCCATCTCGACCGTGGACGTTTTGGACGCCTTTGCGCGTCACGCCTCGGCCGCACGCTGGTGTCGACCGGAATTGACCGCCACACCCGGCATTGAAATCGCGCAAGCCCGCCACCCGGTGGTCGAGCACATGCTGGAGCACTATGTGCCCAACGACTGCATGCTCGTGCCCGGGCGCCGTTTGATGGTCATTACCGGCCCCAATATGGGCGGCAAGTCCACCTATATGCGCTCGGTTGCCCTGATTGCGCTTTTGGCTTACGCGGGCAGTTTCGTGCCGGCTGCAAGCGCTCGTCTAGGCGCAGTGGACAAGATTTTGACGCGTATCGGTGCATCGGACGATTTGGCACGCGGGCGCTCCACCTTTATGGTGGAAATGACGGAGGCTGCCGCCATTTTGCATCAAGCCACCGATTGCTCTTTGGTGCTGATGGACGAAATCGGGCGCGGAACGTCGACTTTTGACGGCTTGAGCTTGGCTGCCGCTATCGCTCAGGACTTGGCCGAAGTCTCTCGCAGTTGGACGCTTTTTGCCACGCACTACTTTGAATTGACGCAGCTTTCAAGCACGTGTCCGGAAGTTGTGAACGTACACGTCTGCGCACAGGAAAGCAAAAAAGGCATTGTGTTTTTGCACGATGTGAAGGACGGTCCGGCCAGCCAGTCTTACGGTATTGCCGTGGCACACTTGGCAGGTATGCCCTCTCGCGTCATTCGTCGGGCGCGTGGAATTTTGGCTGAACTTGAAGCCAGATCGCACGCTACTAGCTCGGGGCCTCAGTTGGACCTTTTTGCCAATCCGATCGTGCCGCAAACGTATGCCGAGCCTGAGCCTCAGGCAGTTATGGCGCCTGAAGTGCGCGAGTTGGTTGACGAGCTCAAAGGCGTGAACGTCGACGATTTGACGCCGCGCCAGGCTTTGGCCCTTATTTATGAGATTTGCGAGAAGGCGCAAAAGCTTGAGATCGAGGACTAACTTTTGCCAAAACGTGCTGTGCCGATGAATCTTCCGATCTTCTTAGAAGAATGGAAGATAAGGCTTTATCTTCTGTTCTTGGCGATTCGGCATGTATTGCCAAACATCGAAAGACACTTGAAATTAAAAGATAAATTTCGCTAACACTCCCTTTTCGAACGGATCTCCCGACCTTCTTAGAAGATCGGAAGATAGCGCGTTATCTTCTATTTTTCAGGTGTTTTGCGTTTGGCTTTGGATACTTCCAATTGGTGCGATATAAAGCCTTTCTGGAAACGAAAGTTTGCCATAGTCGCTTTCCGGACTTTCGTATTTTGTCAACAAAGACTAAAATATTGCACCTCGAATTTTTTCCGACTGCCGAGGCCTTTTATCTCGGCAATCCAAACACATACTTATATTTACAGAAGGACCGTCATGTCTGGACACTCTAAATGGGCCAATATTCAGCATCGTAAAGGCCGTCAGGATGCCAAGCGCTCCAACCTTTGGACCAAACTCGTTCGTGAAATCATCGTTGCCGCTCGCGTGGGCGGAAGCGGCGATCCCGACATGAACTCCCGTTTGCGTCAGGCCATGCTCAAGGCTCGCGAAGGCAACGTGCCCAAGGATACGATCCAGAACGCCATTTTGAAGGGCACGGGCCAGCTCGAAGGCGTGAACTATGAAGAAATCCGTTACGAAGGTTACGGCGTGGGCGGTGCCAGCTTGATCATCGACTGCACGACCGACAACCGTACCCGTACCGTGGCCGATGTGCGTCATGCTTTGACCAAGCACGGCGGCAACCTCGGCACCGAAGGTTCCGTTTCCTTCCAGTTCCGTCACTGTGGGGAATTTCTCTTTGCCCCGGGCACGAGCGAAGACGAAGTGATGGAAACCGCTCTTGAAGCCGGTGCTGACGACGTCGTGACCGCCGAAGACGGCTCCATCGAAGTCGTTTGCGAACCCGCCGCGTTCGACGACGTTTCCAAGGCTTTCGAAGCCAAAGGCTTGACCCCGGTTTCTTCCGAAGTAACGATGAAGCCTTTGAACGAAATTGAACTCACGGGCGACGATGCCGCCAAGATGCAGCGCTTGATCGATGCGCTCGAAGACTTGGACGACGTGAGCCACGTTTATACGAGCGCCGTGTTTGACGAAGAGTAATCCGTCAACTGACACACTCAATTGCCGAAACCGCCGTCTCAATTAAAACACTGACGACTCTTTCGGTATACGGCCTCCCATTGATTGATTCGGTGGGAGGTTTTGCATTTTCATCACCGTAACGAGACTTACACTTGAACACTTGATTGAATAAAGGGCTACGTCATCAAGCTTTTATGTGTATGGTTTAGGAAGTTGACTGTCGGTAGGCCGAGTCCGTCTGTCACCCGGACTCGGTATAGCTTGATATCGGAGGAACACAACTTTGCTGTTACTCCCAACCTCGAACATGTTCGAGAACATCCACAATCACTCCATCGCGTACGACGAGCATATGTGCATAAGGGGCAGCCGTCGGGCAGGCGTGGTTGGGAAGAATGCGCAGACGGCGTCCGATGGGAAAATCCGCTTGGGTGAGGACACCATCCACAGGAAGTGTCAGAATGCCGTGTTCTTGATTCGTTCCGGAAAGCGTGATCGTTCCGTTCGCAAGCGGATTGCCCACAACATCGCAGACAAGACCATAGCCGTAGTCATGTGTCTGACGTTGCATTCCGCGGTCTCTGGACATGGCAAGAAAGCCTGAATCCGTGATCACTCGTCCTTTATCCGTCTTGCGACCGATGACAGTAGTAAGGACTGATCCGGCAATCTCGTCCACCTTGCAGACTCCGACATTGCTCATGAAGAGGTCAAAAAAGGCGCAGACGCCGGCACGAATTTCTGTAACGCCCTGCTCGGACTCGGAAAACATCAGTGTCGGGGTCGAGCCGTCCGAAATAATGTCAATCGCATATCCTTCGGCCTGAAGACGTTTCGCCGCGAGAACGATGCCTGCGCGTTCAGCCTCGGCCGCATCGCGGATGGCTTCAATTGTCTTACATTCGTAGCTGTCGCCCGCATGAGTGAGGACACCCACAAGTTTCGCACCATCGGTAAGCGATCGTGCGGTTGTAAGAAGGTCTTCGGATTGAGGCAAGAGTCCGGAACGATGACCGTCTACGTCGACTTCAAGAAGAACAGAAAGCTCGACATTCTTCTCACGACAGAAGTTACTCACCAATTCCGCGGCTTCCGAGCTGTCGAGAATGATCTTAAGGTCGCAACCGAGCGCTCGAATGCGAGCAACTTCGGCAAGTTTCTGCGGAGCGATCCCGACCGCGTAGATGAGATCCTTCACGCCGTTGGCGGCAAAGTAACGCGCTTCGGCAAGGGTTGAGACCGTCCCGGGGCCTTCGGGGGAAATCATTTGACGACGGGCGATTGCAACCGACTTATGAGTTTTGAGATGAGGGCGCAGCGTGACGCCGAGCGCCTTTGCGCGAGCTTTCGCTCGTGCAATATTGGCTTCAAGTTTGCAGTCATCAATGACGAAAGACGGAGTAGGTATCCTCGGATCGTCGAGCTTGAGGCCGATAAGGTTCTTTGGATCGGCAGGGGCAAAAGCCGTTTCGGGATAAGTGATATCAGACATAAAAGTCTCCTGATCGACTAGGAATATAGAAAAAATTCTACATTATTATCTCACTACAGACCAAGATGAACCATAAGAAAAATGCATTAGATCCAACAATCCAACGGCATAAAGACGAACACTCGCTCTATTGACGGATATAAATTTTTATGGAAAAATGAACTCGTCAGCGAAACTTCACCTCAAAAAGTTCATAGCGTGTTCAGCAATGCTGACATCAGCTTTCGAATTTGAGTGTGCACGACTGCAAAACCGCGTTCCGCTGTCTCCTGGATTCGGTGTATCCGGTGATCTACGTCGTCAAAGGCTGTAACTCCGGACAATGGCCGGATTCTGTAAGACCGGGCTTGCGTACTTCGGGCGTATCGGTTTACACGGAAAGTTTTCTTTTAAAGGAACTACAAATATGGCCACTAACAATCTATTTCCCTCGTGCAGGGGCGACTGTCTGGAGTCCGTCCAGGCTCTGCTCAAAAACGAAAACGTTGTCGCCGCTCTCGCACAGGCAAAAAGTGAACATGAACAGCGGGTTTCGGAACAATCCGAACTCACCGAGATCCCGTCTCCTTCTTATCATGAAGAAGCTCGTGCCGCACGCTTTGCAGAGATGCTGCGCGAATGTGGAGTCACTGAAGTGTCAATCGATTCCGTCGGCAACGTTGTCGGCCGCATCCGTGGAACGGGCAACGGTCCCGTTCTGGTGATCGGCGCACACACTGACACGGTCTTTCCCGCCGGCACTGAGATCAAGGTACGACGCGAAGGCGACATGCTCTATGCGCCGGGTATTTCCGATGACGCTTGTGGCCTTGCGGCATTGTTGCAGATCTGTCGTTGTGTCAAGAAAAACAATCTGAAGACCAAAGGCGACCTTGTGATTGTCGGCACCGTCGGAGAGGAAGGCAACGGTGATCTGCGCGGCAGCAAGGCGCTTTGGAACGCCCCGCATGACTACGACGGCTTCATCGCCATCGACTCCGCAGCTCCGACCCGTATCCTCAAGGGCAGTGTCGGCTGCAAACGCTACCGCATCAAATTTTCCGGCCCAGGCGGACACAGCCTCCACAAGTTCGGCATCTCCGGCTCAGCCGTGCATGTGCTCTGCCGTGCCGGCTACAAGATCGATATGATTGATGTTCCGAAAGAGCCCCGATGCACCTTCAACATCGGCGTCATCAAAGGCGGTACAAGCGTCAACGCCATCGCCGCCGAAGCGGAGTTCGAACTGGATATCCGCAGCCTCAATCAGCCGGGGCTTGAGGCTTTCACCGCCAAGGTTCTCCCGCTCATTGATGAAGCCGTACAGGAAGAAAACGCTCATTGGCATCTTGAAGGAGATAACGCCGTTAAGGCCGAGATCATCCAAATCGGCGACCGCCCGGCCGGTGTGAACAAGGAGGACAGTCCTGTTGTTCACGCAGCTTACGCCGCCATGCAAGGCCTTGGAATCCCGCTTGAGAAATTCGCTTTTGCCGCGACGGATCAGAACATCCCCCTTGCCAAAGGATATCCCGCCACAACGCTGGGCGGCGGCGGTCGAGAATGGTTCAATCATGCCATCCAGGAACACTGGGAGTGCACCGACGCCTGGAAGGGGCCGCAACTCGCACTTCTGACTGCGCTTGCACTCGTGGGGTTGGACGGTGTCACTGAACCTGTTCTGGAAAAAACACACTGACCAATGATCGGACACCCGAATCCAGTCGGGTGGTTGTCTCTTTTTGTCAAAGGATAAAAAAATGTTGGGAATCTGCATAGTGGCACTCTCCGTAGTAAGTGCTGCATATCTCATTGCAAAGAAGTACTACGCCCCGGGCGCCCTGCTCTTCGTCGGGCTCATCACTCTTGCTGTCGCCGCTGTCGTCGGTCCGGAGCCGATTCTTACCGGCAAGAAAGTGACGCACCTTGCCGGTCTCGATGTCATCCAGATATTTACAAATCTGCTACAGACCCGTACTGCCGGTCTCGGCATGAACATCATGGCAATTGCCGGTTTCTCGAGCTACATGTCCGCGATCGGCGCCTCCAAGTCGCTCGTTCAGCTCTCCGTGAAGCCGCTCACATTGCTCCATTCGCCCTACCTCGTGATGTCGCTTGGTCTCATCCTGAGCCTTGTTCTTAACATCTTCATCCCGTCGGCGGCCGGTCTTGCCCTGTTGCTGATGGTTTCGCTCTATCCGGTGATGGTCACGGCAGGATGCTCGCGCCAGACCGCTGCAGCCACGATTTTGATCGGCGGTGCATGCTGCTTTGGACCGTCCGGCGGCAATAATCTGCTTGCTGCCGACTTAACGAAGATGCATGTTATGGACTTTTTCCTGAACATTCAGGTCGTGGTCGGCTGGGTTGCTGTCGTTGTCATGCTCGCGGTTCACTTTGTCGTGCAGAAGTGGTTCGACAAAAAGGATCTTGCCAGCGGTCGCATTACGCAGGCCGATTTCGAACTCCCCGAAGTCCAGACAGACGAGAAGGATGAGAAACCGGTTCCGGCGTTCTACGCCCTATTCCCGCTGATTCCCGTGATCCTGCTTTTCGTTTTCTCGCCTCTTGTCTATAAGGGAATTCGAATGGAAGTCGTCACGGCGCTCCTTACTTCCACTTTCGTCGCCTTTGTAATCGACGGTCTTTTGCGCCGTAACTTCCGCGAGTCGATCGCACTCCTGAAGACCTACGCTCAGGGCATGGGCAAAGTATTCACATCGACAGTGTTTCTGATTGTCTGCGCCGAAGTGTTTGCAGCCGGTCTCACGAAATCGGGCGGCATTGCTACGATCATCCAATCTTGCGCCGGTATGGACGCGGGCGCTGCGGCCGTATTCAGTGCCATGTTCTTCATCGTCGTAGGCTCCGCCTTCGTGATGGGTTCCGGCAACGCTGCATTCTTTTCGTTCGCGCCGATGATTCCCGATGCCGCCGCCGGTGTGGGCGCCTCGGCAGCCTTTATGATGTCGCCGCTTCAGCTTGCAAGCGGTATGGCTCGTTCCTCAAGCCCTGTGGCCGGTGTCACGATCGCCGTATCCGGCCTTTCGGGCGTGGATCCCTTCGTATTGATTCGACGCACGATTCCGGTGATGGCCTGTGCGATTCTGGCGACGTATATCAACGCACTCTTCCTCATCTGATCGCTTCTATCTGAGATAGCATCATCACAAAGGCGGTTTCCGTGAAGGAAACCGCCTTCTTGTCTGCATACACGTAGCAAAGTTTTTTCCACCTTTTTCCTTGCACGGAAGTGATCAACTCAAATCAAAACAAATCTCCAAATTCTCGCCTTTCATGTGATTGATGCGATATTCGACCGGAATTGTTCCGAGAATGAGCGAAGTCCTTTGAACTTCGACCGTATCAAAAGGCTCGTCCAATTGAAATTCCTTCACCTTATCGTCATCAATCCTTGACAAACGCATTCGACACTTTTGTCGAGAAATCACAACACCAAACTCTCGATCGTAGAATTTGTAGAGCGAATCTTCGCTTCGGAAGTGCGTTAAAAAATAATTTTGATTTAACCCTTCAAAATAGTGCCTGTTTAGAAACGTCTCATCAACACAAACGATGTTCTCACTATCTTTATTTAACTTAATGTGATGACGCACAATATGAATGACGACTTCTCCCGAAGGAATTTTTAGCTTATGAGCAATTTCGTCATCAGCCGGAATGTTCTCAAAAACAATCAGTTTGGTGCAGTCAAATCTCCGTCTTCCGACAATCGGCTGAAACGGTTGAAATCGATTTCGATAACCAGCATTCTTGAATGATGAAACAAACGATCCGTGTCCCGCCTGACGGACGAGTACACCGTCCGAGACTAGCCAACCGAGAGCTTTTCGCATGGTGCCGACTGAAACGTCCATTTGTCTGGCCAAATCCGTTTCCGACGGAATTTTTTCTCCCGAGCCCCACTCCCCGTCCTTAATGCGTTGCGTCAAAATGCGATGAACCTGAACATACAAAGGTTCTCGAACAACACTGTTTTTAGGGTCAGTTTTTTCCATAGTCGCCTCTCGAAAACACAAGTTCTCTGCACCGCTTTTGGTGTCGGAAAGGAACCATTGTTTGATTCTCATTGTATCGAAAACTCAATACCGAATTACTACCTCTTATTAAGTATTTATTCTATAAAGAATAGAGAAACTCTCCTCAGCCGAATCACGCATCTCTGTAGCATTTTTTCCGGCAGCACAAAGTCTGCATCCCCTACCTGAACCGATTTACATGCCCACGGCCAACTCAAATCCATGAGTTTGATTCGTCTGCACTCTGAAACCACGGGAGAATTTCTTATGACCGGCATTTTGGTTGTTATATTGTCCGTATGCGCAGCTGCGTACCTAATATTGAAACGTTATTACGCTCCGGGATCACTGCTTCTCGTCGGCTTGATCACTCTGGCCGTTTCCATATTTATCGGCCCTGATCCTCTCATTACCGGAAAAAAAGCAACACATTTGGCCGGTCTCGACGTCATTCAATGCCTTACCAATCTTTTACAAACCCGCACAGCCGGTTTAGGCATGCTGATCATGTCTGTCGGCGGTTTCTCTGCCTACATGGACAAGGTCGGAGCAGCCCGTGCTTTGGTCCTGCTTTCGACCAAACCGTTGCAAAAGATCAAGTCCCCGTACTTGGTCATGGTTTTAGGCTATCTCCTTTGTCTGGCTCTCAATGTTTTCATTCCGTCTGCGGCAGGCCTGGCCATGCTCATGATGGTGTCCTTGTACCCGATTCTCGTTTCTGCCGGTATTTCCAAGCAATCGGCAGCTGCCACCGTACTTGTCGGCGGATGCTGTTGCTTCGGCCCCTCTGGCGGCAATACATTAATGGGATCGGAATTGACCAACATGCACGTCATGGACTTCTTTTTGAACGTCCAGTGGGCCGTTGGTTGGGTCGTGATTCCCGTCACCCTTGCCGCTCATTTCTTTATCCAAAAATGGTTTGACAAAAAAGATTTGGCGAGCGGTCGCCTGACTGCGGAAGACTTCAAATATATCGGCACCGAACAACCCGATCAGGACAATCAATCCACTCCCCTTTACTATGCTCTTTTTCCGTTGATTCCCGTTGTATTGCTTTTTGTATTCTCTCCGCTTGTTTACAAAGGCATTCGCATGGAAGTGGTCACCGCCATTTTCTGTTCGGCATTTACCGCATTTATCATCGATTTAATCCGTCGCCGTTCGCTCAAAGAGTGTCTTGCCGACTTGAAGGCCATTCCCGCCGGCATGGGAAAAACATTTACAACGACGATCTTTTTGATCATCAGTGCCGAAGTTTTTGCTCAAGGTCTGACCAAATCGGGCGGCATCGCAACGATCATTCAATCCGTCTCTGGACTTGATGCTGGAGCAGCGGCCATCTTTACCGTGATGTTCTTCATTGTGGCGGCATCGGCTTTCGTGATGGGTTCCGGCAACGCAGCCTTCTTCAGTTTTGCTCCGATGATTCCTCAAGCTGCCGCCGCTGTCGGCGGACATGCCGCCTTCATGATTTCGCCTTTGCAATTGGTCAGCGGCATGGCTCGTTCAGGCAGTCCCGTTGCCGGCGTCACAATTGCCGTAGCAGGTGTTTCCGGCGTTCAACCGTTTGATCTGATCCGCAGAACCATTCCCGTCATGATCATTACGGCTTTGACACTGTATCTGCACGCTTTGACCTTCGTATAAGCTGAATGCGCCCTGATCATTCACTTTTAAAACCTTATCAAGGTACTGAAATGCAAGAAAATATTTTTAATGAAATGATTGCAACACGCCGTCATTTGCACACCCGTCCTGAAGAAGGCTGGACCGAATTTGAAACAACCTGGCTCGTTTATCGACGTTTAAAAACTCTGGGCTACGAAACCGTTTTGACGGGAACACAGATTATTAATCCCGAAAACGTCCTGGGACGCTCTCCCGAACTCGTCAAGAAAGCCATATCAAGAGCATTGGCTCACGGCGTTCCACCTGAATTCATTGAGCAAATTTCCGAATTGACCGGTTGTGCTGCCGTTTTGGATACCCAACGCCCGGGCCCCGTTTTGGCCTTACGCTTTGATATGGATGCTCTGTGCATTCAGGAAACCGACGCTACCGAACATCTGCCTAATGTACAAGGATTTTGTTCGGAAATACCGGGCATGATGCATGCCTGCGGCCATGACTCACATACGGCCTTAGGCTTGGCACTTGCACGTTGGATTCAGGAAAACAAAGACAGCCTTTGCGGCACAATCAAACTTATTTTCCAACCGGCCGAAGAAGGTGTCAGAGGAGCAACCGCTATTGCCGCTTCCGGCTTTGTCGATGACGTTGACGTCATTTTAGGTTCTCACTGCGGCGGGAAACTGCAACCAAAGGAAATAGGGTTGTTGCATAGCGGACTTTTGGCTAGTACAAAATTCGATATCCGTTACACGGGCAAACCGTCTCATGCCGGCAACCAACCGCATGCAGGCAAAAGCGCACTCATGGCTGCTTGCAGCACAGCGATGATGCTTGCCGGAATACCCCGCCACGGCGACGGTGTCACGCGTGTTGCCGTGGGTAAAATCATCGCCGGCGAAGGTCGCAACATCACTCCGGTACATGCACTGATTCAAGCAGAAGTTCGTGGTGAAACGGCTGAGATTAACGATTACTTGTGCGAACACGTCAAGCACATCGTCAACGGCAATGCCGAGGCCTATCAGGTTCAGGCGCATATCGAGCGTGTCGGCGACACGACAACCCTGGTCGAATGCCCCGAAATTCTCAAGGTGATTGAAAATATTGCCCGTTCCCTTCCCGAAACTGCCGGCATCGTAGACTTGCGTGCACCATCGGGCAGTGAAGACTTTACCGTCTTATTGCGCCGTGTTGTACAGCACGGCGGCAGAGGAGCAATGTTCCGGTGGGGATGCAAGCACAACGGCCATCACCGTTCGGATTTTGACATTCAAGACAGCGAAACGATGCCGCTTGCTTTTGATGTATTTGCCGGCTGCATTCTTCACTTCTTGGGACTGAACTCAATCCAATAGTTCCGAATCTTTGCCGCAGGCAATTTTTGCCTGCGGCAAAGCCGATTGACTCATTTGAATCATTGCCATGCTTTTTTCAGGTCTCATTTTCAGCTTATTGCTGATTGCTTCTATTGCCGTTTGGGCCGGACGTCAGCCGCGCAAAAGCGACAAGCTCTCCGTTCGTCTGGTGACCGGGCTGATACTTGGTACATTTATCGGCGGCGCCTGCACGATCGGAACCGCTCAGTTGGCCTTTAAGGTCGGCATGTCGGCATGGTGGTTTAGTTTAGGCGGGGGCATCGGTTGCATTTTTCTGGCCTTAACACTTGCCGATCCGCTTAGAAAAGCCGGTTGCCCGACAATTGTCGGCATCCTAAGTCACAATTACGGTCGCAATACCGGACTTATGGCAACGATACTGAACGGTTTGGGAACCTATATCAATGTTTTGGTTCAATACATCAGCGCCACGTCCATTCTGGCCGTTATCGCGCCTGATCTTTCCAGAACCGCCGCCATTTTACTGACAATGGTCGTCATGCTTGCCTATGTTTTGTTCGGAGGAAATCGCGGTGCCGGTATCGTGGGCTTACTCAAACTGATTTTAATTTTTGTTTCTATGATCCTGTGCGGCCTGATCGTGTTATGGCAAACGGGCGGACCGATCGGTTTTGTAGATATGGTTCATACAATTGACAACCCGACAGGTATCGCCTTTTTAAATCCGTTCGGCCGCGGTTTCGGCATAGACATGGGAGCATGCTTTTCTCTGATTGCCGGTTTGGCCAGTACTCAGATTTATGCGCAAGCGGTGATCAACGCTGAAAGCAGTGCTGCCGCTAAAAAGGGTTTGGTTATCAGTTCGTTTATGTTGCCGATCCTCGGCGCCGGCGGCATTTTGGTCGGCTTATGGATGCGAGCCAATTTTCCGGATATCGTCGACAAGACCGCTTTGACGCAATTTATCCTGATGCAGTTTCCAGAGTTTGTGGCCGGCATCATCCTCGGAACGCTTTTTATTTGCGTCATAGGAACCGGCGCCGGCTTATCTTTAGGCTTGGCAACAGTGATCAGTAACGATGTTGTTCGGTCTTGGTCCAAGAAAACTCCGACAATCAAACAAACCATACGAAATACCCGCAATTTCATTGCAGTTGTGTTGGTCTCGGCTTCTGTTGTCTGCCTTTGTGCAAAAAACGAAACCATTTTGCTTTATGCCTTTTTGTCTATGGCACTTCGCGGTGGCGGCGTCATTGCGCCTTTATGCTTTGCCCTGTGGCAGAAGAGAAAAATCAACAAACACTTTGCAACTGCTTCGGTGATTGTCGGCTCGATTGTCGTGATTTTCTTTAACGTCGTACGCGTATTTCCTTTTGATCCGCTTTTTATCGGTGTCTTGCTTTCAGCCGTTATTCTTTGGCTCGGGATAGACAAAGAGAATCGGACACAGGCATCAGCGAGTTCAACTTTAAACAATTTGACCAACGGTTAATTCACTCACAGACGCTCGTGTTTTTCACGAGCTTCTGTGACCATTCATGCCAATGTATAAGCGAGTATGTGCGTATATAGGAAACTTTTTACGAGTATGTAGCGTATATAGGCCTCGCTCTTGCAACATGAAAACTCGGGGATTTGTGCATTTTGGCTAGGCAGAACCCTGTAACCCCATTACAATTACGGCAAAGATTGTAGGGGGCTGTCTCAATGTCCCCTTTTTCAAGGTTTTGCACTCAACTATTCTCGGAGTTACCGTGACCAAAGTTCTCGTAATCGGCAGTGGCGGCCGTGAACACGCCATCGCTTGGCGTTTGGCTCAATCTCAAAGCGTTGATACCGTGTATGTTGCTCCGGGCAACGCCGGTACCGCGATGGACAGCCGTTTGACCAATGTCGCAATCACCGACATCGAAGCCTTGCGCGACTTTGCGCGCGACAACGCCGTGGATTTGACCGTAGTAGGTCCCGAAGCCCCCTTGGCCAAGGGCGTGGTGAATTTGTTCCGAGAGTCCGGCCTTTTGATTTTCGGACCCACGAAAGAAGCCGCTCAGCTCGAAAGTTCCAAAGACTTCGCCAAAGCCTTCATGAAACGCAAAGGGATTCCCACGGCCGACTACGAAACCTTTAGCGAAATCGAACCCGCACACGAATACATTCGCCGCAAGGGTGCACCCATTGTGGTGAAGGCCGACGGGTTGGCTGCCGGCAAGGGCGTCGTGGTTGCCATGACCGAAGACGAAGCTCACAAGGCTGTGGACGATATGCTGGGCGACCACAAGTTCGGCAACGCCGGCGCACGCGTGGTGATCGAAGAATTCTTAACCGGCGAAGAAGCCAGCTTCATCGTGATGGTTGACGGTAAGCATGTTTTACCGATGGCAACGAGCCAGGATCACAAGCGTTTGCTCGACAACGATCAGGGTCCCAACACGGGCGGCATGGGAGCTTACTCTCCCGCCCCGGTCGTGACGCCAGAAATCCATGATTTGGCCATGAAGACCATTATCGAACCCACGGTTCGCGGTATGGCCGAAGACGGCATCGTCTACACGGGCTTTTTGTACGCAGGGCTCATGATCGGCACCGACAAGGACGGCAAACCCACTGCCAAGACCTTAGAATTTAACTGCCGAATGGGCGATCCGGAAACGCAGCCCATTATGAGCCGCATTACGGGAGACTTCTATCAGACGTTATTGGCTGCTGCCAAGGGCGAATTGGATAAGGCCACGTTGACGTGGGACACGCGCGCCGCTTTGGGTGTGGTGCTCGCCAGCGCCGGCTACCCCGAAGCCCCGCAAAAGGGTGCTGTCATTACCAATTTGCCTGCCGAAGACGACAGTCACGTGGTATTCCATGCCGGTACGACTACGGACGCCGAAGGCAACTGCGTTGTCTCGGGCGGTCGCGTGTTGTGCGCCGTCGGTTTGGGCGCAAACATAACCGAAGCACAAAAGCGTGCGTATGAAGCCGCCGATCAGGTACACTTTGACGGATGCCAGATGCGTCGCGATATCGGTTACCGTGCCATTGCACGCGAAAAGTAATCGACTTGACGCACTCCTAACGTTTGGTTAGCGCTTCGCCCCGAAGTTGTGTGTGCATCTTCGGGGTTTTGCGATTTTTTTAAGGGTTTTTCAATTGACTTCGGGCTTGAAACACTTCACTCAATCCGCGCTCGCGGCGCTTTGCGCAGGTCTTGCGTCCGTTGCTTGCTTTGCGCAGGACAGTCTTGTTGTGCCCGTCGAAGACGAACCCTTCAGCTATCCGGCAACACTCATGAACGCCCGCAGCACCTATACGGTCTCGCCCGCCACCCCTGTGGTACTGGGCAAAACGGTGGTGGTGCTCGAAAGCTCAAGATTGAACGACGTTGCCGCCATTGCCCGCGCGCCGGTTTATACCGAAGGTGAGGACAAGAAAGCGCGTCACTGGGTGTGCGTGGCTGCCGAAAACAAGGGTAAGCCTCTGCGTCTTTGGTTTATCGCTTCGGGTCAAGACACGGTCACCGAAGTACAGATGTCGCCGGGCACCTTCAAGCATCCCGAAAGTTGCGGCAAGGTCAACGATCACTTTGAGCCGGTGTACCTGTCTCGAATCGCAAGCGGCATGAACATCCGGGAAGTCGCGCAAGACATTGGCCCCGCAAGCTACAAAGACGACGCCGGTTGGAACTTCTGGGTGTCGCGCCGCACGTATACCTACTTTGAAAATCGCTTCACCGAGTATGTTTGGGTGGGCGCCTTAACCGGTGCCGACGGAACGATTTCCGAAGTCTTTACCACGCAGATTACGCGATGACGACCACGATTGAACGCGGCATCGGGCTTTTCGGCGGCACCTTCGACCCGATTCATAACGGTCACTTGACGGTGGCGCGCCACGCCTTGGATGCTTTGAAACTTTCCCGCATCGACTTGGTATTGGCTCCTGCCCCGTGGCAAAAATCGGTGGCCACACCCGTCGCTCGCCGCATAGAAATGATCGAAGCGGCCATTGCGGGTGACGAACGACTCAAACTCAATACGATTGAAGTCATGCGCGAGGGGCTCACCTACACCATCGACACCTTGCGTCAGATGCGAGAACTCGTGGGGCCTTCCACGCCTTTGGTCTTGATCATGGGGGCGGATCAGTGGAAAAACTTTCATACGTGGAAAAGTTGGCGACAGTTTTCGGACTATGTCAGCATTGCGCTTTGCAATCGTGAAAACGATGAACCCACAGCCAATGACGAAGTCACGCAGCATTGGCTCGATAAAGAAGTGGCACCGGACTTGATTCGCGAATTTGCTTCGGGCAAAATCACGCGTTTTCATATTCCGGCACATACTGCAAGTTCCACTAAAATTCGGGAAATCTTTGCAACGTTGCCTCGAAACGAGGCTTTCGAAAAGCTGGAAAATTGGTTGCCGGTCTCCGTTGCCAGAACCATTGCTTCGGCAAAACTCTACTAATTTTTTGATTCGCTTTGATCTGTGCGATCAAGGCTTTAACTTTAGAAAAACTTTATGCAACTTGAAGAATTGATTTCCGTTGTTGTCGATGCTCTTGAAGACGTCAAGGGCCAAGATATCCGTGTGTTTGACACGGCCGATAAAACGAGCGCGTTTTCCCGCTGCGTGGTGTGCTCGGGCACGAGCAACCGTCAGACGCGTGCCTTGGCAAGCTCCGTTTCCAAAGCCGTGAAGGCCGCAGGCGGCGTTGTCAACGGCATCGAAGGCGCGGATACGGGCGAATGGGTCTTGGTCGACTGCGGCGAAGTCACGGTGCATTGCATGCAACCTGCGATGCGCATCTACTACAACCTCGAAGAACTCTGGGGTCCGCACACGATTGAAATCACCAAGAAATTGCGTGCCGAGCATCAGGCTCAGGACGCTCAGTAATCGAAAATGCGAATTACCGTTGTAGCCGTCGGCTTGCGTCAGCCCGAATGGGCCGATGCGGCCGTCAAAGACTATTTGGCGCGCTTTCCCAAAGACTTTCCGGTCACGGTGAAAGAAGTCAAAGCGGAACCCAGAAGCGGACAAACGGCAGCCAAACTGATGGCGGCCGAAGCCGAGCGCATTCAAAAAGCGATTCCGACGGGCGACATCGTCGTTGCCTTGGACGAACACGGGCGCGATCTCACAACCATGGACTTTGCAGGCAAGATCAAAAGTTGGCAAAACGAAGGTTGCGGCGTGACATTTTTGATCGGCGGGGCCGACGGTTTGGATCCGCAACTCAAAAAATCGGCACGCATGATGCTTCGCATATCGTCCATGACGTTGCCGCACGCCTTTGCGCGCGTTTTGTTGTGCGAGCAGATTTACCGTGCCTGGTCGATCATGCACAACCACCCCTATCACCGAGCCTAATTCTTTTTTCTTTGGTACTGACATGCCGCAACTTTATCTGGCAAGCAAAAGCCCGCGTCGTCGCGAAATCTTGGCCTCGATGGGCGTCACCGACATTTCTCTTTTGGTACAAGGTCCCGAACAGTTGACGGCCTTTGCGGGCGACGAAGTGCAGCACGAGGGCGAAGCGCCTGAGGACTATGTCGTGCGCATTGCCAAGGAAAAGGCGCTGCAAGCCGTTGCTCGTATCAAGACCGAAAACTTGGCTCCCGCCCCGGTTTTGGCAGCCGACACGGCCGTCATTTTGCAAGGTGAAATTCTGGGTAAGCCCGCCGACATTGAAGAAGCCCGTAGCTTTATGACGCGTTTATCCGGCCGCACGCATGAAGTGCGCACGGCCGTGGCCGTGGGCACCTCGGCAGACGATTTGGAAGTTGTGGTGAGCGTCTCTCACGTGCACTTTGCCAAGCTTGAAGCCGATCAGATCGAAGACTACATCCGCACGAACGAGCCTTACGACAAAGCGGGCGGCTACGGCATTCAAGGGCTCGCAGGGCTTTTTATCGACAGCATCGAGGGCAGTTATTCGGGCATCATGGGTCTGCCCGTGTTTGAGACCGGCATGCTTTTGAAAAAGTACGGCTTGACCGCTCTCTAAACACTCAAAGGCTTGAGTTTGCGCGCAACGGCTTCGATGTCGTTGCGTTTCACAAGTTTGGTGAGCCAATCTTCGGGAATGGCCTCTGACCCGTAATAGAGCCCTGCCATGGCGCCCGTTACTGCCGCCACGGTGTCGGCGTCCAATCCCAAGTTCACAGCCGTCAAAACCGCCGAGCGGTAATCGTCGGTGGTCAAGAAACACCAAAAGGCGGCCTCTAGCGTGTGCACCACAAAACCCGTGCTCGAAATCTCGTCTCGCGACAGTTGACGAATGTCGCCCGTTAACACACGTTCGTACTTGGCAAGCGTTTCGGGCGATATCAGTTCGGTTGCCGCCGTGATGTCGTTTTGTATGTCCCGATAGGCCGAGAGTTTGTCTTGGCCGTGCAGAAGCTTTCGTAGCATCTCTATGTAGATAAAGCAAGCGGCCACCGACCAATCATGCGCGTGAGTCAATGACGAGACGGCTTTGACGATCTCAAAACGCTTACCGACATTTTGAACCTTAGCCAAATAAACCGAGAGCGGCGCGATGCGCATCAAGCTTCCGTTGCCGTTGTCTCGCTCGGTTTTCCCGCCCACTTTGTCCAAAGCAACGCCGGCACGAATTCTTCGGATCGATTGCTGCGTAGAGTTCCCGATCCCGAAGGTCACACCGTGCGGCGTATAGCGCGCCTGATCGAGCCAAGCGACAAACGCATCGGCCACGGGACGCAGATCGAAAACATCCGAATTGAGATTGTCCACCAAAGCAAGCGTCAACGAAGTGTCGTCCGACCATGTTCCGACCGGATACGGCGCCCCTTCTCGCTCTTGCATATCGCTGACGGAAAACGAGTCTCTGGGCAAAAATTCCACGGGTACGCCCAAAGCGTCGCCCACGGCGCTACCCAAAAGAATCGAAAGAGAAGCTTGCGTAAGCTCGTTATTTTGCGGCATCGTTTGTTTGATCGTAAAAGCCCGAGAGTTTGTCCAACACGCGAATACTTAAACCTGAGAGATCGGAAGCGAAAGCAGCTTGAAGGCGTGCTTTCAAGTCCTTTATAAAGGTCTCGTCTTTGCCGGTCAAGCTTTCTTTTTCAATGTGCAGTTCGGGCAATCCTTGCGGGTAGCGCAAACGCACACGCAAACCCTTTGTGTCGGGCGCATTGTCAATCCACTCTTCGGCCTTGGCAATCACAGCCAACTTGTCGGCGGTGGGCTCAACCCCGTAGGGAAAGCGGGTTAAAAGGCAGGGCCTTGCCGCCTGCGTCGGATTGGCAAAGCCCAGAATCTTGCCCACGGCACGAATGTCGGGCTTGGTGAACCCAGCCTGTTGCAGGGGAGAATAAATCCCCAACTCTTTCAAAGCTTGGGCACCGGGACGAAACACCAAAGTGTCCGAAGCGTTCGTCCCGTCGCAGAGTTTGCCGCCTGCGGCCAAGGCTTTGAGTTGAGAAAAAATCGCCGACTTACACACGTAGCAACGACGCTTTTGCGCGGCCGCCAGCGCCTGGGGCGTCGGCAATTTTAAGCGCACGACTTCGCAGGTCAAACCCATGTCTTTGGCAAAGTCAATCGCCTCTTGAGACTCCTGCACCGCGATGTGGTTTCCGGCCACGTGCAAAAGCCTGACATTAAAACCGAAAGCTTTGGCACAAAACGATAAGAAGCGGCTATCGAGCCCCCCGGAATAGGCAATGGTAACGCCGCCCTCAAAACTCGCATCCGTTAACGCCGATTTGAGATTTGCTAAAAGCGTTTTTTGTTCTTGCGTCAAAGCACCGATATTGTCAAAAGCCATTGCCTCTCTTTCCTCTTTACCGTCCGATGAGACGCACGAGTTCATTGACGATCGCCTCGCTTGTCTCCTCATACGGATCAAATGTCGTGATGGCCGGCATGCTTCTCAACCACGTGATCTGACGTTTGGCCAATTGTCTTGTGGCGGCAATACCGGCAAGTCGAAACTCGTCAAACGTCGTGCGCCCCATCAAGTGATCGATCGCTTGTCGATAACCCACGGCTCGCATGCTCGGCAAAGCTTCGCTAAATCCGGGGCGCGCCATCAGTGTACGCATCTCGGTTAAGAAATCGGCTTTAAGCATCGCGTCAAAGCGCTTTTCGATCGCCGCGTGCAATCTTGCGCGATTTTCAGGCAAGAGCGCCACGGTGGCAATCGTCGGATCGGGCTCTTTGGCTCCGCGATGAAAGCTCGACAGGGGCTTGCCCGTCATACGGAAAACTTCCAAGGCGCGCCCGATGCGCTGACTGTCGTTGGGATTGAGGCGCTCTGCAGCTGTCGGGTCGACCTCTCGCAGTTTTTCATGCATAGCGGGCCACCCGAGTTCTTGGGCCTCCTTTTGCACGGCGTCTCGCACTTCGGGACTTGTGGTGGGCAACTCGTCAATACCTTCTCTTAAAGCCTTGGCATAGAGCATCGTTCCGCCCACGATCACGGGAAAGTTGCCGCGCGCGGTGATTTCGTCGATCAAACGCAAGGTGTCCTCACGAAAGTCCGCTGCACTATAAGGCTCTTCGATCTCGACGATGTCGATCAAATGATGCGGCACTGCCGAGAGTTCTTCTTCGGTAGGTTTGGCCGTACCGATATCCATGCCGCGATACACCAGGGCCGAATCCACCGAAATGATTTCAATGGGCAGACGCTTGGCCATTTGCAACGAGACGGCCGTTTTGCCGCTTGCCGTCGGACCCAAAATCATCAATGCGCGAAAATTTGCGGCCATCGTTATTGTCCTCGCATAAAGAGACGATCAAGGTCTTCGACGGTTAACTGCAACCAAGTGGGTCGCCCGTGATTGCACTGATCGGCCCGATCAGTTTGCTCCATCTGACGCAAAAGCGCATCCATTTCTTCAATCGTCAATTGGCGGTGCGCTCTCACCGAGCCGTGGCAAGCCATCGTGGCCAAGCAGTGATTGCGCATTTCTTCGGTGAGTTGCGAGTTTCCGAATTGCGCAAAGTCGGATAACAGTGCCGTCACAAGCCCTGCGGCATCGAACTTGCCGTGCGCGAGAATGGCGGGCAATGCTCGCAACGTCAAGGCGTTTTCTCCGGCAACCGAAATATCCAAACCCAATTCCGTGAATCGATCGCGATACTCTTCAAAGGTGGCCATTTCATCGTCCGTGACCTTAAAGACCGCGGGCACCAACAACACCGTTTGATCCATCCCCAAAGTCTTCTTGGCTTTGAGTTTTTCGTAAGTGACGCGTTCGTGAGCCGCATGCATGTCCACAATCACCAAGCCTTGGTCGTTTTCGGCCAAGACATAGATGCCGGCAATCTGCGCAATCGCGCGGCCGAGCTTGTGATGGGATTCCGGTGCGTTTGCCGGATTGACTTGCGGGTTTTGTTGACTCTTGACGGACTCGACCGCCGAAGTGAGCATATCGGCAAAGCCTTGCGGAGCCGGTGCCTGAGGCTCGGAATATTTCGGTGCGTAGGTTGAAACTTGAGGTTGTGTGCTCTTGGAGGGACTGACATGCGAGCCGCCGTACAAACGCAACCACTGCTGTTCGGTGATGTGGTTGCCTGAGGATTTTTGAGCCTCCCCGCGTTGCCAATTCGTACTGCCAAAGGACGGATTGCTTTGGTGCGTCGGAGCGCTTGAAGAGACGCCGGGCGCGGGATTGACGACTGCCGCGAGCGCATCCGGATCTTCTTGCGTCGAAGCACGTGCCAACACGTTCATGATGGCGCGCGACACAAAGCCGTGCACGAGTTGGGAGTCGCGAAAGCGCACTTCGCTTTTTTGCGGATGTACGTTGACGTCCAAACGCGTGGGATTGATGGAGAGCATCAGGCAAAACAAGGGTTGCGCCTGACCGTGCAAGACGTCGGAATAAGCCGTTTTAACAGCATGCTGCAAGACGCGGTCGCGAATAAAACGGCCGTTGACAAAAAAGTACTGCTGATCGGTTCGCGATTTGGCTGACGTCGGCAGCCCCACCCAACCTTCGAGATGCAGCCCCGGGGCGTCTGCCGACACTTGTCGGCAATGCTCTTTGAATTCGCGCGGCATGATGCCGAAAACGCGCCCTTCGAGCATGGCGGGCGTCAAGTTCAAGACGGGTTTGCCGTTGGCGAACACTCTAAAGTCCACATGGGGATTGGCCAGAGCAATACGCTCGATTTGTGCCATGACGTGGGCTTGTTCGGTGGCGGGCGACTTTAAAAACTTGCGGCGGGCCGGCGTCAGGTAAAACAGGTCGTTCACCTCAATTCGCGTGCCGGGGTTACCCGCAGCGGGGCTCACGCCGTCTTTATCGATCGCCCAGGCCGAGTCGGCGTCTTGCGTGCGACTTGTGATGGTCATATCTGCCACAGACATGATGGAGGCCAGCGCTTCGCCTCTGAAACCGAAACTTTCGACGCTTTCCAAATCGTTTAAGGTGCGAATTTTGCTTGTGGCATGACGCTTGACGGCCAAAGGCAACTCTTCTTTGGGAATGCCGCAGCCGTTGTCGGTGACGACAATACGTTTGATGCCGCCCTCTTCAAGTCTGACTTCGACACTCTTGGCACCGGCGTCGATCGCGTTTTCCACGAGTTCCTTGACCACGGAGGCCGGGCGCTCGATGACTTCGCCTGCGGCGATCTGGCTGATCAGTCGATCGCTTAATTCTTGAATGGTACGACGCCCCTCTTGGGCGTGTGAAGCAAACGCAGTCATAACTTTGAACCTAACACAAATAACAGGATGCCCAATTTTAACGATCGGATTCACTTTTTTTCTTCGTCTCGTCTTTTCGTCTTATCCCGTTTTGCTCGATAAAAAAGTATTATTACGGAATTGTGTTTCCGTAACCTTGCCCCAACGTTTCAACCCATGGACTTTACGCAACTGATTGTTGAACTTTTCACCAACGCCGATCACTTCTTAGTGACGCTTGCCACCGAATACGGCTGGCTTGTGTACCTGGCAATGTTTTTGATTTTCTTTGCCGAAACGGGGATCGTGGTTTTGGCCTTTTTGCCGGGCGACTCTTTACTTTTTGTTTCGGGCACGGTGGCCGCTGCCGGCACCATGAGTCCTTGGGGTTTGATGCTTGCCGTAATTTTGGGCGCCATTTTCGGCAACACTTTGGGCTTTCACACGGGCAAGTGGTTCGGTAACAAAATCTATGACGGCTCCATCAGCTGGATCGATGCCCAAAAACTGCAAAAGACCCAAATCTTTTATCAAAAGCACGGTGGCAAAACCATTGTTTTGGCGCGTTTTGTGCCCATCGTTCGTGCCTTTGCTCCCTTGGTGGCCGGGGCGGCTCGCATGAGCATGGCGCGCTTTGAGCTATACAGCGCCTTCGGTGCCGTGCTTTGGGCCGTGTCTTTAATTGGCGTCGGATATCTCTTTGGCAACATTCCGATTGTGAAAAACAACCTTTCGATGATTTTGCTCTTGGGTGTTGTGGCGGCAGCCATGGGGCCGGTGGTTGTGGCAATCGGTTGGAAGTACGTGCACATTCTGGCTGAAAAGCTTCGCAAGGAAGATGCCGCGAAGAAGTAAGATGCTCAAAAGAGCCAGCTAACGATTGAAAAAACGAAGCCCGGTATTCGCACCACCGGGCTCGTCTCTTTTTTGAGGAAGCTTTTGGTCCGCACGACTGTCCTCCTCTTGGAGCATTGTGCCACAGTCAGATTCGACTCGCAAAAATGTAGTGCTGTTGACACGATTTCGAAAGTCTTTCCCTTCGATTCACAGCTTATCTCTGCAATCGCAATTTTGATTCCAATGGTCATCTTACAGCAGGATAATCAGGCTTCTTGGCAAACTCCAAAACAATCATTGATATGCAAGAAAAACTAAGAGTCTATCAAAAATTCTGTCGTCATTTACACGACAAAATTGAGATGTTGCGTTAGAATTAGCCCACTCACGAGGAGGCGGAGGGTCGACTTGTTGCCATTTTCTTAGCCGGAACTTCTTACGAATTTTCGGAAAACCGGAGTCTCCGGCCCGAAGATATGGCCCCAAAGCAGTAATGCGGCGGGATAAAAAACAACGAAGCCCAGTGTTCGCACCACCGGACTTCGTCTCTTATGAGGGAGTTCAAAGATGCCCATACATCTGTCCTCCTCGTGGGAGACCATTATGCCACAGGTCGTCACGATCTGCACGGGCGACATCGTCATCGACGGTAGTTCGCTTGTGGCAATCTTCTTGGTTGCTTGGCTGGTCCGCACGAAGCGCTAGCGCGCAACGCGTCGGGTAACCGATGCCGCGGGGAGTTCTCGAAAGAGGGCTCCCCTCGTGTGTTTTTGGGCTCGGTATTTTCCTCATTAACAAAGAGAAAACGGCTTACAGGTTCTTCAAATTTGCCAAGTCGTAAGGCGTGGTCTGATAGACGTAGTAATTGAGCCAGTTGTGATAGAGCAAATGCGCGTGCGAGCGCCATTTGAATAACGGCGTTTGCGTCGGATCGTCGTCCGGGTAATAGTTTTGCGGCACGGCAATTTCCAAGCCCTTATTCACGTCACGCCGGTATTCTGCATCGAGCGTCAAACGGTCGTACTCGGGATGCCCCGTGACGAAAATCTGGCGGCCGTTATCCGTCGACATCAAATAGGGCCCCGTCACTTCGCTTTGTGCCAAGATGCGCAAGTCTTTGCATGCGGCAACGTCGTCCAAATCAATGCCGGTGTGGCGGCTGTGCGGCGCCAAGAAGACGTCGTCAAAGCCTCTGACCAAGGGATTGTTGGGGCGCGTCACGCGATGCTCAAAGACACCGAAAAGCTTTGCGTCCAACGGCGTTTTACGAATGCCGAAATGATGCCAAAGACCTGCCATTGCGCCCCAGCAGACGTGCAACGTCGAAAAAACGTGCGTCTTGCTCCAGTCGAAAATCCACTGCAATTCTTCCCAGTAGTCGACCTCGTCAAAATCCAATGTTTCAACGGGAGCGCCGGTGATGATCATGCCGTCAAAGTAGCGATCGCGCACAGATTCGGCCGTGGCATAAAACGCTTGCAAATGGTCTTCGGACGTGTTCTTGCTTTTGTAGCTTGCCGTCTGCAAAAACGTCAAATGAATCTGCAGGGGCGAATTGGCCAGAAGTCGCGCAATCTGCGTTTCGGTCACGATCTTGGTGGGCATCAAATTGAGCACCAAGATTTCAAGCGGTCGAATATCTTGCGAGCTTGCGCGCTCGGGCGTCATCACAAAGACGTTTTCTTGCGAAAGAAAGCGACTCGCAGGCAGGTCTTGCGGCAAAATAACGGGCATTCGGACTCCTCCATTTATGCTGCGGCCGCAGCCAAGGCTTGCGTCAAATCCTCAATCAGATCGTCGCTATCTTCCAAACCCACGCTCAAGCGAATGAGTTCGGGCGGAACCCCGGCCTTGACGAGCTCTTCGTCGCTCATCTGACGGTGCGTGGTCAAAGCAGGCGACAAACAGCAGCTTCTGGCATCGGCCACGTGAGTTTCGATGCAAACGAGCTTTAAGGCCTTCATGAATTTAAGCGCCGCTTCGCGTCCGCCCTTAATACCGAAACTCAATACGCCGCAGCCGCCGTTCCCAAAATACTTCTGAGCGCGCGCGTAGTAAACGTTGTCCGGCAAATAGAAGCTGTTGACATAATCGACCTGCGGATGTGCGGCCAAGAATTCGGCCACGCGTTTGCCGTTTTCGCAGTGCTGCTTCATACGCACGGCCAAGCTTTCCAAACCGAGGTTGAGAATATAGGCCGTAAAGGGAGAAGCCGTTGCACCAAGGTCGCGCATCAACTGCACGGTCGCCTTGGTAATAAAGGCGCCTTCTTTGCCGAAGGTGTCTGCAAAGACGATGCCGTGATAGGTCGGATCGGGTTGCGTGAGTCCCGGGAACTTGTCGGCGTGCGCCTTCCAGTCGAACTTGCCTGCGTCGACAATCGCGCCGCCCGTACCTGCCGCATGACCGTCCATGTATTTGGTGGTGGAATGCACGACGATGTCGGCACCCCACTCGATCGGACGGCAATTCACGGGCGTGGGGAACGTATTGTCGACAATCAGGGGCACACCCTTTTCGTGAGCCTTCTTGGCAAAGCGTTCGATATCCAAAACCTTCAAGGCCGGATTGGCGATGGTTTCGCCGTAAACGCACACGGTGTTGGGACGAAATGCCGCTTCGAATTCTTCATCGGTACAGTCCGGATCGATAAAGGTGGCTTCCACCCCCATTTTCTTTAAGGTCGTGGAAATCAAGTTGTAGCTGCCGCCGTAAATGGCCGAGCTTGCCACGATATGCGTGCCGGCTTGGGCAATGTTAAAGAGCGCAAAGAAAATTGCGGCCTGACCGCTTGAAGTCAACATGGCTGCCGTGCCGCCTTCCAAGGCGCAGATTTTCTTAGCGACCTGATCGCACGTCGGGTTTTGCACGCGAGAATAGAAGTAGCCGGCGGCCTTCAAGTCAAAGAGATCGGCAAGCTGTTCGCATTCGTCATAGACATAAGTCACCGATTCGACAATCGGCAACTGGCGCGGCTCGCCTTTTTTGGGTTCGTAGCCTGCCGTGAGGCAAAGTGTTGCGGGTTTCATCGTTTTTTCCTTTTCGTTGTTCGTTGATCGGGTACCTACCGAGGGACAGGTGTGCGATTGTGTCCTCGTACTATAAATGAAGAAAGCCTACCGAATGGTGGTAATACCGCAAGCAAAGGACGAAAAATTGAGTCGAGCACACCGGCGCGGTAAAATTTATCCTTTCTAAACTCGCTCGCATTTTCGGCCATGTTGCGTTGTTTTCGTTTGGTTTGCGCCGCCCTTTTGGGCTTATCGACGGCAATGACGGCCATTGCCGCCGACGCGCGGCCGGTTCGCATTGCGATCGAATCCAAGGCAACGGGCGAGATCGACAAAGCATTCATTGCCCAAAGTCAAAAGTACCTGATCTACAGCTTGCCGCATTTGCCTTTGGTGATCGAACTCTTGCCTTTTGACCGGATTCAAACCCTGGCAGAAGATCGCAAAATCGACTTTGCCTTAACGTCACCGGACAACTACGCCGTATTGGAGCGCTTTTTCGGCGCAAGGTCGCTTGCTTCCCAAAAAATCAAAGAAGCCGCCTCGGCCGACTCGACCGTGGCCGTCACGGTCTTGACGCCCGATACCGAAACTGCACCGCTGGCGTTGACAACAATGGACAACGTTTCGGTGTTGGTGAGCGACCGAAACAGTTTTTTGAGCAAAATCTTTGCCCGCGAAATGATCCACGCGGGTGTCAAAAACTGGCAATTTGAAACGGCACAAGCGACAAACGACACGCATCTTGCTACGGAAGAAGAAATTGTCTCGCAGCTCAAAACCTCAACCAATACGGTTGCCGTCATCGAAGCCTGTTTTTACGAGCGAAATGTCGATGCGCACCCCGAATGGTTCGCGGGACTCCGTTTTTTGACCACCGATCGCATCACGGAAACCGCTTGCCGCAGTTCTTCTGTCTTTTATCCAGGGTGGACCTTGGCCTCGTTTCCGCACACCGACGGTTTTGTATCCAGTTCCGTGGCAGGCGCCCTTTTGGGCATGCCCACCACGGCGGACGGCGACGATTGGACCACGGGCGCACACTATAGCGTCCTTCACGAATTGCTTGAAACGATTGGAGAAACCAACTATCGGCGTCAGACGCAATTTAACTGGGAAAACTTCTTTGTCGAATACCGCTGGTTCTTCGGCTTTGCCGCTTTGATTATTTTGGGTCTGATCGTGCACATGTTTAGATCCGAAGTGCTGATTCGCCGTCGCACCGAAGAACTCGTTAAAACCATGCGCGAAAAAGAGGCTGTGGAACAAGACGCCAAGCTTTATAACGAACGCCTGATCGCTTTTGAACGCGTCGGTTTGGTGGGCGAGCTTTCCTCCATGATTGCGCACGAATTGAAGCAACCCTTGGCCGTCATTCGCAACTATGCCCGGGGACTCAATCGCGCGATTGCTCACGATGCGGTTGATCCGGAAATGCTCAAGTCGGTCATTACAAAAATCGACGCGCAAAGCACGAAGGCAAGCGACATCATCGATCACGTACGAAGCTTTGCCAAACGCAATCCGGCGGCAGCCGGCCCCATTTGCCTTTCGGACATTCTCACCAACGCCGTCGAAAAGTTTGAAGCCGGGCACCCCGACTTGACGGTCACGCAAATCGAGCCCGACTTATGGATTGTGGCCGATGCGCTTGAAATCGAGCTCGTCATCAAGAATCTATTGAAAAACGCAGCCGATGCGCTTTCGGCAGTCGAAGCCCCGAGAATCTTCGTGGCGCTGACCCACTTTGACGATCAGGTCGTTTTGCAAGTCCAAGACAACGGCCCCAAGTTAACGGACGAAGCCTTTGCCGCCCTGACCGTGCCGCTCAACTCTTCCAAACCGCAAGGCTTGGGTTTGGGACTTGTGATCGTGCGCCGCATTGTAGAATCGGCTCGCGGCGCCCTGAGTTTTGACCGTATGGATCCTTGCGGACTTTGCATCAGCGCCACGTTCCCGGCGCACGACATTCAGGACACCCCCACCAACCCGGCCCCCCAAGACAAGGAGAACCCCGTATGAGTGCCAATCCCATGGCTTTGATTCGCGTCGTCGACGACGATCCCGAAATGCGCGAGTCTTTGGAATTCCTGCTTTCGACCGAAGGCTGGAAGGTGCGCTCGTATCCATCGGCAAGAGCCTTCTTGGAAACGGACGACGACATGATTCCGGGGTGTTTACTCTTAGACATCCGCATGCCCGAGATGAGTGGGTTGGAACTACAGGAAAAATTGCGCACCCGCGATTACGCTTTGCCGATTCTTTTTATCACGGCCCACGGCGACATCACCATGGCTGTGGAAGCGGTCAAAAACGGGGCGTTTGATTTTCTGCCCAAACCCTTGGATGACGAAAAGCTACTTACGAGCGTCGAGCGCGCCGTCACAAGCGACTGGCAGCGCCGCAGCCGTCAGCAAAATGTCTCCACCATGCGCAAAGACATGGAAACCTTAACGCCGCGCGAGCGCGAAGTGGCCGAACTCGTCGCCCTTGGTTTGATGAATAAGATCATTGCCGACAAACTCGGCATTGCCGAAAAAACCGTGCAGATTCACCGCGGGCAGGTGTGCCGCAAATTGAAAGTGCGCTCAGCGGTCGAAATCGCGCAGATTTTGAACCAACTGAAAGACCAAAATTAGGCGGCCGTAAGCTCCAAAGCGTTTAAACCCGCTTCGCGCCCGAAGACGACGGAGTCCAAGACCATATTGCCTCTTAAGCAATGCATGCCGTGCACGCCGCCCGTGATTTCTCCTGCGGCAAAAAGTCCGTCAATGGGCGTATTTTTCGCATCCATCACGCGTCCGACTTCGTTGATATGCAGTCCTCCGAGCGTAGCGGAGCGCACCAACGTGACGGGCACAACAAGCGCGTCGTCGGCTGCAATGCGATAGCGCCAAGATTTACCCAAAGGATCAGTCTCTGCCTGATTGTAGGCTTGCCACGTCTGTTGCCACGTTGCCCAATCGCACTCGGACATGGCGGCTTTTAACGTGTCGGAATCGGTGACGCGCTTGGCAAAACCGGCACGGAGCATTGCCTGCATCTGTTTTTGTTGCGCCTCGGGCAACATCTCGATTTCGGCAAAAGACGTCGCCAAGTAAAGCGTTTTATCTTCGCGATTGAGTATTGCCTCATCCACATCGTCGCGTTTTTCTTCATTGACAAGGCGCTTGCCCTTTTCATCGACCAGGGCAAAGCGCAACGGATGCAAAGGATTGTTAACGAACTCTCCCTTAAACCACATGCCGAACAAAAGTTCGATGTAATCCATCCCGACCAAATAGGCGCCGGCCCTCACCGCTTCCTGAAGTCCGTCGCCCTGCGCGCGACCGCCTCGGATTTCATGCAAATTTTTGAGTCTCGGATCGTGCTTGGCACACAACTCGTCATTGGAAGCAAAGCCGCCGGTCGTCAATATCACGGCGTGGGAACGGATGGTATGCGTTTCGCCGTGAATATCTTTAACGACAATGCCGGTAACGCGTCGCGGATTTTCAATGATGAGCTTTTCAAACTGCATACCCTGAATGACGTCGATGCCGGCTTTGACACAAGCTTTCAGTAATGTCATGCGACACGTTTGCGGGTGCGCCGCAATGCAGGTGCGGGCAAAGACGCCGCCCGGAACCTGCTGCACTTTGGGCTCAAAAACAATACCCATACGCTCCAACCATTTCAAAGCGATATAGGCCTTGTAGCAAAGTTGCTTGACCAATTTGGGATCGGCACGGCGCTCGCCGTGCGCCAAGGTTTGGCGATAAAAAAGTTCGGGCGAGTCGACAATGCCCTGCTCGACCTGAAGCTCCGGTGCGACGGCGTTGAAATAAAGACTGCCCTCGGCGTTGGCGGCCACAAACAAGTCGGTCGCCCGATCGAGTAAAATCACGCGCGATTGGCGTTCCACCGCCGCCAAGGCCGCCGCCATACCGGCAAAGCCCGAACCCACCACAATCACGTCGGTCGCGGGCTTGTCTGCGGTGTTTTGTCCGAATAAAAGCGATCTGCGAGAAATCATCGACGAGGCTCCTTGGCAGCATTGGTACCGGCAATACGACCGAACACGTGGATATCGCAAATGGCGTTGCCGCCCAAGCGACTCGCCCCATGAATGCCGCCCGTGACTTCGCCTGCGGCGTAAAGGCGAGGAATCGCTTCCCCGTTCCAATTCAAAACGCGTGCGTGCGTGTCAATCGAAACGCCGCCCATCGTGTGATGTCGACTCATGCTCGCTTTACACGCCCAAAACGGGGCTTTGTCCAGGGTAAAGAGCATGCTCTCGGGACGCCGGTGAAAGTCCGTGTCGGACTTTTGCCGCACAAAACCGTTATAGCGCTCGACCGTTTGTACGAAATTGGCCACGGGCAGGCGCAACAGCTGCCCGAGTTCCTGAAGCGTTTCGGCCGAGAACACTTCCTGGCGTTGCAACCCCTCTTTGAGTTGGCGTTGAAAAGACGGCGGACAACTTAAAAACCCTTGGTTGTCCACAATGACATAGCCGTGGCGTTGGGGTAACTCCAAGATTTTGTCACGCAAGACATCGCGACGGTCGTCTTCGCGAATAAAGCGTTTGCCGAAATGATCGACAAAAATGCAATGCTCCACCTGAATGGCAAAGCGCGCATAATGCACATGCAACGGAATGCATTCGATATAGTCGCACCCGGTCAAATAGGCGCCGACATTTTGCGCGGCCAACATCATTTCGCCCGTAGACCCCGTCGCGTTGGTCGTGTCCAACTCCTGCAAACGCGGATCGTGCAGTCCGCACAGCTCGGCATTGGCCGAAAAGCCGCCCGAAGCCAAAATCACGGCACGCGTTGCCTTAAACGTCAACTGTTGCCCGTTTTCGTCGAAGTACGAAACGCCGAGCACTGCGCCCTTTTCATCGGTGATCAACTCACTGACCGTGCAGCCGGTATGAATCTCGATACTGCGGGTGCGGCACGCATCCAACAAGATATCGATATAGGTGTCCAGGTTGTCGGGCAGCTTCGGCAGATGACTTCTGGGAAAAAGTCCGCCGTAAATTTGCGAGCAATCGGGCTCATATTGAACCCCGAAACTTTCCACCCAGTGAAATGCATCCAGTGCGTTTTCGCACAGCACGCGCACAAGTTCGGGCTTGGCTCTGCCGCGCGCACTCAACATGGTGTGTTCGATATGTTTTTCAATCGAGTCTTCGATGCCTTGTTTTTTCTGGCGCTCAGGATCCACCGCATTGAAGTAACCGCAGGAAAAACGCGTGGAGCCTCCCGTGAAGTGCATCTTTTCAAGAATGACGATGCGCCCGTCGATGCTTTCTCTGGCCGAGAGCGCGGCCGAGACACCGGCGCCGCCGCTGCCGACAATCACGATTTCGGCTGTGTCGTCAAATTCGAGCGATTCTTTGGAGCGCGTCTGAGCGCAGACGGGCGTGGCCGCCAACGTTGCCGCGGCAACGCCGGAACCCAGAAACTGACGACGGGAAAGGTTGGTGTCGGACATCGACGTCCCTCAAACGATGACAAAAGATCAGATGTAATTTTACGGTTTTGCCGCAATGAAAAAAACGGCAGAGTGCGTGCGCGCCCTGCCGAAAAACTTCATATATGAGAGGAAGAGAAATGAAAGAAAAAAGTTTACGGAACCTTAAAGCCGAACTTGTGGCACTGGTCGCAATAGTTTTCAGGTTGGGCATGCTGGATGTGGCACAAGGCACAATCGAGCTTATTGCCGTAGTGAGGCGACACATGGGGATTGCGCGGCTTCACGTTCTTGGTTTTGTCGGCCACGACTTGCGGGTCGTGGCACTTCACACACTGATCGATCGACGGATAATCGATTTCCTTTTTGGCACCGTGGCACATTTCGCACTGGATGCCCTTTTTGACGTGACGATCGGCCCCCATCTCGGCGGCTTGCGTACCGACAACAAAAGTGGAGGCAAAAGCCACTAGCAAAGCCGTCGTCAGAAGTTTGCGGTTCATTATTATTCTCCCCGGGGATAGTTTGAGCACGGGCGACCCTCATTCAGCCCGTGCTCAATTTTTTAAAGCTGCGCCAAAAACTCAATTTTCGGCGCGGGTCTTGTTCAAGGGATTAGCCCTTGACGACTTCCTGACCGCAGATGCGACCGTTGACCAAGCAGTCGAGGATGGCGCAGGAACCCAGACGCACGGCACCGTGCACACCGCCCGTGGCTTCGCCGGCAGCGAACAATCCGGGGATCGGTTCCTGGTTCATGACGTCCAAAACACGGCCTTGCATATCGGTGACCAAACCGCCCATGCAGTGGTGAACCTTCGGGCTCGTGATGGCGGCGTACCAGGGGCCTTCCGTCATGGGCTTGAATTCGTTGTTGATGTAGCGGCCGAAGGGCTTGTCCACCTTGGTCTTGGCGGATTCGTTCACCTGAGCGATGCTCTTTTTGAGTTCGGCAACCGGGATCTTGAATTCGGCGGCCAATTCTTCAAGGGTGTTGAACTTGCTCACGATGTTGGGTTCGACCAACTGCTTCATGACGCCCGGACGAGCGGCTTCGAGCTTATCGGCACCGTACTGGTTGGCGATGGCCACAGCCTTCAAGCCCTTGGCTTCTTCGGCGAAGATGGCGTCGGCACGAACCTTGCGGTTGGCCAATTCGTTCACGAAACGCTGACCCTTGGTATTGACCCACAGACCATATTCGGCAGCAGCCGACTGCGTGAACGTCCAGCCGATACCCATGCCCTTTTCCTTGGGGTTGCTCCACGGACCGCACTGAATCCAGTCGGCCTGAATGACGGCGCAGCCGATGTTGGCGGTTTCGCGCCACAGTTCGGCCGTTGCACCGGGCTGGTTGGTGGTCGAGAACTTTTCGGTCAACTTCGGATCGTGCATGGAGCGGAACTTGACGTCGGCAGAGAACCCTCCGTAGCAAAGCACCACGCCCTTCTTGGCAGCGATGTACTTGACCTTGCCGGAGCCTTCCTTCGGGAAGCGATAGCCTTCGCGAACCTGCAAACCGACCACACGACCGGCGTCGTCACGGATGATGTGTTCGACATAGGTGCGCAAACGAACCTTCACACCCATCTGTTGGAGCTTTTCGAGTTCCTTGGTGACGATACCGGAACCGGAACCGTTCTTGGTGAAGACATAACGCGGAACGGAGTGACCGCCTTCCTGACCGATAGCGTCCTGATTGTATTCGACGCCCAATTCCTTCACGGTCCATTCGTAGTTGGACAGCGCATGTTCGGCCAAAACGCGAACCTTTTCGGGGCTGTTGAGATAAGCGCCGGCAACGAGGATGTCTTGTGCAAGGAGGTCTACCGAGTCCTTAATGCCGTGCTTTAACTGTTGCGGGCAACCGGTCGCGGTCAAAATACCGCCGTTGATGATGGAGTTGCCGCCGGCCGTGGGCATCTTTTCGAGAACGATGACATTGGCACCGGCCTTCTTGGCTTCGATGGCAGCGGCCAAACCGGCGAAACCGGAACCGACGACGATCACGTCGACCGTTTCGTCCCACTTTGCGGGAACCTTAGCGCGCGGAACGGCGTATGCGGAAGCCATGAAACCGGAAGAAGCAACAGCGGCGGCACCGGCTAAAGAACCCTTCAAGAACGAACGGCGGGATTGCATTTCGGACATTTTATTCTCTCCTTCGACCTCATTTGTGCGGTCGGAAATTTTTTGATTTTTCGAGATAATTGAGTGGTTTCTCGATGAAGGAAAGTTTAGGAAATGCGCCCTTTTTCTTGTAGTGGATCTTCATCCGAGGCCGCAGGCGCCTCAAATGCGCGCCCAAGGCTTGATTCTGCCGAAAGATCTCGATTCGGGCTCGGTTAGGCATATAGGATGTTTATCCTATACACCTAGGTTAAGAGAGAAAAAAATTGTCTCAAAATCGAACGATCACGGGCGAAATCCGTCAGGAAATCGTTTCGAATCGAGCGTTTTGAATCGTGACAAGACGTGTGGCGATCGTTTGCAGAAACGCTGCGTCGTGGCTCACCATGATTTGCGGGCCCTTAAACGCCAAGAGCACGGCGTTGAGCCTGTCTCGGGCTTGCGCATCCAACCCCGTCGTGGGTTCGTCCAACAAAAGCCCCACGGGGCGCATGGCCAAAACGCAAGCCAAGGACACCAAACGCTTTTGGCCACCCGAGAGCGTAAAAGAATCGCGTTGCGCGAGTGTTTCGATGCCGAGGTCGGCCAGAACTTCCTTTGCAACGGCTTTGGCTTCGTTTTCCGTTTTACCCAAATTCATGGGCCCAAACATCAAGTCGTCGATCACTTCCGGAAAAAAGAGCTGATCGTCGGCGTTTTGCAAAACGAAGCCTGCTCGGGTTCTGAGCCAAGCAAAATCTTGCACCTCTTTAATCTCACGTCCCAAGCAACGCAGCCGCATGGAAGTCGGATGCATCAAACCCGTCAGAATACGCAAAAACGTGGTTTTGCCCGTGCCGTTATCGGCCAGAATACCGACGCGCTCGTCAATGCCGCAAACGAAATCGGCGGCATCAAACAACGGGGCGGCACCCTTGTGTGCGAAGGTAAGTTTTTCGACTTGGAAAAACGTCTCGCTCAAAGCATTTGCATCAGCCACGCAAGCACCTCCCGATCCCAAAGAATGACCCCGACAAAAAGAACGAAAAACACCGTGCAAATGCCTTTTTCCCACGCGCGCATATTTGCCACCGTGCGTTTGGGCCAATTTCCCGAAAAGCCTCTTAACAGCAGGGCATCGTTAAGAATGCGGCTGCGCTCGAAAGAGCGAATAAAAATTAAAGACAACAAGGCCGCGGTCGTGCGGTATGTGGCTCGATTCATCCCGGGCACGAAACCGCGCAAAGAAGCCGCTTCCTTTAAAACCCGCCACTCGTTTTTAAAGTAGGCAATCTGCCGCACCATCAAGGTCATCAACACGGTCAATTTTTCGGGCACCCCGAAACTTTGCAGTACTGCGGTGACGGCCGTGATTGATCGTTGCGCAACAAAGGTCAAAAAGAATAGATAGACGGCGTTGGCCTTCAGTGTCACGACCCAACACAGACGCACACCCTCGATCGTCACCGTAACGGGTCCCAAAGCCCAAAGCGTCGTTCCCGGCGTTGTCCACGGCACGATCGCCCACAAGCAAAGAATAAAGATGTTGACTGCCGCAAAAGTTTTGGCGTCTTGCACGCAGAGACACTTTCGCGTCTCCGAAACCGACAACAGCAAGACGGCAAAGACCAAAGCGGCCAGTGCCGTTTCCGGGCGCTTTAAAACGGCTGTCGTCACCGCCGCAATGAAAAAGAAGAGAACGGCCGCCTTATCCGACAAAGCCCTCCCCGGTTGCCCTTTGAAAAACAAATCGGCCGAAATCGGCGCGGCCGGGCGCTCCATCACATCAACGAGACCTTTTGCCATCGGCTTTCTCTCTTCTTGCAAAATACGCGGCAATGCCGCCAAGCCCCACGAGCCAGCCGATGCCGCCCACGATGTCCGTCAAGCGAATCGGCGGATTGACGCTCTCGGCCAAACGCTTTTCGATCGGCGCCAGTTGGCGCGCCAAGGCACGCGAGACAATTGCTTCGAGCTCATCTTTTGTGACCGTGACGGTTTGAGGCTGAGTTTCATCGCTCTTGCCTGCCGCCACCGTTTCTGCGGGCGTCACGGCAGTTGCGACGGTTTCGTCTTGAAGCTGACTTTGGCTCGTAGCGGAATCGAGTGCAATTTTGAGTTCCTCGGGCGCAACTGTCCACATGTTGCGGTGCCCCTCGCCGGCGTTGACCGTCACGACCAGACCTTCATCGATTTTCCAGTCTTTGGCGACGGCAAAACGGAAAATACCTTTATCGTTTGTTTTGCCCGTGAGCAACACGGGACCGTTTTCGCTTGGACGCACCGTAATTTCGGCGCCGCGCGCGGGACTGTTGCCGGAAAATCCGCTTTCAACGACGATTTCACCGGCTTCGGGCCAAGCAAAGACGTTGACGCGATGGGCAAATGCCGAAAGCGAAAAACTCAAAATCAGCGACATTAAAAAAGCCGTTGTTACCCGGTTGCTTCTCGCATGAAAAATCATCACCTTACCCTCCCCGCAAAAAGTCCGAGAGTACCTGCGGCGATCTTTTCTTGAGAATGCGCACGACCAAAACCGTGATCACGCCTTCTGCAATCATGATCGGAACATGCGCCACAAAAAGCGCCACGGCCGCCGCCTGAAAGCCTTCCTCGGAAAAAGCCAAAGCGCACGCCGTCAAAAAGGCGGCAACGGCAATGGCTGCGGCCGCGGAAACAAAAGAGGCGACATCCAATTTCCAGCCCGTTGCGCCGTTTCGTGT
>CALKKK010000188.1 GCA_937995395.1 uncultured Sutterella sp. | reverse complement strand
AAACTTAAAATCGGTGTCGAGAAACTCAGCCAATGGCGGCTGGCGTAGTCATAAATGCGCTGAGCGTGCGCTTCGTCCGTGGCAAAGCTTTGTGCCACAAATGCCAAACGTTCCTGAGGCGACTTTTCCTCCGGACGCATATAGCTCTCGCGCAAGCGCATCAAGCCCAATTCGTCAAAGAGCGCATCGCGCGAAAAATCCATTTTGATTGCCATGTTCTCGACCTTTTTGAATTCTTCTGAAAACACAATATCTAGTTATTGCATGAGCACGAAATACTAAGGATACAGGCAGAAGATTGCAACAGAGAAAGTCAATCGGTTTTTTGAGGGGCTTAATCAATTTTTCGGGCGTGGCACGGGCGTTTTGCCACGGTCGGGGGCATTGAGGGAAATAATTGAGCGATAGACAAAATTTAACGCGCCTATCGTTTCGGTAACAAATTGCTTGTCAAATTCGTACATGCCGGACTGTCAAATTTGTAAATGTAAAGCTGTCATATTTGTACAAGACCTTACTTTTTCTTAAGTGTTATCAATGACTTAGGAAAAAATAGATCGAAAAAATTCCATATCAAATTTGCGCCTATCCTGCGAAAATATGGTACAAAAAATCCCGCCCGACTCCATCAAGTCACAGGCGGGATTTTGCAAGTAGTGGAAACCGACTTAACGACGGCGGCGCGTGTTTTCCGGAACATCGAACGTGCCGCGCTTGGTGCCCATTTCTCGCCAGAACTTGCGACCGAAAGCGCCGATCGTGTAGACAAGCAATGCCATCCCGAGGCCAAAGAGCACCGACACCAGGGTCGAGCGTTGCCACAGGAAGATGGTTGAGACCATACCGACGATTACACTCGTCCACTCCAAAGCACCCATGCCGGGTTTGCGCTTTTCCAAACCGATTTCGGCGCGAGAAAGCTCTTCAATCTGAATGACACGTTGCACCTGGGCTTCTTCGTCTTCGGTCACGGGACCATGCTCGGAAGGGATTTCCACCTGACGGCTCTTGAGAATCTTGACAATAGCCGCATAGTCGGTATCCGTCATGGGGCCAGCAAATTTTTCCAACAAGACTTCGGTCGGAGTGTCTTTGAGTTGCGTGACGCGGTTGCGCACGGCTTTTTTATTTTCGGTTGCCATTTGTTTGTAGGGTTTGTTGGTCGTAATTCTTAGAGTTTAGCCAAAAGCGCAACAGCTTGGACGCTCACGCCCTCTTCTCGGCCTTCAAAGCCGAGTTTTTCGTTGGTTTTGGGTTTCACGGAAACTTGGTCGGTATCAATTCCGAGAATGTCGGCAATGCGCGTGCACATCGCTTCTACATGCGGGTTGAGTTTGGGCTTTTGGGCCACCACCACGCAGTCGATGTTTTGGATTTCCCAGTTGCCCGTCGTCTGTACCTTGTCCCAAGCGGCTTTAAGCAATACGGCGCTGTCGGCATTTTTAAATTGCGCATCGTTATCCGGAAAAAGCATCCCGATGTTGCCGCACTTGGCGGCGCCCAACAGCGCATCCGTAATGGCGTGCAAGAGCGCATCGGCGTCGCTGTGACCCGCCAAACCGAGGGTATGGGGGATTTCCACGCCGCCCAAAATAAATTTGCGGCCTTCTTCCAGACGGTGCGAGTCGTAACCGTAGCCGATACGAAGTTTCATTTGTATCTTTCCTTTGGGAGAGTTCAATACTTTGGCCAACTCCAAATCCTGAGGGCGCGTCACCTTGAAGTTCATGGGAGATGACTCCAGGACTTTGACCTTGTGCCCGGCGGCACGCACAGCGCTTGATTCGTCCGTCACATTCGTTTCAACGGCCAAGGCACCGAGCAACAAACCGTACGGGAAGCACTGAGGCGTTGCAATGCGCATCAAACCCGTGCGATCAATGTCTTCGGTCAAAACACCGTCGGTATCCACGCGCTTGACGGTATCGGCCACGGGAACGGCTAAAACGGCGCCTGCCGCACTTTTGTCTTCAATGCACTTGCGGGTCAAGGCAATGAGGCTTTCAACGTCAGCGGGGATTACAAAGGGTCTGGCGGCGTCGTGCACCAAGACGAGATCGTCAGGCCTTGCAACGTCAGCGATTGCTTCCAAGGAGTTGAGAACGGTTTCGGCACGCGTGGCACCCCCTTCTCGCAAGATGCGGGCGTCGCCCAAGTCCACGTCGTCGATATATTCGTCCGTGGGGCTGACGGTAACGTAGACGGCGTCGATCGCAGGAACACTTACGAGACGCTTGACGGTGGCCGCCAACATGGGCGTATCCGCGTCGTCCACCGGCAGGTACTGCTTGGGACAGTCGGCCTTCATGCGGGCACCGACCCCGGCACCGGGAATAATGGCAAAGACTTGAGGCATGACTCGGTCGGAGAATTTCAAAAAAACATGGTTCTCCATTTTACCGAAAGTGTGTGCCTCAAAAAGATTTCACCCCCGTAAACAACGTGTGTCTACAGGGGTGTTGCTCAACTAAATCGTTTTGAGAAGATCGACTTCTCTAGGCGATATTAGAAGGAGTGCACGAGGCCGAGCATAGCGGAGAAGCTGTTTTCTTCTTCGAAGGTAGCACCATCGTTGTCTTCAGCCTTGACATTCTTGTAGCCCAAGCCGATGTAAGAGAATGTGCGCTTGCTCCAGGGATATTCGTGACCGACCGTGATGTTGAAGTTCTTAACCTTGTCATCACCATCGGTTTCGACGTCACCGTAGTAAACGCCGGCCTTCAACGTACCGCAGGGCAACGGAACGATCGTGCCCAAGCCCAAGCGATAGCCATCTGCCTTATAAGCCTTAACATCCTTAACGTTATCGCTGGAACCGGTGAAGAAATTAATTTCTTCATCCCAACCGTACTGAGCACCGAAGAACACCTTGGCAACTTCGAAATCGTAGGCCACGGACAAGCTCACAGAGTGAGAATCTTCGTCGTCAGCAAGGTTCTTGTTGTTGTGTTCGTACATGACAGAATCATAGAAGAAACTGGCAGACAACTGACCGAGATCGTAGGTCGCACCGACGCCGACATAACGACGCGTATTACGTTCATTGGTCACGTTATCATCGTGCTTAACCTTATCGTCATCTTCCGTAGCATCCGTACCGAAGGAGTACTGAGCATAGGCCTTGAACCCGGCAAACTTTTCGGTTGCAATCGTCACCATGTTGTCATAACGATCGCGGCTTGCCCAGTTGTTGATATCAACGTTGTAAGCCCAACCGCCGTCAAGAGCGTCACCGTAAGCCTGGAAGATGTCGTACGTACCGGCACCGGCGGTCAAAGCACCCATGCGGCCGAAGCTGACTTCAGCGTACGGGGTTTCGAGGGTCAAACGAGCTTCACGACCGAACAAACGACCGTTCTGGCTCAAAGAACCGGTATCGGCAGAGAAACCGTTTTCGAGGTGGAAGGAAACAGCATAGCCGTTACCCAAATCTTCCGTGCCCTTGAAACCGAAACGGGAACCGGAGTTGTTACCGGAATCCATCTTGAACGTTTCGGACGTACCCGTGGTATGCAAGTCAACGTTGCTGTAAGCCAAACCCATGTCGACCTTACCGAAAACGGTAAAGTCGGCAGCCATTGCAGAGCTAGAAGCTGCAACGATGGCAGCCAAAGCGATAGCAGTTTTTTTCATTTTTAAAGTATCTCCAAATCTTGATTTCGAATGCGGGGAAAACCGGGGTCTCCCGTCATACGAAGCACGAATCCTAGCCGATTACCTTGACTTGAGAGAAAAAATTTTTGAATTCTTTTGGCGTATTACCCGGGTTGGTAAGCAAATTTCGTGCCCAAATGAGAACAGTTACGAGCCTAAAAATAATTCAACCCCAATAAATGC
>CALKKK010000187.1 GCA_937995395.1 uncultured Sutterella sp. | reverse complement strand
TTTTTTACCCCAAATTACTACCTAGTTCTAAAAATTTCCCGGGAATTTGGGTTGCAGGTCGCTTTTTCATTTGCCGGATAATCGGCGTATCGTTCGTATTGTCGTTTTAAAAAAGGATTCATCATGCAGTTCGTTCATGCCGACAAGGTCTACCCGGAAGTCTTGCAGTGGGCCGAGGAGCTCGTTCGGTTTCGTCGCAATGTGCACGAAACGCCGGAACTTGGGTTCGATACGCCCAAAACCGTTCAACGCATTTGCGATACATTGACAGCCTGGGGTATCACCACCTTTGATACCGAAATGGTCAAGGGCGGCGTGGTTGTCGTCATTGAGGGCGAACGTCCCGGAAAAACGGTTGCTCTGCGTGCAGACATCGACGCATTGGGTATGAACGATACGACGGGTAAAGCTTGGGCGAGTCAACACGAAGGTTGCGCGCACGCTTGCGGTCACGACGGGCATCAGACGTGGCTCATGGGCACTTTGCGCTTTTTGCATCTGCATCGCAACTTTGCCGGTCGCGTGGTCGGTCTTTTTCAGCCGGCTGAAGAGCCCGTCTTGGGGGCAAAGGCCGTGATTGCAAGCGGCTTTTTCGACAAGTTTGAAGTAAGCGAAATTTTCGGCGCTCATACTGAACCCATGCTCAACAAAGGGGTGTTCGGTTTTAGAGTCGGGCCGCTACAGGCTGCGTGCGACTATTTCTGGGTGAAACTGCATGGTAAGGGTGCACACGGGGCTCGCCCGCATCAGGGTGTGGATCCGTTGCCGGTGGCCTGCCAAATTGTGAACGCCGTTCAAACCGTGATTTCGCGCAAGATCAATCCGATCGATACGGCCGTTTTAAGTATCTGTTCTTTGAATTCCGGCCGCTTTGAAAGTCCCAACGTGATTCCGACGACATTGACCTTTAGCGGTACGGCGCGCATGTATAAAGAAGAGGTGCGCGATACGATCGAAGCGAGCTTCAAGGCCATGGTCAACGGTATTGCACAAGCCAACGGTTGCACGGCCGAAATCGAGTACGAACGCTCGATTCATGCGGTGGACAACGCCAAAGAACAAACCTTGGCCGGCATTGCCGCTGCCAAAGCGCTTTTTGGCGAACAAAACGTTGTTGACAACATGGATCCCTTTATGAGTTCGGAAGACTTTGCCGAATATCAGCAATTGGTTCCGGGTACCATGATGCGCATCGGTATTCGCGACGAAGAACATACGGCCGCTTTGCACAATACGGCATTCGATTTTAACGACGAAGTGCTGCCTGCCGCCGTCTCGCTTTTTGTGCGTGTGGTGAGGGATCGCTTGGACGGTCGGTTCTGATTTTTGAGGTTTGAGTCGGAACTTCTAGTGAAAATATTCTAGGGCGTTTTCCGCAGAAGTTCTGCCTCAAGCCAACGAATCTCGAAAAAAGTCGAATTTATCGAACAGACGACGGTTTTATCCCTGCAAAATAACCTTTACGCGTGCGAAAGCCTTTTGACGCACGTAATAAGTTTTTGAAAGGGAGAAAATCGTATGTCCATGAATCGTCGCGAGCTGTTTCGTTTTGCCGGTGCCGGTGTCGGAACTTTGATGTTGGGTTCGCATGCGGTGCAAGCTGCAAGCATTGCTCCGAAGTTTGTGCCGCCCACGCCCAAAAGCCCGTTGCTTTTGTGCTTTAACGAAAACTCGCTCGGCATGAGCGCTTCGGCAAAGGCTGCGGCACAGAAGGCGCTGGATCAGGCTGCTCGTTACCCGTTTGTACGTGCCGAAGCTTTGCGCAAGGCTTGTGCAACGTTCATGGGCGGCAAGCCCGAAAACATCATGCTCACGCACGGTTCTGCCGAATCCATTCGTGCCGCCATCGAATCGCACATTCGTCCCGATACGCAGTTGGTGATTCCGGAATTGACCTATAGCGACGGCGAAGACACCGCTCGAAAAAATAACGTCAAGGTTGTCAAGGTACCGATGGGTCCCAAGTGGTCGATCGATCTCGAAGGCATGAAGAAGGCTGTGGCCTCTCATAAGGGTTCATCCATCGTTTACTTCGTCAACCCGAACAATCCCACTTCGACCATCGTCAACAGCCAGGCATTGCTCGACTGGATCAAGTCCAAGCCCGCCAACACGTTCTTCGTGATCGACGAAGCTTACGCAGAATATGTGGTCGACAAGAGCTTCGTGTCTACCAAGACCTTGGTGGACGCCGGTTACGATAACCTTTGCGTTTTGAAGACCTTCTCCAAGATCTTTGCCATGGCCGGTATGCGCATCGGCTTTACCTATGCCGTGCCTGCTGTTGTCAATCAGTGTCGTACGCAGGTGGCCTATGACATCATGCTCAATATCTCGGGTATTGAAGCTGCCATTGCCGAGCTTAACGACAAGGAATTCATTGCCGCCAGCCGCAAGGAAAACGACGATGCACGCAAGGTTCTTTGCGATACGCTCGACGCATTAAAGCTCGAATATCTGCCGAGTCAGACCAATTTCGTTTTTGTCAACATCAAGTCCGACTTGAAGACCTTTGCCGAACGTATGAAATCCAAGAATGTTTTGGTCGGTCGTCCGTTCCCGCCGGCTCTTCAATGGTGCCGAATTTCTTTGGGTACGGTCGATGAAATGAAGTATTTCGTGGGCGTTCTCAAGGAATTCCGTAAGGCCGGTTGGGTGTAATTTTCATACCTTAATTTGCAAAAAATAGGGGTGCTGCGGCATCCCTATTTTTTTACCGAATCCAAGCAATAATCGCTGAGATTTCTTCGGTTATTTTTGACAGCTGCATTTGGCACAGTCCAACAAAATCGATCGCACCCATTGTAGTTCGAGATCGTCATTGGCTCGATGATGCCAAATCAGTTGCGGTTTGTGGCGCACGCTTTTTTCGACGGTCGGAACAATGGCGATACCGCTGTTTTTAACCAAAGCTTCGGCCGTACGACGCGGCAATACCATCAAGAGTTCGCTTTCGGCAACGGTCGGGATCAATGCCAAAAACTGGGTTGTGCGCATGGAGACTTTGCCTTGGGCCCATGCGGGGAAAACGTTTTCTCGCAACGATAACCAAGAAGCGCCCGGACGCGTATGAAAACAAATATCGGCAAAGGCGTATTTCAGGACTTCGGTCGTTTCTACCGGGCCGGTCTTGGCGGCAATTGCTAACGGGTGATGACAACTGGCAGTCAGAACATAGTCGCTTTCGGCCAATTCCAGTGCATGAAAACCGTCAGGCAATGTCATTACGGGAGAAACAGCGAAGTCGATTTCTCCGGTCGAGAGCAGTGCAAATCTGTCATCGGAAAGTGGCAGGTACGAAATAATGATTCCCGGGGCTTTTTCCAAAAGGGTTTGTGCGAAATTGGGAAAGACGGAAAACGGGGCATTGTCTGCACACCCGATGCGAATGTCTCGAACGATCTTTGCGGGATCAAACTGCTGCGGCTTCAAGAGCGCGTCATAAGCTTTCAAGACATCTTCGGCACGGCAAGCCAAAAGCTTGGCTTTTTGCGTGGGCATCAAACCGCCGGGATAGCGCGTAAAAAGCTGATCGTCGAAGTCTTCTCTCAATCGAGAGAGCATGCGGCTTGCTGTCGGTAGCGTCAGATCCATTCGTTCGGCAGCTGCCGCTAAGTTTTGTGTTTGACACAGAATGTGAAGGAGCCGAAGCAGCTCGATCGAAGGTTGTGTGGTGTCGACTTTCATTTTGTAGAAAAGCCTCTTTTCCGAGTTGAATTTCGGAGAAGGTATGCGTGTATTTATTTGTAACTCGATGGATTCTACACTTTGGGCATCGAAAGACTCAATTTCAGAGTTCATAACCAGAGGAGAGATTTCCAATGAGAAATATCACAAAATCGGCGCTTGCCGCAGCCGTTGTCGGTGCTTTAATGTTGGGTGCCGCACCGAGCACGGTGATGGCCGCAGGCGGCGCTTCGGGCGCAGCTGTTAAATATGCCAAACAAGGTCAAATCGGTGAAGTGATCAACAATCCGTATCGCATCGCTCCGTTGACAGCCATTATTCGTTCGGGCGGTTATACACTCACCGATGTCAACGTGCGTATCGTTCCCAAGCCCAACGGCAGCGAAATCAAATACGCAGTCGATCGCAGCGAAGTGTTGACGCATGGCGGTATCCCGGTTTTCGGTTTGTATCCCGATTTTGTGAACACGGTGGAAGTCTCTTACACCCGCATCGATTTGGCAGGCGAAAAGAAGTCGATCAAGGAAGAGTACAAGATCTATGCTCCGCCCGTGTATACCGAAGGTAACGGCACCGTTTCTCAAAAGGGAACGATGTTTGATACGACAGTTGTGAAGGTCGACAAGGAATTTAAGGATCGTCTCTATTTGGTGAACAACCTCTTGGTTTCTCCGCCCAAGGGTTCTCGCGTGGTTTGGAACAATCCGTCGGGCGGCGCTCTCGAATGGTGCTTCTATCCGCAAAACGCCATCATTGATGCAACGGGCGAAGTGCGCTGGTACATGAATGTCGACTCTATCTATGACATGGAAAGCGTTTATCACGGCGGCGTGATGATGGGTTTCCAGCAGGGTAAAGACGGTGCGCTCACCTGGGGTTACGGTCAGCGCTACGTGAAGTACGACATCATGGGTCGCGAAGTGTTCAACCGCCGATTGCCGGCCGGTTACGAAGACTTCTCGCACTCTTTTGACCAGGCACAGAACGGCAACTATCTGCTTCGCGTTGCTGCCAACGACGTGCGCCGTCCCGACGGTCGCAATGTTCGTACTGTGCGTGACGTCATTGCGGAAGTGACGCCGGACGGTCGTGTAGTCGACGATTGGCGCTTGTGGGAAATTTTGGATCCCTATCGCGATGTCGTGATCAAGACGCTTGACCAGGGTGCAGTGTGCTTGAATTTGGATGCCGACAGCGCCGGCAAGACCTTGTCTTCTGCCGATTTGGCTGCCATGGATAAGGAAGAACACTTCGGTGACATCACCGGTGTGGGTATCGGTCGCAACTGGGCTCACGTCAACTCGGTGGACTATGATCCGACCGACGACTCGATCATCATCAGCTCTCGTCACCAGTCCGCCATCATCAAGATCGGTCGCGACAAGAAGGTGAAGTGGATTTTGGGTGCTCCGGATGGCTGGGGCAAGAAGTGGGCCGACAAGGTTCTTAAGCCCGTGGACAAAAACGGCAAGGCTCTCAAGTGCGAAAGCGGCAAGTGTGAAAACACCGACTTCGACTGGACCTGGACGCAACACACCGCTTTCCGTATCGATGCCAAGTCTGATAAGCGTTATGTGTACCTCACTGCCTTTGATAACGGCGACGGTCGCGGTTTGGAACAGCCTCCGCTGCCCGATATGAAGTACTCTCGTGCCGTGGTCTACAAGGTTGACCAGAAAAACGGTACGGTCGAACAGCTTTGGGAATTCGGTAAGGAACGCGGCCACGCATGGTACAGCCCCGTGACGTCCTTGGCTCAGTACGAAGCCGACAAGAACTCCGTGATGGTGTACTCGGCAACGCCCGAAATGCAGCTCGTTAAGGGTAAGGCCGTGGGCGCTCCCAATCCGTATCTGATGGAATTCAAGTGGGGTTCGACGGAACCCGCTGTTGAAATTCGCATCAACGGCTCTATGGGTTATCAGGCAATGCCCTTCCGCATTGAACAGGCTTTCAAGCACGGAAAGTAATCCTTCTGCGTCGATGAAGCTCAAAAAGTCTTAACCAATCAAACTCCGCTCCCGGTATTGATGTCGGGGCGGAGTTTTTTTCGGTAATTGCTCAGACAGCCAAAGAGTACAAGCAAACGCAGCGCCAGACGGACGACCACGGATTTTCGACAGTTATTGTATGTTATTTACCACTTTGTAAAAGGATGAGTCACCAGACTGGAGTTGTAATAACGGGCGTCTCCCGTGACTTCTTCTCCAATCCAATCGGGCTTGTCAAACACTTCGCTTTCATCCGTCAATTCGATCTCGGCTACGACAAGGCCGGAGTTGTCGCCCATAAACTCATCGACTTCCCACGTGTGACCGCCGTAAACAATCACGGTGCGCGTTTTTTCAATCAAGGGACGCAAAGCCATCGTTTCAAGCATCTTGACGGCATCTTCGACAGCAATCTCGTACTCAAACTCGGCGCGTACGGCTCCGGTATTTTTTCCCTTGATCGTGAGAAAACCTTTGTCGCCGGCAACGCGCACACGTACCGTGCGCTCTTTTTCATCATTGAGATAGCCTTGGCGGAAAACCGTGGGGGTGCCCAGAGCTTTCCAGGCGTTACCGGTCACCAAAAACTTGCGTTCGATTTCAAGGCCTTTGTTTTTTTGTTGCGTCATAATCTTATCCTTTAAGCCAAACTTGAGACACCGGGGCCGCTTAAACGACTCACGCCGCCCGTTTGGGGGCTCACTTCAATGATGGCACCGATGCGTTCACGGATCTCTCCCACGTGCGAAATGATGCCGATAAGTTTGCCTTGGCTGTTTAATGAGGCCAAGGTTGATAGCGCCGCATCCAAAGCGTCGGCATCCAACGTACCGAATCCTTCGTCCAAAAAGAGCGATTCGACGCGCACGTTGCGACCGGCCATCTTCGAGAGCCCCAAAGAGAGCGCCAAACTCGCAATAAAGGTTTCGCCACCCGAAAGGTTCTTGGCGCTGCGCTCAAGACCGCCCTGATAGTTGTCGATGACGTTGATGCCCAAAGGCTCTTTGCCGTCGGTTTCATCGCGCTTGAGTCGGTAACGGTCGCTCATCATGCGCAGTGCATCGTTGGAGTAGGCAAGCAACGTGTCAAACGTAATCGACTGCACGAACTGGCGATATTTTTTACCGTCGGCAGAACCGATCATGCCGTGCAACTTTGACCAAACATCCAAAACTTTTTTCTGGCGTTCGACCGTGGCAATCACGGACGCGCGACGCGTTCTTGTTTCGGTGTCCTGATGGAGTTTTTCTTGCATTTGCCCCACTGTCTGATCGCATTCCGAGCGTTTGTGCGCGAGCTCCATCATCTGAGTTTCCAAGCTTTCCAAAGATGCTTCGGTCAAGGGTTTTTCATTGAGTTGTGACAGATGCGTTTGCTTGTCTTTTAAGGACTTTTCAACAGCATCCGATTGGGCCTTGGTCGACTCGATTTTGCGCTCGCCGGCAACAAGGTCGGCAGCGGACATACGTGCCGACAGCCATGTTTCATCACTGTCAAATCCTGCTTGTGTACGCTTTTGCGTCCAAACTTCGGCCTTCTTTTGCGCATCTTGACGCAACGCTGCAATCGAACCTTCTTTGGCTTGAATTTGCCCTTTTTGAGTACTTAATTCGCGATCTGCTTTTTGAGCTGCGGCTTGCGCCAGATCGCGCTTGGTGACACACTCGGAAAGGACGTCTTTGGCACGTTTTTCTTCAGTATCGCACGTCTTGTCACCGAAAAGTTCAACGCGTTCTTTGCGAAGACCTGCGAGGTTGTCGGTTGCGGTCTTGATCGCGTCCTGGCGTTGTCCGATTTCCTTGGTCAATCCAGCAATCGTTTCTGACAGACCTTCGATCTTGCTCTTATATTCGGCAAGCTTTGTGCGCTCGTTGGCCAACGCTTTGAGTTTGGTCTGAAGATTCTCAACGCGCGTTTTAACGGCAGTCATCAGCTCTGCCAATTGTGTCGAGGTTTTCGGTGTTTCAATACCGTGCTCGATCAACTTTTCCTTGATCGCCCTGCCGGCAGTTTTGGCTTGCGTGTCGGCTTCATCCAATAACTTTTGTTCGTTCTCCCGAGTCGTCTTTGCGCTGATATGTTTTTCACGAGCCGATGCGACATTTGTCTCAGCCGTATTGAACGCTTTTTGAGCCTCGTCGTACGCCTTGAGGAGCGCCTTACGGCTTTCTTCTAGTGCATCGATCTTGGTCAAAGTGTTTTTGGCCGTTTTTTCCTCGGCTCTGAGCGTGGCAACCAAATGATTGAGTGTTTCGGAATCGACATCTTCCGGCAACTCGAGCGCATGCAAAATCTCAAGGCGAACGGCGGCAGCGTCATCTCGATCTTTTTGATCGCGCACAAGCGTTTTTTGCAACGACTCGTAGGTGCCTTCAAGTTGCGAAAGTGCTTTTGTCGCGGCATTGATTTGTTCTTGCGTTGCCTTGATGTCGGCTTTGATGCGCTTGCCTTCGTTTTGGTCAAGCTTTTGCTCGGGCAGGTGTTTGGCCCAAGGATGTTCGAGTGCGCCGCACAAGGGACAGGGATGCCCGTCTTGAAGATCCTGACGAGCAGCTTGAAGTTGCTCGATCAAGCCCAAAAGCTTTTGCTGCTCTTCGAAACGTTCAAGAGAGGCTTGAAGCGTTGTCAAAAGCTTTTCGTGACTTTCTTTCAGCGCTGTTTGCGTTGCGTGTTGCGCGCGATTGGTCTCAATGTCCTTCGTCGCTGTGGCAATTGAGCGCTCAAGGTCCGATAGCTTTTTCAAAGTCTGCGACAAGTCTTTCAAGTGTTGCAATTTGTCTTTGACCGTATCGCCGATTTCGCGCCATTGGGCAGAGGTTTTGCCGGCCTGCGTTTTTTCGATTTCGGCAGCTGCGGACTTCAATTTGGCATCGGCCGTTTCATATGCTTTTTCTGCTTCTTCAACCTTGGGCAAGACTTCGTCAAGCTTCTTTTGCGCTTCGGTTTCACGCTTTTGCGCTGTTTCGAACGCTTTTTTACGTTCCCCATACGCTTTCAGCGAGGTTTTGACGGCTTCGTGCAAGACTTCGAGGTTGGCAATATCGGCGGCCAGTTTCTGCTCCGGGTGATCGGGCTTTTCCAAGACTTCGAGTTCGGTCACGGTTTGACGCGCTTTTGCTTCGTCAAGACGCGTTTGTGCGACCGACTTTTGTTTGTCGGCCAAAGACTGATTGGCGGTTTCGAGTGCCTTTGATTCGCGTTTGAGGTCGCTGTCGGCATGCGCGATATCGGCATCAAGTTTTCTCACGGCGATCAACGTTTTTTCAAGTGCTTCCCACACCGCTTGTGCTTTGGCATGAGCATTGTTGGCGTCATTTAAAGCGCTTTGCGCCTTCTTGTTCGTCGTTTCGAATGCCGGGAGATCGGCTGAAAGCTTTTCAAGCGAGGCTTGTTGGACTGTGAGCGTATTTACAGCATTGAGCTTGGCGTCGTAATTCGAGACGATGCTTTCGGCCGTGCGTGCCTTATCCAACGCCGGTTTATGTTTGAGCGCGTCTTGGTAATCAAGTTGCGCCTTCGTCAAAGCTTCGGTCTGGCGCGTGATTTCCTCAGTTGTTGTCACAACATCTTTGCGCCAGTCGCGCGCATTTTGCAATGTCTTTTCTTCTGACTGCAAACGGGTTTGAAGTTCTCTTTGTTGCTTAAGTTGAACTTCGAGTTCTTGACGCACATCGTCGGCGAGAGTTTCAATGCCTTCGACTTTGGCTTCGGCTTCTCTCAAAACGGTTTGTTCATTTGCGTATCGCGTATACACGAGCTTGGAAATTTCGGAATACACTTGAGTGCCCGTGATTTTTTCCAGTGCAGCAGAACGCACCTCGGACTTGGCTTTTAAAAAGGCGGCAAAACTGCCTTGCGCCAACAAAATCGAGCGAGTGAACTCTTCATAGCTCAGCCCCGTGACACGCGCAACTTCTTTGTCAAAAGCAGTCTTTTGTGTGGCCAACACATCCCAGTTGCCGGTTTGGGGATTGAACATGCTCAGTTCCGGCCTTGCTTGTTGCAGCTTGCCCTCTGGCTTTTTGCGGGCGCGTTGTTGCGACCAGTGGGCTTTGTATTTTTGGCCGTTGGCTTCAAAAATGACTTCGCTGGCGCACTCGCCCGTCGATTGACTCATCACTTCGTTTTCGGATTGTGTGATGCTCTCCAGTCGCGGCGTGCGACCGTAAAGCGCCAACGACATGGCGTCCAAAATGGTGGTTTTACCCGCACCCGTGGGGCCGCAAATGGCAAAGATGCCGTTGGTGCGAATGTCGGAGTGATCCAAGTCGATTTCCCATTTGCCGACCAAGGAGTTGAGATTGTGAATGCTGATTTTTGCGATGCGCATATCCGTTACTCCTTCTTCTCGAGGGTTTGATCGGTTTCGGGGTTGTAGTAGCTCTTCAGGATTTCGGCGTGCGCGTTTCTCAAAAGCGTTTTGGCGTCTTCATCCAAATCGAGTTCTTTGGAAAGCCTCAACTCAAACATTTCTTCAGGCGTAAGCGCATCGACATCGGTGATTTGATCCTCCGACGTGATTCGAGCCTCGATCATGGCGCGGCTCACGACGCGCACGATTTGTACCTTGGATCCTTGGGCAAGGTCGCGACAGTCTTGTGCCAATTGCGGCGCAAAGGCGCCTTGACTGTGCGTGACTTCGCAATAAAGGGGCTCGTTTTCCGCGACCAATCTAGAGAGCTTTTGCAGGATTTCTTCGGCGGTGCCGCTGACGCGCTCCAAACGATCGAATGCCGGGACGAGCACTTCGGTCACAGAAGGTGTTTTGCCGTTAAAGTCCACAAGCAACACCGATTTTTTAGCATGGTTTTCCGAAAAGTCCAATGCCAAGGGAGAGCCGCTGTAGCGACGCGTCGTATTGCCTGCGACAACTTGCGGACGATGCAGGTGTCCCAAAGCCATATAGTCGATTCTCTCGTCAAAAACATCGGCCGGAATCTGGCCGAGGCTTCCCACATAAAGATTGCGTTCGTCGTCGCCCGTAGCGCATTTGGCGGCAAAGAGATGCCCTGTGGCAATGACGGGAACATTGTCGGCTCCCAAAGCTTTCAATTCGCCTAAAGCGGCCTCAAGCACCTTGGTGTAGTGCTCGCGCGTACCTTCGACAATCAAAGCTTCCTTGTCGCTTTGGGTTTCGTGTTCGTGGCTCACGCGCACGTCGCGCTCGCGCAGGTAGGGGACGGCCAAAACGGCGGCTTGCGGCGCGCCGGATTTGTCTTTGAGAATCACGACTTCTTTTTCGGGGGCTTCGCACGCACAACCCACGATGTGAATGTTTAGCCTGGCCATAATGTCTTGCGGGGCGTTTAAAAGAGAAGCGGAATCGTGGTTGCCGCCCACGACGATCGTGTGGCGGCACGTCGGGTGGTTGATCAAAGAGCCCAAAAACTTGAAGTATTGCTCTTGCGCCAAGTGCGAAGGGGTGGCCGAATCGAAAACGTCGCCCGCGATGATGAGAACGTCGACCTTTTGCTCGTCGATCGCGGCTTTGAGCCAATCCAAAAACTTGCCGAACGCCTCGTCGCGTTTGACGCCGAAAAGAGCTCTGCCCAAATGCAGATCGGAAGTGTGCAGTACCCGCATGAAATCTGTCAGTCCAAAAATAGGGAATCGAAAAAGTTGCGGGCAATATAACGCAAAACCGAAAATGCCACATGGGATTTTCGGTTTTGTGCTGCGAAGTGAGGACTTGCTACGCCAGCGTCAGATCGTCGCAGGCCACCAGGGTGAGGCGTAGTCCGATAAGCGATCCAAGCGAACGGCTTGACCGATTTTGGGGCTCACAAGCGTTACGCCCAATTCCTTGGCGTTGGTTTGTGCGGCCAACAAGGGATCGATCCAGCGATGGCGGCTTAAATCGTACTTGCTGTTGTGGCACCCCATCACCTGCTTGAGACCGAGCTCGTAAACGGCCTTTTTCCAGTACTGCGGCAACAAGTGAATGCCCGCCCAATCGTTGTTGTACTGGCCGTCTTCAACGATGCCGAAGTCGATATGCGGCCACATGTCGCCGATTTGCGCAAAGTGCTTGCCGTAACCGCCGTCGCCCGACAAATAAATCGTTTGACCGGCCAACTCCAGCATATAACTTGTCCACAAGGTCTGGTTGCGCGTAAAAGTGCGGCCTGAAAAGTGTTGCGCAGGCAGACTTGTGATTTTTCCGCGCGGACCCACGGAAGTGTGTTCCGTCCAGTCGAGTTCTGTGATTTTTTCAGCGGGCCAACCCCAATATTCAAAGTGCGCACCCACTCCCAAGGGACAAATCACACGATCGGTACGCGATTCGATGTCTCGCACCGTGATCATGTCCAAATGATCGTAATGATCGTGCGTGATGATCAAAACGTCCAAATGCGGAATGTCTCGCGGCTGATAAATGTCGGATCCCGGAAACGGCGCAAAGAAATTGCCGATGGGAAAGCAGGCATGCAACGACGGATCGACGGCAATGGAAAGACCGTCAAGTTTGAAGAAAAAGCCCGAGTGGCCGAACCAAACCATGGAGCCGTCGGGAAGTTTGGATAGATCCGTTTTAATCGACAGAATGGGTGACGAGGGCTTTTGTCCGGTTTGATCTTCGAATAAAAAGCCCAACATCTTGCCCGCACGATTGCCTTGATCGATCGGATCGCGGACGGGTTCAAGGTTTTGAAATGCCCCGTTTCTGAAGTTGGGCGAGGCTTGAATGCGATCGAGTCGTTTGCCGCTCGGCGCCTGACCCATGGCGCTTAAACCGGCCGAGCCGGTTTTGGCAACGGCGGCAGCCAAAGCACTTGTGCCGACAAGGGCGGCGGCACCTACCAAAAGATTTCTACGAGTCGAGTTTGCCATGTTGAAAAAAACGAGATCAATCCTACAGATGTACGAACTTTACACGCACGAAAAGCGCCCTTTGGAAAAAGAGCGCTTTTTGAAAAATTTCGGCACAAAAAGAGAGATTTCGGCAATAAGCCAGAGAAACTTTGTTACGCCAAATAGACTTTGAGGGCTTCGACCACTTCTACGTCGGCAGGTAGCCACTCGACGGTATCGAGTTCATCCTTGGCAAGCCACTTCATGGCTTCGTGCTCGACCAATTCGATCGTGCCGGAAGCGATGCGAGATACAAAGCAGTGCATTGTCAGATGAAAGTTCGGATAGTCGTATTCGACCGTTGTGATAAGCTTTTCCGGCGTAATCGTCACGCGCAATTCTTCTTGAATTTCGCGCACAATGGCTTGTTCGGGCGTTTCGCCCGCATCGACCTTGCCGCCCGGGAATTCCCAGCCGTCTTTAAAGTCGCCGTACCCGCGTTGGGTGGCGAGAATTTTGCCTTCGTGGACGATGATGGCAGCTACAACTTCAATGGTTTTCATCTGTTTTTTCTCTTGGTGATCAATTGGTTAGGTAATCGTAAATATCGTTTCTTACCGGGTGCTTGAGACGGTAGTCGATCTCAAAGGCTTGCGTATTTTGCACCGTTACGGGGTGGGGTTGGCCTTGGGCATCGACTTCGCCTAAAAAATAAAACGCTTTGGCTTCGTGATCGTCTTGATTTTTGCGCACAAAGAGATAAATCCGGTTGCCTTTGTCTTCAGCCTTGCGCTTATAGATGTGATCGGCGTCGACCGAAGTTGTTTTGCGTTTCGTTTTGCTCAAAGCAACGATTTGACCTTCGGAGACAAAGCGGTCTTCGTAGGCAATGGCATCTTCGTGCTTTTCGTAGTTGATAAAGACCGGCAACGTTTTTGTGCCCTGATCGTAAAAATAGCCGCCGATGTTTTGCGCCGTCATGTTGCGGCTCCAATTGAGTAGGCGACAGACGTCTTCGTAGGTGTAACGCTCGTAAAGCTTAAGAGCCGTATCTTGGTAGCAGTCCTTGTAAACCTTCTTGTAGCGCATCTTGACGAATTCGATCAGATCGGCAATATACTCGGCAAAGCACTCGTTATTGCCGACAAGATCGCTAAAGCGACGTGCGGCTCTCCAATTGTCGGGGTCATCCGTTTCGGTATCCAAAAAGATACAGTTCGACGCGCGTTTTCTTTCTTCTTCGTTGCGCGCAAATCGATTGGTCAGCACCCGATAAACCGAGTCGAAATGTGCTTTGTCGGCCTTAAATCCGTACTCGGTTCGCAAGACGTCCGCAACATGGGTTTTGAGGTCGGGAATGCGTTCGTCATTGAGAATGCAGTCCAACACCAAAGCTTCGGTCACGCGTTGGCCGCCGCCGAGCTTTTGACTCAGATAGGTCAAAATTTCCTGCTCTTCGGCGTTAAGCACTCCGGCGTCCGGACTTTTCATGGCCACGAGGAAATCGTAGTAGGACGCGCGCTTTTGCAAAATTTTGGTGGCGTCGATCGAGCCGTGCAATTCGAAGTCGGTGAGCGTGGGCGTTCTGCCGAGCTTGTGTTTCAGTAACCCGAAGGCTTCTTTGAGAATGGCCATCGAGTTGGTGGCAGCCGTATTGATCGAATCGAAAATGCGCTTGCGCGAAACCTCGTCGAAGTGAATGGTCGAAGCCCCGGGAATGATACGGTTGCCGATGGAGACCGTACGGCGCATCACGTCCTTGTTGTAGCTTCTATCGCCCGAGAGCGCAATCGGAATCATGTAATTGTTTTCGTAATTGCCGATAAAGTCGAGCACGATGACATACTCTTTGTCCTTGGCCTTGCGTAGACCTCGACCGAGTTGCTGTACGAAAATAATGGGGCTTTCCGTTTGGCGCAACAGAATCACTTGGTTGACGTCCGGAATATCCACGCCTTCGTTAAAGATGTCCACCGAAATGATGTAGTCGAGCGCATCGGCGTTGCGCTCGTCTTGAGAAAGTCTTTCGACGGCCTTCAGACGCGCGTCTTGGGAGTCGGCACCCGAGAGCGCCTTCGTTTGGTAGCCGCGTGCGTTTAAGGCACCTTCCAAGAACTTGGCTTCTTTTATCGAGGAACAGAAAATCAAGCCCTTGAGACGATTGCCGCTGTAGCCGAAAAATTCGGCCTGTTGGACAATATGGCGAATACGGTTGTCGCTCGTTAAGAGATTGAAGTCGGAAAGTTCGTCTCGTTTGACTTTGTCGACGATCAAGTCGGCGATGCCGAAGTAGTGAAACGGGCACAGGAGGTTTTCCTCGAGCGCTTTTTGCAGACGGATTTCGGACAAAATAATGTGATTGAACAGCGCATAGATGTCTTCGCCGTCGGGGCGATCGGGGCTTGCCGTCATGCCGAACCACAAACTCGGTTCGAAGTAGGCCATGATCTTTTTGTAGCTTTCGGCACCGGCACGATGTACTTCGTCGATGACGATGACGTCAAAGTGCTCTTTGTCAAACTCGGTCATGTGGCGAGACATCGTTTGCATAGTCGAAAAGATGACGTTGCTTTCGGTATCTCTTTCTTGGGCAATAAACTTGCCGTAGGTATAGTTTTCCGTTCCCAAAACGCGCTGATAGCTTGCCATAGCTTGCGTGGCGATCTGTTCGCGATGCACTAAAAAGAGAACATTTGTTGGGGTCAAAGCTCGTACGGCAAAGGCAGAAGCGTATGTCTTACCGGTGCCGGTGGCAGAAATCAATAAGCCCTTCTTGATCGTTTTGGGGCCGGTTGCTTGCGTTTGCATCGGCACGAGGTGCAACACGTTTTCGACCAAAGCCTTTTGCATCTCATTGGGTTTGATCGACGTGTGCGACTGATTCGTTTGACCGTTGACCGTATTGCGACGCATCGTTTGAGCGGCTTTGTACTCTTGGGCGTAGTCGTCGAGAACTTCTTCGAGCGGTCGGCAGTATTCGTGATTCCACAAGCGTTTGAACTCGTCGCTGATGGCCTGACTCATTTCGGAGTCGTGGGCCGCGACAAAGCGAGCATTCCATTCGTTGCTTGAAGTCAGTGCCGTTTGCGTCAGATTGGCGCTGCCGATAATGAAACGCCAGTCGCTTGCAGTGTGAAACAGGTATCCTTTGGTGTGAAAACCCGGCGCATTGGGTTGCTTGGTGCGAAAGACTTTGACTGTGAGGTTCTTGAGACTTTGAAGTTTCTTCAATGCCTTGGGATCTGTAAAAGTCAGATAGTCGGTCGTGAGAATTTGGCCCGGTATGTTTTTCTTTTCGAGCTCTTTGAGCGTTTGTAGCAAAGGCGCCAAGCCGCCCATAGTGACAAAGGCAACGCTGACGGAAAATTCGTCGCAGTTTAAGAGCTCGGCTTCGATCGTGCTGATCACCTTGGTGCCCGATTGAGGGTTGTTGACCACCAGTTGCGCACGAAAATTTTGCTCGGACGAATGATCCGCACTGACAAAGGAAGTCTGTAAGCCGTCGAAAAGTTTGGCCGAGTGATCCATGGCAAAAATTGAAATAAATGGGACGATTCCGGCAGCTTACACATATCCGAGGGCAATATCCAGGTTTTCCCCGGTCCCATTCTTTTTCGCATGACGAATATAAGTAAAAAACCCAAGGGGATTACCCGCAAAGGCAAAGACTCTGCAAAAGAGTAATCCTAAAATCGCCTTAAATCTCGATGCCTCAACACATCGAGAGGTCGAACGTTTGGCGCTGACTGTTATTGAGCGGTCGGTGTTTTGCGTTCGTTATTTCTTTGAGGAGAGAAACACAAATGAAAATCAACAAGATTTCCGCCACTTTTGCGACTTTGGCTTTGTGCGTTTACGCCGCCGGTTCTCAGGCCGCCATGAAAGACGGTACCTATACCGAAGTCGTGACTGGGCACAATGCACCGATGACGGTTTCAGTGACCATCAAAAACAATCGCATCGCATCGATTGATACGTCCAAGAATCTGGAAACGATCGGTGTGGGTCAGGTTGCACTTAAAATGTTGAGCGACAAGATCGTCAAGAACCAGTCTTTGGGTGTAGATGTCGTGACCGGTGCAACGATTTCTTCCTTTGCTCTGAAGTCTGCTGTGGGCGCTTGCATTGAGAAGGCCGGCGGCGATCTCGATGCCTGGGAAAAGAATGTTGAAAAGCACGTCACCACGCCAGTGACTTATCAGGGTGACGTCGTTGTGATCGGTGGCGGCGGCTCCGGTTTGGCAGCTGCCATTTCTGCTCACCAAAACGGTGCTCGCGTGGTGGTGCTTGAAAAGTTGGGCATTTTGGGTGGCTCGACCAACGTGTCCGAAGGCGCTTTGAATGCGCCCGATCCGCAGCGTCAGGGCCCGCAGGGCATCGAAGACTCCGTACAGAAGTTCTATGACCAGACCATGAAAGGCGGTCACAATGTGGGCACTCCCGAACTCGTCCACTATCTTACGGAAAATGCACTTGACTCCGTTCATTGGATGGAAAAGTTGGGCGTCAAGTTTAAAGACACTGTCGGCACCGCCACCGGTGCTTTGTGGCAGCGCAGTCATTATCCGGTCACGCCCTCGGGCAACTCTTACATTCGTGTTTTTGAAGAGTACTTGGCCAAGCACAAGGATCAGATTACCGTTTTGACCGATACCACGGCTAAGAAACTCGAATATAAGAACGGGCGTGTGACGGCTGTGATTGCCGACAATAAGGGCCGTCCGGTGACGGTCAATGCCGCCAAGGGCGTGATTATTGCCACGGGTGGTTTCGGCGGCAACGTTAAGCTTCGTCAGGAAGTCAATACCGGCGTATGGAAGGAAGTCAAACTCGATTCTTCGATCGGTTGCACGAACTTCATGAAGTCGGCTCAGGGTGATGGTATTGTCATGGGTAAGGAAGTCGGCGCCAACGTCATCGGCATGTCCGACATTCAGATCCATCCGTGCGGCACGCCGGGTACGGGTTTAATGGAAAACATTCGTACGTCGGGTCGCAATCGCTTGTTTGTGAACTTGGACGGCAACCGTTTCGTTAACGAAGGTGCGGCACGCGATACGTTGGCCAAAGCCATTTTTGCCCAGAAGGATTCGAGCTACTGGGTGCTCGTGAACCACTTGCGTTATCCGGCTCGCGACTGGGTGGATGCCAACGGTGCAACGATTGCCAACATGGTGGCACAAGGCTCCGTGGTTGAAGCCGATACGTTGGACGAATTGGCCAAGAAGACCGGCATGAACGCCGCCAACTTGAAGGCTGCGGTCGACGGTTATAACGCCGTTGTTCAAAAGGGTGCCAAGGACAAGTACGGCTTTGTTGCCAACAACAAGGACGACAAGCCCTTGACCGAAGGTCCGTGGTACGCTTGCCGCAAGGTCCCGACCGTTCACCACACGATGGGCGGCTTGCAGATCAATACCAAGGCACAGGTCTTGAATGCCAAGGGTGAAGTCATTCGCGGTTTGTATGCTGCCGGTGAAGTCACAGGCGGTATTCACGGCTCCAACCGCTTGGGCGGCAACGCTATTGCCGACGTGATGACCTTTGGTCGTACGGCCGGTGCAAATGCAGCTAAAGGGAATTAATAATTCCTTGAACAGCTAGTTTGAAAAGTTTTGCCTCTCTGCATCGTTGTGGAGGGGCAAAATTACATTGAATGTGGTAAAAGAAATCTGTTCTATTCGAACTGATCCCAAGAATGATAACGATAAAAAAATTTGCTCAATCTTTAGGAGTGACTCAAGAAGTGGTTCGCCACTATACCGATATCGGATTGTTGCATCCTCATATTAATCCAATGAACGGATACAAGTTTTATGATGAAGTCGATGCTCTGATTCTCGCGGATGTACGTTCAGCTCGAAGTTTGGATTTTTCGTTACCGCAGATTGTTGGTCTGCAAAATGTGAGTTTGGAAACTAAACTTGAAGAAATAGATGCTCGATACACAGACTTAACCAAACAAATCGAAGAATTGGAAGAAAAGCGACTTCGGCTTCAAAAAATCCGAGAGTTTTACGACAAAGCGAGACTATGTAATGGGACGGTAGAGGATGTCAAACGAGGACCTATTCACAGTCTTTACACTTTTGGAGCAAAAAAGAATTATGAGTCGGCGCGATCACTCGTATCAGCGTGGATAAAAAAACTCCCGTTTACTCACATCTCAATCAAGCTTCCTAAGGATGAGCTGAATGATTCCCATCATGTCGGTGTCTACACAGTGGAGCTGGGGTTTGGTGTGACATGTGACTACGCACAATTGGTCGGATTGGATTTGTCAGATCCAGTGGAGACCATTCCCGGAGGACGTTTTTTGATCGTTTATCTCAAAACGAGAAATGTTCTGAAACTCACACCAGACGATTTAAAGCCGTTATTGGATAAGGCTCATGAAATGGGTGTTCAATTTTTGAACCATTCATCAGGGCGACTATTGAGTGTTGAGCAAACGCACGAAGGTCCGATTTTCAGTATTTTGATTCGAGTGAGAATTGGCGATTAACTATTGACCTTGGGGTTACCGCAGAGTTTAGTGTTCTCACTACAAAGAACAAAGTTCTTTGTACACAGACAATTCAGGTCGTGTTTCTTTAGTGAGAAAAACAAATGCATATACACTTTACGAGAAGAGATTTTATTGCGGGTGTCGGAGCATTGGGAGTATGTAGCTATCTTCCGCAAACAGTTCTGGCTAAAAACAATTATGACGTTATTGTTGTCGGTTCCGGTGCTGGAGGTTTCACGGCGGCGATTCGAGCTGCTGAAAATGGTGCCAAGGTTTTGCTATTGGAGGCAAATAGTTGGACGGGCGGAGCTTCCCGTGTTGCTACCGGTATTTTCGGATGCGCTGGTCATCCGATCCAGAAGGCGTTAGGTTTTACGACGACACCTGAGGATCTGTACAAGCTTTACATTTCGGTGGCTTCGGCAACGAAAACAAAAGCCGATGCCGAAGTCGCGAGGATTCTGGCTGACGGCGCCATAGGTGCAGCCGATTGGTTGGCATCTTTGGGGGTTGAGTGGTCTACCCAAAAAGCTCAAAAGTTTTTTCTCAATATCAAGGCAGGCCATCGGTTGGGCGAGTTTCTAATTGATTGTCTGGAAAAGAAAGCAATTTCGTTAGGGGTGGAACTTCGTACAAACAATCGCGTAACAGATCTGCTGACCGATAATGGACGTATTGTCGGGATTAGAAGCGAAACGCCCAACGGTAATGTGAGTGTTAGGGCTCCTGCGGTTGTTTTGGCAACCGGAGGTTTTGAGGCTAATCCGGAAATGATTGCAACCTATATTGGCAATGGCTGGGAAAAAGCAGGAGTGTATTGCACGCCAACGAATCGCGGTGATGGGCAGAGGATGGCAGAAAAAATCGGAGTTCAGTTAGCTGATATGCAGGTTATGAAAGCTAATCCGACAATTCATGTCAGTCAAGGGAATAAATATAACCTTATCAGTGCTGTTCGAGCCGGTGCAATTGCTGTCAATAAGGCGGGTATGCGGTTTATGAACGAAACAGGCGGTTATTATGAGTCTCTGAAAATTTGGTCTCTTCCCGAAAAACGGGCATGGTTGATTTTTGGGGAAACTACGGTAACAGCAGATCCGAGACTAGCTCGATTGGTAACAGCCGGTAGCATTATTAGAGGGCAAAGCATTTCTGAGTTGGCAAAAAAGACGGGCATTAATGCCGAATCTTTAGAAAAGACTGTTGCTCATTACAAGGAATTGGTCAAGACGGGCAAAGATACCGATTTTGGAAGAGGGAGTCTCAAAAACGTATTTGACGGAGAACTTTTCGCAGCTTCCTTCTCTCCGATGATTCAAGGAACATTCGGAGGCATTAAGACGAATACTCAAACACAAGCGATGCGTCCGGATGGTTCGGTATATGCTGGTTTGTATGCTGTTGGTGAATGTGCTGCCTCGGGATTGAGAGGCGTTAATCCCCAAACTGCCAATGTTGTGTTTGGTTCTATTGCCGGAAGAAACGCTGTTCGCTACGCCAAGAAGATTGAGGGAGAAGGACTATGAGAACAATCGTTTTAGCGGTATTGCTATCTTTTGGGGTGTTAACCATAGCGAGTGCGGGTATTTCAAAGAAGCACGAGACAATGGGGCTAAAGTCGCAACCTCAAAATGAACAGTGTGTATCTTGTCACGGTGGTTACGAAAGTTTGACACAAAAGACGAAAAACCTTGCGCCAAATCCCCATGCAAATCACATGGGAAAAGTTCAGTGCAATGCTTGTCATGCGTGGTCAGGTAATTCAAAATTGATGTGCAATGACTGCCATTCATTCCCGGATTTGCAAAAGAGATTAAAAAATAAGATGGAGCTAAAACGGGCTTCACCCGCTATCATGTAGAAGGCAG
>CALKKK010000186.1 GCA_937995395.1 uncultured Sutterella sp. | reverse complement strand
CCAAAAAGGAGCGGCTGTTAATCTCGCCAATAACGATGGCGAGACGGCTCTATATCGGGCCTGCCTCTACAACCGAATTCAAACCGTGAAAGCATTGCATCAACACGGCGCAAATCTAAATGTCTATGCAAGAGGCAACTATCCCTTGCATTGGGCCATAGAATGTAAATATTTTTCACTTATGAAAGTCCTGATCTCCCTCGGCGCTAATACAGAGCTGTGCGATGAAAATGGAAGAGATGCTCTCGCTTTGATGAAGGAGAAATACGATAGAAGTGTAGGATGGGAAATTTTCAACTTGATTGAAAAACAATACTAATGATCGATTCCGCTTCCATCTTTGAATCCGTCCGACGAGGCTACACCGACTTGCAAGGTGCCTCCCCTTCAGAGATTCAGGACTACTTTGCAAGCATGGATCCCGAAACGCTGACCGGTCACATCAGTAACGTCAAGGGGATCGTATTTGAAACCGAGGTCGTTAACGCTCTGAACGACCAAGGTGTTGATTGTGCGATGTTTGAAACGACCAACCACCCGGTTTCCGATATCGCCATTTTCGATGATGGCGATATCATTGCAGAGCTACAGCTGAAGGCAACAGACAATTTCGACTATATCGCGGCAACGCTCGACAGCAATCCTGATGTACCGATTATTGCCACACATGAGGTAGCATCGCAATTTGTCGATAACAACATGGTGATTGATTCGGGACTATCCAACGAAGTCCTGACCGAAGCGGTAACGCAAACGCTTTCCGACGAAGCGGCTTCGGAAGCGGTTAGAGAAGTCACTAAAGAAGTAGCTCACGATGCGGTGAGCGACACTCTGGCAGATGCAGTGACAGATGTCGCCGTTCCCTTTGGCCCTATCGGTTTGCTGAAATTGGGCATCGGGCTTTTAACCGGCTTGTTCTAACAAAACCCCCATCGGACACTCGGTCGGATGGGGTTGATTTCGTCGGTCGCGTTAAGCCTTGAGCTTTTCTTCCACAACCTTTTGCACCGCACTTTGTACCGTGCCTTTCAAGGCATTGTCAAAGTCGTTGCGAATCTTGCTAGCAGCCTGCTTCATGGTCATATCGACCAGAATCGAAACCTGTGCATGCAACCGCTCCATGATCAAGGGCACAACCGCATTGACGATTTCACCCACGAGCTTGTCGTCGACAACCGCTGCCTGCGGTTGCGGCGTCGCAACACTCACCTTAGGTTGAGCAACGGGTTCTGTCAGGGGCTTGGGCATGGGTTGCGCAAACGCCTGAGCAAAAGCTTGGGCATCTGCCACCGTCGGTTTGGCAACGGGCGCTACGGGCTGCGGATGCGGCTCGATACGGCGCACGTTGACCTCTTCCAAAGGCTTTAATTCCACGCCCTGTGCCGCGGCTTGTGCATAGCTATGCGCCGCATCGTCGCTTGTTTGCGGATGGTGCGCTGTCGCGGGATTAGAGTCAATCGCATGGGCTTTGAGTTCATCCCAAGAGTAAGGAACGCGATCGGTTAATACCGGGGTGTTAAAGGTCACGATTGACTCCTGTCGTAGGCTTTGAGTTCCACGCCCGCAGAGTGATACAAACGATAGCGGGCGCGAGAGTGTTGAACTTCTTCCGGGTTGGTGGAAACAATGTCGACGATGCGATCAAAAGACGCAAAGGCCTGCTGCCAATTCTCGGGCACCGATTCGTCCAAAAGTACCAGCACGTCGGCCGGTTTCAATCGGTTGATGTCGGTGGCAAAAACGACCGGTGCGTCGGCCTCGAATTCGCTACCCGCCCACGCGTGCGGAATGACCGTCATATCTTCAAAACGCCAAAGATCGGCATAGACGCGCTTCATATAAAACTCGTCCGTGCCCCAAACAGCCACGGTCTTACCCAGGCTTCTGACCTTTTTGATCAGACGGCAGGCATAAAGCGCGCGGTTTTTGACGTGATGATGAAAGTCGATTTGCTGCATCGCGGGTGTTGTTTCCTGAATCGATAACAGCTTGAAGCCGCCCCTTTTGGAGGCGACTTCAAACTTTTTTGTTTAGCCCCTAAGTTTACGGGCTTTATGCCGATTTTTCAGCCTTTTCAGCCTTGGCCTTTTTGGCAGTCTTTGTCGCTTTTTTGTTGTCGGCAACAGACTCGACACCGGCTCGGGTATAGAGCCACTCGAGCAACAAAGGCAAGGGACGCGCTCTCGAGCGCTTGGGACCGCTGATGGTGTTGGCGGTGCCGGCCACGTCCAAATGCGCCCACGGGCACTTGGGCGCGAATTCCTTTAAGAAGGTGGCAGCCGTGCAAGCACCGGAGTTCGGTGTCCAAGAGCTGTTGACCAAGTCGGCGCAATTGCTTTCGAGCATTTCGCGATAGACGCCCCCCATGGGCATCGGCCAGACGGCATCCGTCGTACTTTCGGCCGCTACGGCCAACTCGTCGGTCAAGGTTTCGTCGTCACAGAAAAGACCCGAGACTTCGGTTCCCAAAGATACGATGCAAGCGCCCGTTAAAGTGGCCACATCAATACAAACGGCGGGATTGAGTTCTCCGGCACGCGTCAAGGCATCTGCCAAAATCAAGCGACCTTCGGCATCGGTGTTGAGCACTTCGACGGTCATGCCGTTAGCCATAGTGATGACGTCAGAAGGCTTTAAAGCCGTTCCCGACGGAAGATTTTCCGCGCACGGCACCAAAGCCACGACATTTTCTTTCAAGCCCATTTCGCGGGCGGCTTTCACGGCTGCCATCACGACAGAAGCACCGCACATATCGAACTTCATGCCGTCCATGTTGCGAGCCGGTTTCAAGCTGATGCCGCCCGCGTCAAACGTGATGCCCTTACCCACCAAAACCACGGGAGCGCGGCTCTTGTCTGCACCCTGATAGGTCAATTCGATAAAGGTCGGCGGGATGGCCGAGCCTTGGCTCACGGCCAAAAGACCGCCCATGCCGGCTTCGTCGATTTCTTCCAAAGTCATGACCTTGCAAGTAATCTTGCCGGCTTTCGTTTTGCCCGATTTGGAGGGCGTCACACCCACTTCGGTCAAGCTTTGTGCGGCTTGGGCCATAAAGTCCGGATCGCAGAAGTTGGGCGGCAATTCGGCCAATTCGCGTGCCCAGACCATGGCCTGACCCATGGCGTTGCCGACCTTGACGCTTTCGGCCAATTCTTCGGCAGTCTTTAAAGTCATCCACGTCATCGTTTCCAACAGCACGATGGGACGGCTTTCTGTCTTTAAGGTCGAGGGCGTTACGCTCGTAAAGGTCACGGTACGCACGGCGGTGCGCAGAGCCCATGCTTCGTCTCTCCCTTCGGGGATCCATTCGCTTGCAGTCACCACAATGTCCTTGGCCTTGGTGGCTTTCACAGCAGCCGTTAACACATCCACAAACGCCTTTTCGCTAAAAACGGCCTTTTTGCCCAAGCCCACCAATACCACACGCTTGGCACCGATCCCGGGCAAAGCGTAAAGCGTCACGGTTTGCTTGAGTTTGCCTGTGAAGTCGCCCGTGGCAATCACTTGAGAGATGATGCCGCCTGCAGCCTGATCGATACGCTCGGCAAAGCCCGCGAGTTCGATTTTTTGATCTTTTTCAGGAGCAAAAATACCCAGAATCACCGCTTCGGATTGAATGCCGGTGAGGACATCGTTAGAAAATTGAGTCAGCATAGAAAATCCTTTCGAAAATTCGAGTGTCCGTAAGAGCAAATTCTCGGGACAGTATGGGCGATTTTACTCGCGTGCACACGGATTTTTTACCGGCGCTGGCACGACAGTTTTTCTCTTTGTGTCTATGATGCTCGGTAGAAAAACTTTCCCGACAAACCATGACTCATTTGTCCCTGACCCAAACACCGATTCCGGAGATTCTCGCCGCACTCAAGCAAAGCGACTTTCGTGCAAAGTTTCGCTTGAGTAGCGAGTTGCGTACGTACGCGCAACGACTGGACACCGAGGGTGTGCGAGCGCATGCCGTGGAAATTCTCACTGCACGCCTTGCGCCGGCAGCCAAAGCCAATGACGGCAAGCAAACGCCGATGAAAGGCCACCCCGTTTTTGTGGCACAACACGCCTGCGGATTGTGTTGTCGGGGGTGTTTGTCGAAGTGGTATGGCGTCGATCCGACAAGAGCGCTCACTGAAGCCGAGGTAATGCGCGCGGCCGATATACTCACCGCGTGGATTCAAGCCGATTTGAAGCTGCCGCCCAAACCCCAACGCCGTACGAGCGTTGAGGTTCGGCAGGCGAGTTTTGATTTCTGAAGTTCTTTAAACGATTGGGGTGAGACACCAAAAAAAGGCGAACACGCCTCTTGCCACGCATTCGCCAAACTGTGACCCCTTGGCCTCAATCAAGGAAGAGAGTTTTCTAGACTTCGATCAACTGATACTGATCGGTCCCCAAACCGATTTCGCGCATGTACGTCAGCTGCCGCAAGCCGCTTCTCGACTCGATGCGCTCAACCAGATCGCGGCGCTGCTTTTCGGGCAAGGCGTAGATCATGTCCACGGCCGCCTTGTCAATCGCCAGAATATCGGTCGAAGCCAAAATGCCGATGTCGTCTGCCGTAGGTTCTGCTGCACGCGTACCCGCACAATCGCAATCCACACTCATGCGACGCGTAAACAACTCGCGACTGAAATCGCAAGCTTTTAGCTTATTGTAGTTGCCCAATGGCAACCCAACATTAGGTCGGCTTACAACAACCCTTGGGCAATCAGCTGACGGCC
>CALKKK010000185.1 GCA_937995395.1 uncultured Sutterella sp. | reverse complement strand
ACGCTTTGTTGATGCTGGCCTTTGCCGTCGGTTTGATCGCTTTGACGCTGTGCATGCTTTCGAAGTCGCCCAAGCGCATGACGCCGAGCGCCGTTTCGAATCAGGAGCGCGCATGATGTTCGTTGAGAAAATAAAATCGTTTTTTATGCAATTGGCCGACTCGGTCAATCGCATTGCGGCGTTGGTGGAAAAAGAACTGTTGGCAACCGTCAAAGACAAGGGGTCGAGAGTCGTTTTGATTGCGCCGGTCTTGATTCAGTCGGTGCTTTTCGGTTACGGCGCGACCTTTAATTTGGACCGCGTGCCGTGGGTGCTGTATAACGAAAGTTCCGGCAGTTTGGCTTCAAGTTTGGTTCGCAGAATCGACAATGCACCGGGGTTCGAGTTGCAGCTGCAGGCACGCTCTGCCGAAGAATTTACGCGAGCCGTCGACGATTCGACGGCGCTTTTGGGTGTATGGATTCCCAAAGACTTTTCCAAAAATCCCGAAGCCTTTTTGGCGCTCGATGCACGCAATTCCACCACGGCAGGGATTGCCGCCGGCTACATCGCTTCGATTGTGGAACGCTTTAACAAAGAAAACGGCCATAGCGCTGTTGTGGAATTGATCGATCGGCAGCGCTACAACGAAAACGGCATCACGCGCTATGCACTGTTGCCCGGCCTGATTCTGGGGTTGTCTTTGATCCAAGTGATGCTTCTGGCGGGCCTTTCGGTCGCACGAGAGCGCGAAGACGGCACCTTCGACATGATGCTCATGACGCCGGCTTCGTCCGTGGAAATTCTGATCGGCAAGGCTGTGATTCCGACGGTGATTGCCTGTTTGCAGGCGCTCTTGATCTTTTTGGTGGGTGTCTTTTGGTTCGAGTTGCCTTTTGTCGGATCGGCCTTGGCGCTCGGCGTTTTGGTCTTTGGCTTTTCGGTTTCGTTTGTCGGCTTGGGGTTGGCTATCTCGGCCGTCTCGGGCAACATTCAGCAGGCCATTGTGACGGTGATCTTTTTAATGTTGCCCACCATCATTTTGTCGGGGTTGTTCACGTCCGTTTTGGCCATGCCCGACTGGATGCAAACGCTATCGGTCCTCAATCCTTTGCGATATGCCATCACCGCTTTGCGAATGATATATTTCGAGGGCTACGGACTTTGGGATACCGTGCATTTGTTCTGGCCGGCCGCGTTGGCAGCCGTGCTTTCGTTGGGATTGGCCGCGTGGCTCTTTCGTCACCGAATCGGTTAAGGTTTTCGTCACGGCAACAAAAAAGGAATTGCGACATGCTCAAAAAAAGTGAAGAAAAAAGACGGGCGATTCTCGATGCCACGCTCGACGAGTTCGAGGCCAACGGTTTTGCCGCCGCACGCATTGAAGACATCGCCAAACGAGCCGGCGTTGCCAAAGGAACCGTATATAACTATTTCGAAAGCAAAGAAGCGCTTTTGATGGGGCTGGCCGGAGAGTTCGGCGACCTGATGCAAGCGGCACTCGAAGAAGCCGCACGCGACACTTCGGGCACGGTGCGCGAGCACCTGGAAAAGGTCTCGCATCAGTTGCTGGCTGAAAACGGCAACGGTCGCCTTTCTCGAGTTCTGCGCGTGGTTTGGTCCGAAGGTCTGCATCGACCGGAGTTGACACGCCCGATTTTTGAAAAGTTCCTTTTGCCGAAATTTGCCCCCGAAGGCGTGATGACGCAATTGGTGCGCGATGAAAATGTGCCCGAGGTGATGCGGAAGTATCCGTTTCTTTTGGCTGCTCCCATCCTTCAGGGCATCATGTGGCAAACGTTGATCGGTCAGGCTGCCCCCTTGGACCTGCAAGACGTCTATAAAGGTTACTTGGACTTTGTATTTGCCGGACAAAAAGGAAAATAATTTTCTCAATAAAATCAATACATTACAAAATCATCAGAGAAAATAGAGCAGAAGCACTTGCAAAACAAAAATTTACGGTGCATAATTTCGATCTCTGTTGATCAAACAACAGAAAAAATCAGAGCCCGGGTGGCGGAATGGTAGACGCAGTGGATTCAAAATCCACCGCCTAATAAGCGTGAGAGTTCGAGTCTCTCCCCGGGCACCACAATGAAGCTAAGTCTCGTGAGAGTCTTGGCTTTTTTGTTATCTGCGCACAAAAAGAAACGGACCGTACCCGAGAGTTGGGCACGGTCCGGAAAATTGCCAAAAGCAACGAAGCTTAATCGAGGCGTCCGATAAATGCCTTGGTTGCATCTTCGCTCATCACCAGCGCCAATCCCATGGATGCGCGCGTCATGCCTAAATAAAGCAGTGCAGCGGCTTTTTCATCAAACTCGGTAAAGTCCATCTCGGTCAAAATGACAAAAGGTGCCTGAAGTCCTTTAAAGCGCCTGACGGTGTCATGCCAAATCGCACCTTCGCTAAAGACTTGGCGGCCGTTTTTGAATTTGTCCGTGACGTGCTTGAGCGTATAGCGGTTGTTGTCGCCCAAAGTATCCGACTTGAGCAATACGCTGTCGGCAACGGACTTCATGGACAAAATCACGATTTGCTCGTTCGTGAAGCCTTCTTCTCGCGCTTTGTTGACGGCATCTTGCGTTTGTTTGACGAGACTCGTTTCACTCTTATAGATGTGACAACTCGGCATCTCGCCTTGATAGGGACTTGCCGACGTCAATGGCGTTTGTGTGAGTTTGAGCCGATTCATGAGAATCACGACTTCTTGCGGCACACGCACCGTTTCGTCGGTGGAAATCTTCACGGACTCGGAAAACTCGATTTTTTCTCCGCGACGACTCATGGGGTCGGACAACACGTATAGCGTGCCCGTTTCGGAAATGGCGCCTAACAGTGCCTCGGTATATTCGGGTTTGAGGTCTTGTGCGTCGTCCAAAATGATCGTGTCGATGGCAAAAGCGCCCGTTTGCAGTTTTTCGATGAAGGCGTTTGAGGCGGCCTCGAAAAGCGCGGGACGTTCTTCGTTTGTAACGTCTGCCGGATCGGGACTCTTGGTCATTTCCAACGCCAACTCGTGCCATGTGCCGATAAAGTCGACGTGTGCATTCACGGGATCGTCTTGCATGCGCTCGGCAATGTTGCGAGTCGTATTGATGTACCAGGCTTTGCGGTTTTGGGCATGCGCTTTTTCCAAAAGCGCCAAAGCCAATTGCGTTTTGCCGGCACCGGCCGGCGCTTCGACTTCGACAACGGCCAAGGGCGACTCGATTCTCGGCACCCAGGTGGCCAAGCCCGAAGCGAGATCGCGGCAACGCTGATCAAGCGTTTGAGAAATGGAGCTCACGCTTTGCTTGACGGTACATTTGTTTTTCAAAAAGCCCACGAGTTTGTCGCGATCAACGCCGACGGAGGCCTTGAAATTGCATTGACGAATGATTTCACACAGATCGTCGAAGCGATCAGCATCAATGACGCTTGCCGCATTGAAACCCACACCGTCGCCTTCCAAGTAGCCGGTCGGCAAAACCAAAAAGGAAACGACATGGATGTGGCCGGGCAAGCTCGCTAAGCGCGACGAAAGAATCGAGCGCTGACGAGACGATTGTTTGATGATATCGGTTTGATTGCCACCGGCGTAACTTCGAATGTATTGACCGTCTTCATCGGGCTCGACACTGCCGGCTTTGACTTCAAGAAGCACCACGACGGAGGTGGGCGTGACGACCACGATGTCGACTTCACTTTTCCTGTTGCGATTGACGATATCAACGTTTTCGATGACGTCGTAACCCGCGGGCAGGTCGCGCAGTTTTTCTTGTACTTTTTGTTCGGCGATTTCGCCTGCGGTATGAGGATGGGTGATCATGGTCTTGTCTCGAAAAGGTGTTTCTCAGGATTGTACGACCTTCTCGTCGGCTCTACCGAAAAAGAAAGCGGGATCGACTCAATTTCGAATCCCGCCTTGTTCTCTCCGATAGGCAATCAGAGTTTGACGTAGGGGCGAATGGCTGCCCATACAACATCAAAGTGCGTCAAGAAGCACGGGTGCGGCGCTTGAGGGATAATTGCCAAATGCGCTTCGGGGATTTAGCGATAAGCCGCCAAAACCGTATCGAGTGGTGCGTTTTGATCGAGTTCGCCCGAGATCAACAAAACGGGACAGCGAATCTTCATGAATACATTCTTACTGATGAGTTCTTTGCTCCAAAGAAAAAAACCGCAGGGGTCCTGCGTCTTTAGACGC
>CALKKK010000184.1 GCA_937995395.1 uncultured Sutterella sp. | reverse complement strand
ATATGGCCACAGAAGACGAAACGCTTTATGCCATTACGCCGGCGATGCGAGAAGGTAGCGGCTTGGTGGAGTTTGAAAAGAAGTTTCCCGATCGCTACAGCGACGTGGCCATTGCCGAGCAGCATGCCGTGACGTTTGCCGCAGGCCTTTCCTGTGCGGGCGTACACCCGGTTGTGGCGATTTATTCGACGTTTGCGCAGCGCGCCTACGATCAGATCGTGCACGACGTGGCCATTCAAAATCTGCCTGTGACCTTTGCGATCGATCGAGGCGGTTTGGTGGGTGCCGACGGCGCCACGCACCACGGAATGTTCGATTTGGCGTTTTTGCGCTCTCTTCCCAATTTGACCGTCATGGCGCCGAGCGACGAAGACGAATGTCGCAAGATGCTCTCCACGGCCTTTAGGATGAAGACGCCCTCGGCTGTTCGCTACCCCAGAGGTAAGGGGCCGGGTGTAGCGGTGGAAAAAACGCTCGAGACGATTGAAGTCGGTAAGTCCCGAACGTTGCGCGACTCCACGGCCAAAAAGGGCAAGCGCGTGGCGATTTTGGCTTTTGGCTCCATGGTCTATCCCTTGATTGCCGTTGCCGAAGATTTGGACGCCACCTTGATCGATATGCGCTTTGTGAAACCCTTGGATAAGGACGCCATTGCCAAAACCGCAGCCGAGCACGATTTGCTTGTGACGGCCGAAGAGGGGGTGCGCATGGGCGGAGCCGGCAGCGGCGTTTTGGAAGTGCTTTCCGAAATGGGATTGGCCGTGCCGACTATTGTTTTTGGCGTTGGAGACGCCTTTGTCGATCACGGGGATACGGCGCAGCTCTTGAAGGACTCGGGGTTAGATCCCGACAGTATTCGAGAAGCGATTGTCAAGCGCTTAAACCAGTAAAATCCTAGGAACCGACGTCAAAATTCAAAAAAGACGTCGGTTTCTGAATTTTTGCCGGCAATGCTTTGTTGCATTTTTGCGAAAATTCGTCTGTCTTGTTGTCATTGAACGCTCGTAGAATCCAAATATGTTGGAACAATCTTTGAAAGCCCTCGGCGTGCTTGAAAACGTCGACTTGGTTTCGATGAACACCTTCGGGGTGCACTCCGTTGCCAAGTACTTTGTTGAAGTGAATACTTCCGAACAGCTCAAAGCCTTGATGCGTACGGTTAAAGATCTGGGACTCAAGACCTTTGTGTTGGGCGGGGGGTCGAACGTTTTGTTGACGCAAGACTTTGACGGGCTGGTCATTCGCATGACGGGCAAAACCGTGACTGTGGTTGACGAAAACGAAGACTTTGTGTTCTTGCGCATCGAAGCCGGCAAGTCGTGGTCTGAAACGGTTGACGAATGTTTGGCGCGCGGTTGGTGTGGCATTGAAAATCTCGCTTTGGTGCCCGGCACCGTGGGCGGCGCAGCAGTGCAAAACATCGGTGCCTACGGCATGGAAGTGGCCGAAGTCGTCCGCGAGGTGACTTGCTTTGATCCGGCCACGGACACGGAAGTGACGCTCCCGGTAGACGAATGCGACTACGGTTATCGCACGAGCATTTTCAAGACGCAAAAGAAAGACCTGATCGTGACGTCCGTCGTTTTGGCTTTGCCCAAAGCCTTTGTGCCGGTTGTGGGCTACAAAGAGTTGGCAGCAGTATTTAAAGGCGCGACCCCGGCGTCGGCAACGGAAGTGGCTGACGCCGTCAAGACTATTCGTCGCAAGAAGTTGCCCGACCCGGCCGTGATCGGCAATGCCGGCAGCTTCTTTAAGAACCCGGTAGTGTCT
>CALKKK010000183.1 GCA_937995395.1 uncultured Sutterella sp. | reverse complement strand
ACGCTTTGCGTGCAACCCTTGGTAATGACGCGAATGAGGCGCTCTTCATCCACGGGCTTTTGCATAAAGTCCAAAGCACCGTCCAGAATCGTTTGCACGGCCATGTCAATATCGCCGTGCCCGGACATAAAAATGACGGGCAACGATACCTGATGCTCTTTCAAAAGCCTTTGACATTCCAAACCGGTAAGTTCGGGCATGCGCACGTCCAAGAGAACGCACCCCGGGCGCGAAGGCATGTCGGCTGCAAAAAACTCTTTGGCACGGGTATAGACCACAGCATTCCAACCTTCGATTTCCAGGAAAAAACGCAAGGCTTCGGCAAGCTCGGCATCATCATCGACAATTCGCACCAAAGATTGCGATTTGATTTCATCCAAAGTCATTTGTCTTTACGGTATTCGTTTCGTTCTATTTTTGAGTTATTCACCGCGTGCATGCACCTTTTCTGGTGACGTTTGCACTTGCGATTCGATATCCAACTGACGTCTGGCCGCAATGATTTCTTCGGTGGAAATCGTGGTTTGGCGCAATTCCACATCAATCACGGCGCTCATGCCAGACGTGCGGTTTCGTACAAAGTGTATACGAGAGCCGTGGGCTTCGACAATACCGCGCACGATACTCAAACCCAAGCCCATGCCTTCGCTTTTGCCCGACTCGAGCGGTGCACCAAACTTTTCAAACTCTTCTTGCGTCATACCCGGACCGTTATCCGTCACGGTCAATCTGGCCTTATACGGCCCCGTCTTTTCCAAACCCACAACCACGACGGGCGAGGCGACCTTAAAGCTGGCTTCGGCCGCGTTTTTAATGAGATTTAAGACCACGATTTCCCATTCCAGGGCATTGGCTTCAAACCAGATGTCCATGTCGGAGTCGTCCACCACTTCCACATTGGGCAAACGTCCCGTTCCCTTCCAAGAGGAAACGGCCAGGCGAATGACTTCGCGCAAATTGGTGGGTTGCCGTTCTTCCTTTTTACCCTTTGCATAGCTTCTGACATTGTCGATGATGCTGTTGGCTCGTTTGGTTTGGGTATCGAGCTTATCCAAAATGCCAGCCATCATCACTTTGTCGATGGCTTCGCGCTTTAAAAGTCTTCGAGCGCTCGTAATGTATAAAGACATTGCCCCCATGGGCTGGCGCAGTTCGTGGGCAATCATGGACGAAATCTGTCCCACAATCCCCACGCGCTGCAATTGTTGCATGCGTTCGCTTGCGTCGGTTGCCAAAAGTTTGAGTTCCTTTTCGCGCTCCAATGCGTCTTTGAGTTCGGCCGTACGAATCTGCACTAAGCGCGTCACACGAATCGAGTGCCACAACCAGCCCGCAACCAGAGCCAAAAAGAGAATGAGCGGCGTGCTGTACTCTTCCCACACGCGCGTAAAGGTCCAGTCGCGCAAATAGGCGTATGGTCCCATTTTGAGCGCTTTGTAAAGCCCGTCGATGCGTCGGTAGTCCGTGCCCACGCTCCAATACTGTCCTTCGGATGTTGGAGGCATATCGAAAATGGCTTGCGTAGCGGCTTTCGAAATTTCAGGCGGAGTGGCCGGCGTCGTTGCAACAACCCAGGCCGGATACATGTCGGTAGAGCGTCGGCACACCAAATGATTGCGTTCGTCAGGCGTAATTTCTCGTGGAGACAGAACTTTGAAACGCTCGGCGTCATTGGGGTAACGCGCCACCCATTCTTCCAACCAACACTGACGCAAAATCGCCACCTGAGTTGCACCTGTTCTCAACAGATCCAAAGCCGTAATACTTTGCTTTCCCGGCCCCGTGACCACCAAGCGATGAAAAAACTTTTCATGGTTAAAGCCCAAGCGCTCGATTTCACCCATCGGAATCATGTAGCTCGTAAACCCGTTGGTTGTAGCAACCGAGGCAACGGTGCCTTTCAAATCGGCAATTTCTTGATAGGGACTGTCGGTTCTGACCACAAAGGCAGAAGCTTCCCCGCGGTTGGGGTTGGGATAGGTGTCGCTGGCTAAAGACCCGATTGAAACGGCACCAATACGTGTTGTTCTCCAATAAAAGCCGGCACTCGAAACAAAGATATCGACTTCGTGGTTTTGAATGGCCTCGGTCAACTCATCCATCGTGTAGTTGCGCTCGCGCACCATGTCTTTGCCAAAGCGCTTGCGAAGCGCATAAAGCGTGGCGTCGACAATCGCTTCGTTGGGAGACGGGCGCACGAATTCCACTACGCCCACCGTGATGGGGCGCTCCAAGTCTTGAGCCGTCACACGCTTGACGAAAACGTCGAGCGACTCGGCACTATCATCGCTCTGCGAATGCAAAGCCACGGTGGCTACCACCGCCAGGGCCAGTGCCAAACAAATTTTTCCGAGGCTTTTGAACCACATAACCGAAAAACGCAAAAAGAGCGGAGACTTCCCGCAAGATTACCATCTCGCATTATCTCCGCTCAATTTACTAAGTAGGTTTCGAAAAAATCAATCTTTTTTTCTTTTTCGCCCTACTTCGCGTATGTATTCAAGGCAAGTCTTATTCTTCCACGACTTCCTTGACTTCCACGCCGTAAGGATCGCGCACGACCGTCTTCATGGCCAAAAGTTTGGTCCAACGACGCACGGTACCCACGATCACAAAGCCCATCAACACCATGACCAAGCACGACAGGAAGGCCAAGAGGTTCTTGCCGGCGGGCAGATACTGGTTAAACACCAACCAAAGACCGGCCCACATCGTGATACAGGTCATCAGGACACCGGGCACGCCAGTAATGAACGCATACTTCGTTTTGTTCATGCGAAGCAACACGGTCGTACCGATCAAAAGCGTCACGGAAGCGAGCAACTGGTTCGAGATACCGAACAGCGGCCAAATACTCGTGATGTCGCCCGAGTAGACCAAGTAGCCCCAAGAGCCCGTAAACACAAAGCTCGTGATGATGATACCCGGCCACCAGTTCTTGTCGGAGAACTTGGCGCAGATGTACTTGCCGGTCATTTCCTGCAAGAAGAAGCGACCCACGCGGGTGCCGGCGTCCACAGCCGTCAAAATGAACACGGCTTCGAACATGATGGCGAAGTGATACCAGTAGGCCATCAGGTTTTCCATCCACGGGATGCGGCTAAAGATATAGGCCATACCGACAGCCAAACTCACCGAGCCGCCCGGACGGGCAACGAGATTTTCCTGCACTTCGGCTTCGAGCATCGGGAGATTTTGCACTTCCATGCCGAGCTTGGCAAAGGCGTCAGCCGAGCTATTGATCGCAAAGTAGTCGGCAGGCACCAACACGCAAGCGGCAATCAAAGCCATCACGGCCACGAAACCTTCGGTCAACATGGCACCGTAACCGACGAACAAAACGTCCTTTTCGTTGCCGATCATCTTAGGCGTCGTGCCGGTACCGATCGTGGCATGGAAGCCCGACAAGGCACCGCAAGCAATCGTGATGAAGATAAACGGAATCACCGGACCGCCCACAATCGGGCCACCGCCATGGATGAATTCGGTGATAGCCGGCATCTGGAAGTCAGGCATCACGAAGACGATACCGATGGCCAAAGCGGCAATCGTACCGATCTTCAAGAACGTGGAGAGATAATCTCGCGGCAACAGAAGGAGCCACACCGGCAAGACGGATGCGATAAAGCCGTAGACGGGAATCAGAATCGACATCGTCTTCTTGTCGATATCGAGGAACCCGAAGTATTCCGGATGCGCGGCAACCCAGGGACCGGTCAAAATACAAGCCATCAAGAGCACCAAGCCCAAGAGGCTTGCGCCCACCACGTCGTCCTTGCGCCAGATGTGCATGTACAAACCCATGATGATGGCAATCGGAATGGTGGCAGCCACCGTGTAGGTCGACCACAGGGAGTCGTGCATAGCATTCACGCACGCAATGGACAAACCTGCCAAGGTCAGAATCAAAATGGCCAAGACGGCCCAGCTCGCCACAAAGCCCGTGGTGGGATCGATTTCGCGGCTCGCGATATAAGCCAGAGAACGCCCCTTATGGCGCACCGAGCAGAAAAGCACGACCATGTCGTGCACGCCGCCCGCTAAAACCGCACCGATCAAAATCCACAGCAAGCCCGGCAAATAACCGAACTGTGCGGCCAACACCGGACCCAACAGGGGGCCGGCAGCGGCAATTGCGGCAAAGTGATGACCGAACAAGACATACTTGTCGGTCTTGACATAGTCCTGTCCGTCGGCGTACTTCACGGCAGGCGTCACGCGTGCCGCATTGAGGTTTAACACCTTCTGAGCCAAGAACAGACCGTAGAAACGATAACCGATCGCAAAGACGCACATGGCGACAAAGAGGATCGTGACGGCATTGACGCCGTTAAGCCATTCTAAATCCATAACAAAAACTACTTGGTTGGGGTTCCGAGGGAAAGCTTGTTTGTCCGAAGCAAACAAAGCCGCGTTTTGCCTCGACGACGTCAATCGCGTCATTTAAAGGCAACACCACGGCTGAAAAGTTTATTCAATTTGTTGTGAAACGGTACTTTATAACTAAGTAATTTCCCGCGACTTTTTAAGTGCGTTTTTATTTTTCAAAGTTGCACGCTCAACATTCCCACACCCGTCACCCCGGCTCTGAGCATATCGCCGGTTTTGACGACGACGGCATCAGCAGGAGCGCTCAAAATCAAAACGTCACCGGTTTTTAAAGGTGTCTTGGCGCTTAACTCGGCAATCGTTTCATGAATTTTCGGCGTCAGTTGCTTGAAGTCGAGTTTGACTGCATCGTGATTGTTGACGTAAAGCCAAGCGTCGGACGCAAAAATGTCGGGCGCCATCAAGACCGGGCGCAAATGCGAGACGGGTATCGGCAACGTTAGGAAATCGAACGCACAATCGGTTTGAAACCCCAAACCCACGCCCCAACCATAGACGGCAGAGTCGACATCTTCGGGCTTGGCTTCGACCAATTCATGGGCCAAGGCCACGACAAGCGCGGGACTGACGCCCTGCATTTGTGCTTTGAAGGCAAGATGCGGCACTTCTTTGAGTCCGACCGAAAACAGCGTATCGGCGCTCTTAAGTTCGAGCGTTTCGGGTCCCTCGGTCAATGACATCTGAAAGAGTCTTCTGACCGGATAGTAATGCTCTTTGTCGGTGAGAACACGCAAAACGAATTGAGAACCGGGATTGACGACAAACATGGAAAAATACTGAAGAGAAAATTTCGGCCTGCCGAAATGTGCGGTCAGGCCGAAAGAAAACAATTAGGATGTCAAAGGATTATTCCGAGTCTACTGCCCGCTTCGGAATCACGGGGTTGGGTTTGTCCATGAAGAACAAATACCCCTGATACGCGTATCCGCTTAAAGCATACAAACAGAAAAGCGTGAAAACGGCCAAGGACGGGTTGCTCGAAATCACGATAAAAGCGACGGCTGCGACGGCAATTACCCAGAAAGGCAGGGTGCGCAGACAAGCGGCCGATTTGCCGGAATAAAACGGCGCGTTACACACCATCGTGAGCCCTGCGTAGAGCGTCACCACAAAAGCGATCCAAGGCAGATGCGGCAAAATCCATTCGGGCATCTTGTTTTCCACCGCCAACCACACGAAGCCAGCGATCAATGCAGCTGCTGCCGGACTCGGCAACCCCTGAAAGAAGCTCTTGTCCACCACGCCCACATTGCAATTGAAACGCGCCAAACGAATGGCGGCGCAGGCGCAATACACAAACGCGGCAGCCCACCCCAAAGGCCCGAGGTTAAAGAGCACGTACTTGTACATGACAAGAGCCGGTGCCACACCGAAAGCCGTCATGTCGGCAATGGAATCGAACTGCACGCCGAATTCGCTCTGGGTGTGGGTTAAGCGCGCCACACGCCCGTCCATGCCGTCAAAAATCATCGACAGGAAGATCATCAGCGCAGCAAAGCCGAAATTTTGATCCATCGACTGAACGATGGCCAAAAAGGCGCAGAAAAGCGAAGCGGCGGTAAAAAGGTTCGGCAACACGAAGATGCCACGCTGACGCACGGTACGAATCTTCGAGCGACCGACTTCAATCATGCGCTGTCGGGCGGGACGGCGACGACGAATACGAGATACGGCCATTTGATCACAATGTCCTATTCAATGGTGCCCAAACTTAGCCTTATTCGGCGACCTTTTGCGGCAAACGGGCGATCACGCTTTCGACACCCGTGGTCTTGTCACCGATGGAAACGCAAACCTGCGCCTGCATCGGCAGATACACGTCCACGCGCGAGCCGAAACGGATAAAGCCGTAACGTTCGCCCTTTTTGACGATGTCGCCCACGAGCTTATAGCAAAGGATGCGACGGGCGACGAGCCCGGCAATCTGCACAAAGCACACGCGATAGCCGTCAGGCGTCACAACCGTCACGGCATTACGTTCGTTCTGCTCGCTTGCCTTATCCAAAGCGGCGTTTAAGAACGTCCCCGGGAAATATTCGACCTTTTCGATCTTGCCTTCGACCGGCGTCTTTTGGCTATGCACGTTAAAGACGTTCATAAAGATCGAAATCATCTTGGTCTGCTCACCCGTATAGGGGCACACCGTTTCTTCGATCTTGATGACCTTGCCGTCGACGGGTGCCACCACCGCGTCGGGATCACGCGTCATTTCGCGGGCCGGATCACGGAAAAACTGTGCCACCAACAGGAACAAAATCCAAAAAAGGCTTGCCACAATACCGCCCACGAACAACTGGACGACAATGGCCAAAGCCAGAGCGATACCCATAAAGGCCCAGCCTTCACGAGCAAAAAACGGATGCGGATAGATGCGGTTCACTGATTTTGACTCCGTAAAAGAGAAGTAACTGTTTGTCCGTCAAACGACAGTGCCATTACATGCGGCGTTCAAGGTGGTGACGGATCGTATCCAAAGCTTCCAACAACTTGGCATCGTCAGGATAGTTTTGCTGCACGTAGCCGATGGCCCAGTGGGTCTTTTCCCAAGCACGGCGATTGGCCTCGAGTTCGCCGCGCAATACTTCGGCGGCATGTTCCAAATCCGCAGGTTTGATATCCAAGAAGTTCACATCGGTTTCGTCTTGACGCAGTGTCATTTTCTTATCCTTTGAATGATTGTTGTCACGCGGGAAAAAGTCCCCGTTTGTATTCTTTACAAGCGATTCTTTTATTATAGCGGCGGGCATCGCACGTGCGCCGCAAGACTTTACTCGACTTCGTCGTCGATGATTTTGTCGGCAAAGCCCAAAAAGCCGGGAACGACCACGTCGTCATTGCCCGTGATGTCGCCCTGTCCGTTGCGAATGCCCAAAACACTCACGACAAACTTCAAGGCCCAGCCGGCCAAGGGGTGGTTTGCGTCCAAAACCGCGACGCCTTCGGCGACGTCCGTCACACGATACTTGCGATCATCATCGGCCAGTCCTGGCACGTGATCGAATACGAGTCCGGGCACGATCAATTCGGGATCGCCCAACTTTTCCACCGGTACGACAAAGACGCCTTCTTCGTCAAAGTCGCCGAAAGCGTCTTCGGGCTCGACCTGAACCGTGACGACGTCTCCGACCTTTTTGCCTTCCAAAGCTTTTTCAACCGCTGGGAAAATGTCCCCGTGACCGTGCAGGTATTCAACACCTATGTCGGGCGTTTCTTCCAGAAGATTGCCCTGAAGGTCATACATCTTGACGCCGATACGCACCACGGCGTCTTGGGTGACTTGCATTTTTTCTGTCATGGTTCGTTACTGAGGAAAGTTACTGTCCAAAATGCTCTTGCGTTTGGCTTGGTATTCTTCTTCGCTGATGAGCCCCGAAGCCTTGAGCCTGGCTAAAGACACCAAAGCTTCCTGATCGTCGTAGGGTAAATTGCCGTCGGCAGCAGGCCCGTATGCGTTGGCAGCCGGATTGCCCGCAATGCAGCCGATCACGATATAGGCAATGGGTGCCACAATCGGAATCAGAAACAAAAGCACCCACCAGCCGCTGCGCCCGAAGTCGTGCAAACGACGAATCAACACCGTTACCAAAACAACGTAAAAGTAAAGCGCCGCCAACGAAATCACCAAGTCGACAAAGTTCCAGCTTTCCACCGACATCGGCTGCCAGAACAACATGCGCCAGAGCATGCTCAAAGCCGTCGAAACTACCAGATACATGACGGTGGCCGCCCAAAAGCGGCGACGTGTCAAACGTCCTTGGATATGGGGAACAAGCGTTTCGGAGAAAAATCCTGCCATCGTTTTTTATCTTCGTAAAAGAAGCGGCCCCATGAAAGAGCCGCTTCATAAAACTACATCTTGTTGATTTGCCCTCGAAATTAACGGGTTTGTTCGGCAATCAAAGCAAGAATTCGCGGAGCCACGCCCGTTTCGTCGGCACGACCGTCCTTACCCAACACCGTGATGCGGGTCTTTTCACCGTCGGGCACCAAACGAATCTGGTAAGCGACCGGGTCGACCGCCTTGGTGTTGCTAAAGAGGTTGCTAAAGAACCCCTGTTTGGAAATTTCTTCCTTTTCGTAATCGGGATCGAGGTAGTTGACCATAAACAGACCCTGACTGCGATCGGTATCGGTCACTTCAAAGCCCGAACGGTCCAAAGCCACGCCCACGCGACGCCATGCACGATCGAACTGTTCGTTGATCATCACGGCTTGGGCCTTGCCGTCGGCGCCGTTGACAAGTTCGCTCATCGGCGCGTACTTCACAGCAGCCATGGCATCGAGCTCGCGCTGTTCCTGCGGCTTGGCGGCAGGGTTAAATTCTTCTTCCAAGGTCTGAGCCAAGCGCGTGAGCATCACGGCTTCGAGTTCCGGATCCGTGGGGCCGGGCTGCCACACGGTGGATTCTTCCTGACGACCCTTCAAGACTTCGACCATCTGACGGTGCGTGATGTAGATGTTGGTCTTGCCTTCGTCGTCGCGTTCCATGCGAGCACGATACTGATCGCGCGTGCCCGTGTCGTAGACAACGTCAAGGATCGTGCCCAACGTCTGACGAATGATGTCCTTGGGCAAATTGGCCTTGTTTTCAGCCCATTCGGTCTGAATCACGCCGGTACGGGCGTCCTGATACTTGACGGCCAAACCGACCTTGGCCCAGAAGTCCTGCAACAAGGGCCAAACCTTGTCGGGTTCGGCTTCCACGTGCACGTAACGAACGGAGCCGTCGCGCACGACCTTGGCCATTTCGGTTTGCGGCAACACGTTGGCGGGAGCTTCACCGCGCTGTTCGGCCTGCATCTGAAGCTTGGCAGCTTCGGCGTTGGCGCTCACGATCTGCGGGCGCGTGGGCACCGCATAGCGATCGTTGTGCTCGATCTGATTTAAATCCGGCGGAATTTCCAACGGAGCGCGAGAAGTCGAAGACTCGTACTGAACTTTATCGTCACCGAGATTGATACCCAAGCTCGAGCAACCGGCCAAAGAGCAAACGGCAAGGGCCGTTGCAGCAACACGCACAGCGTGATTCACCATAGCGTTTCTATCCTAAATCGTGAAAGTCGTCTTACGTGAACGAAGACAACGAAAAAATCTTATTGAGTTTAGCAAAAAGCGCCAGAGTTCTCAGCCCTTTGTAAAAGTCTGAAACCTCTTGGCGCAATTTTTTCGCGAAAAATCGACTTTTTTAGAACTCTAAGCCGGCTTCACGCATTGCAGCTTCCACGACCGCCTGGTTTTCCACGCTTAACCACGTCAACGGCAAACGGATGCCCTGATGGATTTTGCCCATGCGATAAAGCGCCCACTTGGGAGCCACCGGATTGGGTTCGCAGAAAAGCTTCTGATGCAAGGGCATCATACGATCGTTCAAAGCGCGTGCGGCCAAAGCGTTGCCCGAAACGGCGGCCTGCGCCATTTCGTGCATCTCGGCGGGCATCAGGTTGGCGGTCACCGAAATGACGCCTGCCCCACCCACGAGCATCAATGCTAAAGCGGAATCGTCGTTACCGGAATACACGGCAAATTCTTTGTTGCCCACGACAGCAGGCAAACGACGCAGCAAATCGATAGCGCGCGCAATGTCACCCGTCGCATCCTTTAAACCTACGATATTGTCGATCGAGGCCAAACGCAACACGGTGTCGTTTTTCAAATCGGCAACGGTGCGACCCGGCACGTTGTACAAAATGATCGGAATATCGACCGCTTCGGCCACGGTACGGAAGTGCTGATACAAGCCTTCCTGCGTGGGCTTATTGTAGTAAGGCACCACCTGAAGCGAATAGTCGGCGCCGGCAGCCTTGGCAAAGCGCGTCAATTCGATGGCTTCGGCAGTGGAATTGCCGCCCGTGCCGGCAATCACCGGCGCACGACCGGCCACGGTCTTGACGGTAAACTCGACCACGCGGTTGTGCTCTTCGATATCGAGCGTCGGAGACTCGCCCGTCGTGCCCATGGCAACGAGGCCGTCGGTACCGGCGGCAATCTGCCATTCGATCAAGCGTGCATAGGCGTCGTAGTCCACCGCACCGTCTTCTGTCATGGGCGTGACGAGCGCCACTAAAGAACCTTGTAACATCTTTGAATCCTCCCTGGATTCGTTGCGCCGACTGTTATTTTTGGGTGCGCAACGTTTTACAAACAAAAATTCTAGCCTTTTACACGCGAGGCGTGGGCTTGTTGGACAAAAGTGCAATGAGTTCGCTCACGGCCGAGCGCATGTCGCGTCGATCCACAATCATGTCAATGGCACCCTTTTCCAAGAGCATTTCGGCACGCTGAAAGCCTGCCGGCAACTTTTCGCGCACGGTCTGTTCAATGACGCGCGGCCCGGCAAAGCCGATCAAGGCTTGCGGTTCGGCAATGACCACATCGCCCATAAAGGCGAAGGAAGCCGAAACGCCGCCCATGGTCGGGTCGGTCAAAATCGAAATATAAGGAATGCGTTCTCGTTCCAACAAACCGATGGCAGCATTGGTTTTGGCCATCTGCATCAAAGACAAAAGCCCTTCTTGCATACGTGCGCCGCCCGTACTCGTAAATGTCACGAAGGGAATCTTTTCACGCAAGGCGCGCTCGACGCCCAAAGCGAAACGCTCACCTACGACGCTACCCATGGAGCCGCCCATAAAGCCGAATTCAAAAGCTGCGGCCACCACGGGCTGACGGCGCAATTCGCCCTTCATCACCACCAAGGCGTCGGTTTCATTGGTCTTGGCTTTGGCTTCTTCCAAACGAGCCGGATAGGGTTTCGAGTCGACAAAGCCCAAAGAGTCCACGGCCGTGACAGCTGCGCCGATTTCTTCGTGCGAGCCCTTCCAATCCAAAAAAGCTTCGATGCGGTCTCTGGCCGACAGGCGCATGTGATGACCGCATTTGGGGCAAACCTGCAAAGATTCTTTGAGTTCTTCTTTGTAAAGCACCTGATCGCAACGCGGACACTTCATCCAAAGACCTGCGGGAATCGGACTTTTCTTTTTGCTTTCACCGCTGTCTTTGCGCGATGAAATACTCGGAATAATGCGGGTAAGCCAGCTCATTTGTTTGATTCTTTACGTAAAGTGTCCGGCAAGGCTTGCTTAAAGCCATGCGCACAAAAACACATTGCCGACGATGCAAAAAAGTCGGACAGTTGTCTCAAAGTTCATATTGTACCGAGCTCACAGGTGCCTATGTTACCATCCCGACGGATTAGTTTTTCGCACAAACCCCAGTGCACGAACAGAAACGTTGCACGATACAAAATTTTTAGCAACGCTCGAATTGTTCCCGTTCTCAGAAACCCGACTCTCGGAGCACGACAGACAGCGCATATTGCAATGCTCGCAAAGCGGGGCTGGCGCTTTGGGCGTCGATGACGACGTTGCCACGCATCACGCCCAAGTCGTTGACTTCGTTTGCTCCCGTGATATTGCCTTTGAGCGCCACGCGATAAAGCGCTTCTTGCGGCACCAAAACCTGACCGGCATCAGCTCCGAAGCGGCTGCCAGCGGCCGACGCACTATGTGTGGCCACGGGCCCGGCATATTGAGAGCTTAATTCCGGCAGGGCATTCATCAGACGCAGTGCCGTTGAATCAACCTCCGACACAGTCAAATCCAAGTGCGCCTTGGCGGGATTTTCGGAAATGAATTTGGCTTTGGCTCCAGCCTCAATTCGGTGCAAATCGGCATCCGTTACCAAAGCCGTGACCTCTACCGAATAGTTGTTGTTTTGGGCACCCGAGACGACCACGGCCAACCACTCCCCTTCTTTGAGCCACTGACCGCGATGCATGTCAAATGCCACGTCGGCCAAGCGCCCGTCAACGGAGGAGCGGATCGTAAGCGCATCGA
>CALKKK010000182.1 GCA_937995395.1 uncultured Sutterella sp. | reverse complement strand
ACCAAAAGCAGTGCGGTGCCGCTGTCGGTTGCCAATTCTTCACCGACCTGAGGACCCACGAATTCGTTGTTCAACAACTTCACGTTGGGTTCGGTCTGCTGCAAAGCCTGCATCAGTTCCTGGGCCTGTTGACCGGAAGATTCGCCTTCTTTCATCGGAAGTCGAATCATCACGTCGCGTGCCGTGCCGTAGTTTTGCACAGCGGCTTCAACACCCAACTTATCCTTGATTTGATCTCGGATTTGCTCGGTGGGAGCGGCTTCGGGGTACTGCACCACCACTTGGGTACCGCCCGTAAACTCAATCGAGAACGCCAGACCGTGGAAGAAAATCCAGTACACGGCCACGAGGAACGATCCCAAAGAAATCAGATTCAGAATATGCGAATAACGCATAAAGGGAATCGTTTTATGAATGCGGAAAAACTCCATCTTTGTTTTCTCCCTTAATCCCGATTAGCGAAGTTTCAAGGCCTTGTCGACCTTGCTCTGATCGGGCTTCCACACCTGACCGATATGAACCTTGGTTAACTTCTTCTGACGACCGTAGATCAAATTGATCAAGGCGCGAGACACCATCACGGACGTGAAGATGGAAGTCATAATGCCCAAGCAGTGCACCACGGCAAAGCCGCGCACGGGGCCGGAACCGAAGATCAACAAAGCGATACCGGCAATCAAACTTGTGATGTTGGAGTCCAAAATCGTGTTAAAGGCCGTATCGTAACCTTCGCTGATAGCCAACTGTGGCGTTCGTCCCGCGCGCAACTCTTCACGCACGCGTTCGTTAATCAAGACGTTGGCATCCACAGCCATACCCAAGGTCAAAGCAATAGCAGCAATACCGGGCAACGTTAACGTGGCTTGCAGCATCGACAAGATGGCAATCAAGCACATCACGTTACAGAGCAAGCTCACGGCAGACACGACACCGAACACCTGGTAGTAGACCATCATGAAGATCGCCACGATGGCAAAACCGTACAAGGTCGACTGGAAACCGGACTTGATGTTGTCGGCACCCAAAGACGGCCCGATCAAACGTTCTTCCACGATTTCCATCGGGGCGGCCAAAGAACCGGCACGCAAAAGCAAGGCCGTATCGGTGGCTTCCATCGTAGTCATGCGCCCGGAAATCTGCACGCGACCGCCGCCGATTTCCTGACGAATCACGGGAGCCGTCACCACTTCGCCCTTACCCTTTTCAAAAAGGATGATGGCCATGCGCTTGCCCACGTTGTCACGCGTGACGTCACGGAAGATGCGAGCGCCCTTGTTGTCCAACGTCAAGTTGACGGTCGGTTCCTGCGTCTGAGAATCGAAACCGGGCTGAGCGTCGTTTAAGTTTTCACCGGTTAAGACCACGCGGCGCTTGACTAAAATCGCACGACCTTCGCGATCGAGATACTTTTCGTCACCGAAGGGCACATTACCCTGAGCGAGCTGTTGCAATGCTTCGGGCGTGTCGTCGACCATACGCACTTCAAGCGTTGCGGTACGGCCCAAAATGTCCTTGGCCTTGGCCGTATCCTGAACGCCGGGCAACTGCACCACGATGCGATCGGCACCTTGCTGAGCGATCACAGGTTCGGCAACACCCAATTCGTTAATACGGTTGTGCAACGTCGAAATGTTTTGCTTCAAGGAATAGTCCTGAACGTTCTTAATGGCGTTCTGAGACAATTCGCAAAGAATCACAAAGCTGTCGCCCGACTTTTCTTCACGCATGGTGAGGTCGGGTTGCGTGGAGCGCATCAAGTCCATAGCGCGAGCACGTTCCGTTTCGTCGGCAAAGCGCACTTCGATGGTCGTGCCCGTACGGCTGATACCGGCATGACGGATGCGTTTGTCTCTGAACTGGGTACGAAGGTCGGCTGCGGTCGACTCGGCGCGCTTTTCAATGGCTGCATGCATATCGACTTCCAAGAGGAAGTGCACGCCACCGCGCAAGTCAAGACCCAGGTACATCGGCAAGGCATTTAAGCTCAAGAGCCAAGACGGCGTATTGGGCACGAGGTTGGGTGCGACGATATAGCTCGGATTGGTGCGATCGGGGTTTAAAACCTTTTCCAAAATTTCGCGCGCCTGCAACTGCTGCTCTGCAGCAGTCGGATCAAAACGCACGCGCACCGTATTTTGCTGAGCACCCTGCTCAAAGAAAATGCCGTTGGGCGAAAGCTTGGCGTCTTTTAAGGCATTTTCCACGCGCGTCATCACGGACTCGTCGACTTTGACGGTCGACTTGGCGGAACTGACCTGCACGGCAGGTGATTCGCCATAAAAATTAGGCAGCGTATACACGGCCGCGATGATCAATGCCATCGCGATCATGATGTACTTCCAAAGAGCGTAACGATTCATACAAAAAAACTCCGAAAATCCGGAAAACGGCTTTGGGAAAAAATTTTTACGTCCGGCGCTCGAAATCCAAAGCCCTAGGGAAATACATTAGCTTTCCCTACTCAAAAGAAAAAACTTTTCGAATTCGGACGACAAAACCGCTAAAGGATAAACCTTCGGCGGTCTGCTAAAGAAAACACGAAACGGGCGCCATCCCCAAACGAAGGATTTGCGCCCGCTTTTATTCTCGCCCCGTTAGAGCGACTTCAAAGTGCCCTTGGGCAAAACCGTCTGAACGGCAGCGCGTTGCAGCGTCAACGTCACAGGCTTGTCATCGACCTTGCTGATTTCGATCACAATGTACTGTTCGCTCACGTCGGCAATACGACCGGCCATGCCGCCCACGGTCAAGACTTCATCACCCTTGGCCAAGGCTTCGCACATCTTCTGGTGTTCCTTCTGACGCTTCTGCTGCGGACGGATCAGGAAGAACCAGAACACGACAAAAATCAGGATGATGGGAATAAGCTGCATGACGATATCGTTCATACCGCCAGCTGCACCGGCCGTCTGAGCAAATGCATCGGAAATCAAGAACACGATTGACCTCTTAATGGATAAAAATATATGGTTGTGAGTTCCCTGAATCAGGAATTTCCTGATTATAAGGGTTTAAGCCTTGTTTTTGCCGATATTTTTCCCTTAGAAACAGGTTTGACAAAATCGGGCAACGCAAACCCTCCATTTCTGCCATACCCATTGTAGTTCCTACCGTGTTAAGGAGCTGAACCCATTGCCTCTAGATCGTGAGCGATGACTATTTGGCGTAGCAATAATCTGTCAGTCGTCTTTCCGACACAGAGCAACCCCGAGAGCGCAAAAGACCAACTGGGCAGTCCAAAACGAACGCTATCATACGACTCACGGATATCTTCAAAAATCCTTAGATGCCTTCCTCTCTCTAACAAAGCAGTCGTTATCCGATCTCAAAATTTTGAGGAAAATGCCATGTTCATGATCTCAAAACTGGATTTTTCTAATTTTGTTGGATACTTTCACAAATGGATCTCAGGTTTTTGATAAAAGCCTTCGTATCGGCAAAGTAGTTCGGATAGGCCGTTCGCAAATCTTTCATGTCACCGGCTGCGGCCAAAACGACATCCACAGATGAGTTTTCTTTTTCCTGTTGCTCCATGAACATGTACATTCGCTCGGCAAGTTGTAGCTGATCCGAAGCAAATGGTATGAAGGAAGTCATCTTCTTTTCCGTATCGAGCATGAGCAGGTAATATCCGTTATTTTTCTTATTCTCCACACCGCTAAATGCCTTAACAACAGAAGTAAAGGCCTGCAATTTCTCGAAAACGCCAAGCTCGGCTTCCAACGCAAGAAACTCGTCAACAATTTCGATTGCCGTTTTATCACGCATTGTCGCCATAACCGGTTGTTTCTCATGGATTGCGAACAGCGCACTGCTTAGTCGAAAGAAATGCTTGAATTTCTCGTCACCAGCCCCGGTTTTGAAAGACGACTTTTCAATGACCCCGAGCGTTTCGACTGCTGTTGCCCAATAATGCTGCAGTTTGGTGCGAATTTGAACTTCGATAAGCATACCCTCCAGTTCTTCGTGCTGAGTCGTGCTGTACCGAAAAACTTGATGAATACCTCGGTAACCGTCCTGCTTGGGTTCTGCAATATAGTCCTTTGGCGGAATCACAGGACTATGTTTATGTCTGCCGCCAATAATCGCTTGATGAACGTCTCTGACCTCTTCAACAGAATTGAGTACAGCTCGAACACCTCCGATATCCTGCATACGATCCAGTTGCATTTCGGGAAATCGCCTGAGCTTGGCAATGATTGATGGCGTCCTCTTGAGTCTTTGTGCAACAATGGCTGACTTGATCCCTTGATCTTTAATTTTTTTACGCAGCAACGCCTGAAAAGTGTTGATAGGACGGTAGTAAAGCGTTCTCCATTCGGAAAGTACATCAAGCGCTAGCTGGAGTTTCTCGGAAGAATCTTCATGCGATCGAAGAGCTTCTCCCGCTCTTCTCACTGCCTTTTTTGAAGGCACTACGAACATCTCTTTCATTACCTAATTCCATAATAACCGTTCAAGAGCAAGCATCTTTTGAGCAAATGCTTCACCCATACCGTCCTTTAAACGAGCGCATTAAAGACCGAACCTCATTGTAGCCGACAAGCTAGATGGAACACAAAAGGCTTTCCTTAAACTCCTTTTAGGGCATCAAAGCAGGACGATCGAGCCCCGTTTTTTCGTCCAAATCAAACATCAAATTCATGGCCTGAACGGCTTGACCGGCAGCACCCTTGACCAAATTGTCTTCGACCACCAAAACGACGATCAAGTCGCCCTCTTGCGGACGATGCACGGCGATACGTGCGAAGTTCGAGCCTCTGACAGAGCGCGTTTCGGGATGGGTGCCGTGGGGCAAGACATCCACAAAGTACTCATTGGCAAAGCGCTTTTCATACAAGTCCTGCAGATCGATTTGCGTTGCAGCATCCTTTAATCTCACATAAATCGTGGAATGAATCCCGCGAATGGTCGGAAGCAAGTGCGGTACAAATGTCAGATGCACATCGTCGTTACCCGACAAGAGTTTCAATTGCTGCACGATTTCGGGCTGATGGCGATGGCCCTTGACGCCGTAGGCATGAAAATTGTCGTTCATTTCGCTCATCAAAAGGCTCGTATCGGCCTTTTTGCCGGCGCCCGAAATTCCGGACTTGCTGTCGGCAATCAGCGTTGTCAGATCAAAGGTGCCCGGGTGCGTCTTTTCATATTCCATCAAAGGCAAGAGCCCCAATTCGATCGAAGTCGGGTAGCAGCCCGCCATACCGAAGACCTTGGCGCCGCGCATCTTGTCTCGCATCGTCTCGGGCTGACCGTAAACGGCCTCAGCCAAGACCTCGGGACACGCATGATCCATCTTGTACCAGGTCTTGAAGGTCTCGGTATCCTTGAGTCGAAAGTCCGCCGCCAAATCGATGACGCGCGTATTTGCCGCCAACAGGTCTTTAGCCAAGCTCATCGCCACGCCGTGAGGCGTTGCGAAAAAGACAACGTCGCAGGACTTTAAAACTTCAACGTCCATGGCCACGAAGTTCAAACCGTCCAAGAACCCGCGCAAATGCGGATACATGGCTGTCACGGGTTTGCCTGCCTCGGCACGCGCCACGGCGACTTTGACGGTTACCGACGGGTGCGTGGCAAGAATGCGCAAAAGTTCCCCGCCTGCGTAGCCGGTGGCACCGACCACGGCAACTTCGATTTTCTTTTCGGTCATTGTCTTTTTCCTTCGAACAAAACACAAAAGCGTATTTTACAAACGCAAAAAACGCCGCAGTTGAAAACAACCGAGGCGTTTTTTGTGTTTGCCCGAAGTTTGCAACGAAAGTCGTCGAAACATTCGGGCATACGCAGCAATTGTGCCAAAAACGAATTAACGCTTGGAGAACTGCTTTGCGCGGCGGGCCTTGCGAAGACCGACCTTCTTACGTTCGACTTCACGAGCGTCGCGGGTCACGAGACCGGCGTTGGAAAGAACACTCTTCAAGCCTGCATCGTAGTCGATCAAGGCGCGGGTGATGCCGTGACGAACGGCGCCGGCCTGACCGGATTCACCGCCACCGGTCACGTTGACCTTGATGTCAAACGTTTCGACGTTGTCGGTGAGTTGCAACGGCTGCATGACGATCATGCGGCCCGTTTCACGCTTGAAGAATTCGTTGAGTTCGCGACCGTTGATCACGATCTTGCCGGTACCGCGCTGAATGAAGACGCGAGCAACCGAGCTCTTACGACGGCCGGTGCCGTAGTTGTAGTTACCGATCATCTTTGTCCACCTTAAATGTCAAGAACCTTGGGCTGCTGAGCAGTATGCGGATGTTCGGCGCCGGCGTAGATCTTGAGCTTCTTGATCATGGCGTAGCCGAGACGGCCCTTCGGAAGCATGCCCTTAACGGCGATTTCCAAAGCGCGACCGGGATGCTTAGCCTGCATTTCGGTAAACGTGGTGGAGTAGATGCCACCCGGGTAACCGGTGTGACGGTAGTAGGTCTTCTTGCCGGCTTTTTCGGCAGAAAGCTTCAACTTGTCGGCGTTGATCACGACGATGTAGTCGCCCGTATCGACATGCGGCGTGTATTCGGGCTTGTGCTTGCCACGCAAGCGCAGTGCGATTTCAGCAGCGAGGCGGCCGAGCACCTTGTCGCTGCCATCGACCACGTACCAGTCGCGCTCGACTTCGAGCGGCTTGGCAGAGAAGGTCTTCATTGTTTTCACCTAATTGATTCAATTGACGATGGACTTCTGTCTCGCTCAAGATGGCGCTCGTGCTTTACATAACGACCGAAGCCGCTACATCTGACAAAAACCGTCGTCGGGTCACAAAAATAAGGCAGACACCACCCGATTGCTCTTGTTAACTGCAAAAGCAATGTGGTTCCACCGTGAATTCGTTGTTGATTTTCTTAACCGCTTTTTCGCAACCGGTTCGTGGAAAACGGGGAAACCGATCGCACGGGAAAATCAGACGCGTAATGATACCCGAAATTGCGTCAAAACGCCAGAGCCCGAGACAATTTTTTCGTTTTCCCTCGCCCTGCTCTATCGCCTAGTCTTTCTTTTGACGTAAAAACACCGCACGAAAGCTTTTCAATCTTGTGCGGTGTTTTCGTATCTTTTGCCGTCAGAGCACTTCTAAAGAAACGCTCGACGTCAAGCCTTGAAATTACTTTTCGGGCTTGATGTGGCTGGCCTGCTTGCCCTTGGGACCGGTCACGACTTCAAACGTCACCTTCTGGCCTTCCTTCAAGGTCTTGAAACCTTCGATTTCAATAGCAGAGAAGTGAGCGAACAAATCTTCGCCGCCTTCGTCGGGCGTGATAAAACCGAAACCCTTGGCATCATTGAACCACTTGACAACACCATGTGCCATGTCTAACTCCTTACTTCTTTATCCTACTTCGGCGTATGGGCGGACAACTGTGTCAATGCCTAAAACAAAACAACACCGAAGCTCAAAGCGTCTCGGAAAATCGGATAAAACATGAGACGCTTTGGGGCTGTGAGCGAGAGGTTTCGAGACTTACGGCCCCGCACGTCAGGCTTACTGCTGTGAGGCACAATACGCCTGTATTGCGCATTCGGTGCGCCGATTTACAAGAATTTCTTGTAACCTAGGGAAAGCACTATCTCTTTTTATATACACGCCTTTCGTCCTCCTCCTTTCGGCATAGATTGCAGGTCATCGGCTCTTTTTCGGCCTTTTTTACCGTCCGTGGCCCCCCAATTCCGTCGTGTTCGACACACGAAATTGGGCATAGTAATTTTTCCCTAGGTAGTTTTGTGTATACTGCGAAACAGGTAGCTTATTTCACACGCTGTTTGTCAACCCCTTCAAAAAATCGGTATTGCCCATGCGACGCTTTACTTTACTTTTGCCGATGCTTGCGCTCATTGCGGCGCACCAGGCCTGTGCCGTCGGCGTTCAAACCGTTGAAATCTCAGGCATTACCGTCACATTGGAAATTGCACAAACGCCCGAAGAACAACGCCAAGGGTTGATGTATCGCACGGCGCTACCGAAAAACCACGGCATGCTCTTTATCTTCGAGCCTCCGCGTCAAGTCGCCATGTGGATGAAAAACACCCGTATGGATATCGATGCGGCGTTTTTCGACGCCTGCGGCAAGTTATTAAACATTCAGACGATGAAAGAAGGCACGTTGGATCTGCATCATTCGTTTGGCAACGCCGCAACCGTGGTGGAAATGGCGGGCGGCTGGTTTGCGCAAAACGACATCCGCTCCGGAATCACAGTGCCCGCTTTGGTTCAAACGAAGTACTGTCGAAAGTAAGTTTCTTGCGATCGGCTTTTCAAGTCGGCCAAAGTCAAAAAAAGGCGATGCCCCAAAAAGGAAGCATCGCCTTGATTTATTTCAGTTCAGTAACTGACGATGTTTGCTTTAGCAAGCGCAACCGCAACCTTCTTCCTTGCAGTCGCAACCGCAGGGTTCACCGTTAAAGCGCTTTTCAACGAACGACCAGTTCACGAGCTTGTCGAAGAATGCCTTCAAGTAAGCGCCGCGATCGTTGCGATAATCGATGTAGTAGGCGTGTTCCCAAACGTCGATCACGAGCAAGGGCTTCAAATGCTGCGTCAAGGGCGAACCGGCATTGCTGGTGTTGACGATTTCGAGTTCGCCGTCCAGGCGCTTGACAAGCCACGTCCAGCCGGAGCCGAAGTTGGAAGCTGCCATTGCAATGTACTGTTCCTTAAAGCCGTCGAAAGAACCCCACTTCTTGACGATTTCGTCCAACAAGCCGCCCGTAGGCTGGCCGCCGCCGTTGGGGCTCAAGCACTTCCAGAAGAAAGCGTGGTTGTAGGATTGGCTGGCGTTATTGAAGATGGCGCCTTGACTCGTCTTGATGATTTCACGCAGAGATTCTGCTTCGTACATCGTGCCCTTGATCAGGTTGTTGAGATTGGTGATGTACGACTGATGATGCTTGCCGTAATGGAACTGCAGCGTTTCTTCGCTCATGACCGGAGCAAGGGCGTCCATGGCAAACTCGAGCTTGGGTAAAACAAACTGGCTCATCGGTTTTCTCCTTGTTGTACTTGTTTTCAATAGATTTCTACAAAGTCGCAAGCGTGATCGGCAAAAAGCGCTTTCGCCGCAACTGCAACTTACGCCCTCTAATCATATCCCCTTACCGAAGCCCAGTTATAGACTTATGACAATAATTTTGCTTGTCTCGGGTTTTTCCTTGCCATTTTTACTCGGCCGTAACATTTTCCACACGGGAAACGGCCGATCCTTTGGCAAAACGTACGGTTAACGCATCCCCGGCTTTGAGATTTTTCACATCACGCACGAGTTTGCCC
>CALKKK010000181.1 GCA_937995395.1 uncultured Sutterella sp. | reverse complement strand
GTTATCCACGTTTTTTTTATAAAAATAAAATTTATTTATTAGAAACAGTAGGTAGTAGAGGTGGAAAACTTTGTGGATATCCGTAAATTCTACTTTAAAATCAACGACTTAGCTTGTTAAAAACTCCTGAATAAGCAACAAAAAAGATGCGTGGATGAATTGTGGATAAATGTGCACAACTTCGGAGGTGGTTTTGCAGCACCGAAAGTTGTTCGTTGAGGGTGTCGGTTATTCTTTGTCTGTTCACACCGTTATCCACAAAGGGGTGTGGATAGGTGTTTTTCCCTTTAGAAACTGAGGGATTTTGTTTAAAATCGTATGTTGCGTCTTTAATCCAACATTTTTTGAATTCATGTCCAATAGCCTCGAACTGTTACCTTGGTTTGCGCCGATTCTTTCGCAAGCCGTAACGCGTGTGATCATCAATATCGGATCGCACAGCGTTTTGGAAAAAGGTCAGAGTGTGGCAACGTCGGCCTTTTTCAATCGGATGATCTTCGTGAAATCCGGTTTTTTGGCTCAAGGACTGATCAATCCGGCCAACAACGCGCCGTTTATGTTGACTTTGGCCGGTGCCAACAGCTTCGGTATTGCCACGAGCGCAATCGATCGTTTGGACAACTTGCCCAGACGCTATTGGGCGGCAACGCGTTGCGAGATCTATACGCTCAATCCCGAGTTACTCCTCAGATTGGCCGAGGTGGAAAAAAGTTGGAATAAAGAGTTGAACGAATATGCGCTACGGCGAGCCGTCAGCGATCGTTTGGGATTGATGATCTTCCAAGCCACGGGTATCGAAGAGCGTCTCGGTGTGTTTTTCACGTCGCTTTTTTTGGCATCTTCTCGTGCAGCGTTAAGAGATCTTGAAACTTCCCGCGATTGGTTAAGATTGCCGACACCTCCGTCGCGTAAACTCATAGCGTCTGTTTTATCTTGCCGTCAAAGCGAAATAGACGATGTGCTTGGGAAATGGTTTCAAGACAAAACGCTGCGGTTTGTCGACGGTGCTTTGCTGATGCGCGTCTTTACGTTGGCGACCTATTGGCAATGGTTGCAGCCGTTTATGCAAATGCAGTCTGAATATGTTCGTCGTTTCCGGCCGATGCAGGAACTCGACTTTGAACCCTAATTGTGGAGTTTGTAATGAAGAAGATTCTTTTGACAGCAGCTTGTGTCAGTGGCTTGGCCTCTGTGTTAAGCGGCTGTGCCCCGATGATTGTGGGTGGCGCCGCCGTTGCAACCGGGGCGACCGTCTCGACCATGGTCGATCGTCGTTCGGCCGGTGCCGTCGTCAACGATACGGTTTTGGAAAAGCGTATCGGCTGGGAAATTTCTCAGGCCATCGGTAAAGATGTCGACAGCCACATTACCGTGACGGCTTATAACGGCAAGGTGCTTTTAAGCGGTGAAATTCAGACGGCGCAAGCCAAGAAGATCGCCGGCCAAACCGCTAAAAGCAGCTTGGATGTGGCAAGCGTTGTCAATGAACTGGCCGTGCGTGAAAATGCTGGCATGATGCAGCGCATGAGCGACTCTTCTTTGGCGACCAAAGTGCGTTCCCGTTTGTTGACGACCGATAATGTGTACTTGAGCCAGATGAAGGTCGTGGTCGATCGCGGCATCGTCTATTTGATGGGGCTGGTAACGCCGCAGGAAAACAGCTTGGCGTTGGTGACAGTTGCTCGTACCAGCGGCGTGATGCGCGTGATCAGCGTATGCGAAATTATGAGTGCCGAACGCATCCAGCAACGTTTGCGCGATCTGCAGCGTAACCAAAACAATCAAAACAGCGAAACAAGTAATGAATAATTGTCGGATCGACGACTGAAATGGAATACTACGGGAGGTGTCTCGAGTATTCTTCGGTAAAACTGCTCAAAAACGCCTCTGACGATTGCAGAGGCGTTTTTGCTAGGTGGGTATTGCCAAGTTGTATGGAGAGCGTCTGAGCGCAAAATAGGTCTTGTAGCGACAGAGTGTTGACTTTGTCGGTCAGATAAAGGAGATTACCAGGCTGATCAAGCACCCCAAGGTGAGTGTCAAGGCAAACAGCAACTCGAGCTTGATGGTGCCGAACATGACGGCGTTGAGCTCGTTTCCCGTTTTGTGTCCGAGTTCCCGAATCAGTTTTGCGGTCAGAGGAATGCAAACAAGCACAAGGCCGGCACCGAAAAGCCGGGGAGTGAACGCAATCATGGCGGCAACGAGGACGAATCCGGCAACGAGCATGCCGCAATACGTGTGATGCATGGCTTTAAAACCGATCAAAACAGCCAAAGTTTTGCGTCCGACTTCCTGATCGTGGTGCAAATCTCGGAAGTTGTTGACGGCTAAAACGGCAGCGGCAATTACGCCTAAGGCACTGCCAGCAAGGAAAGGTTCGAGGGCCAAATCGTGCGTCTGCAACCAGTACGTGCCGCAAACGGCAACCGGGCCGAAAAAGATAAAAACGACAAGTTCGCCAAAGGGGGTATACGCAATAGGTCTGGGGCCTCCCATGTAGGCGTAGGCTGCCGTAATCGAAGCCAAGCTGATGACAAGCATGACCCAACCGCCCTGCCAAATCAAAAAGGCGGTATCGGCCAAAACAATGCCCGCAAAGACCTTGATCATTCTCTCAACTTGTGCGACCGTCAGCCAACCGTTGGCTGTTGCTCTGGGCAATCCTTTTCGACTTGCTCGTTCGGCTTTCTTTTTTGTGTAGCCGGCATCGTTTTCCATGTTGCTGATACTTTGCATCAGAATCGAAAGCAAAAGCGTGGCAACGGCGACGACAACGTCAAAGGTGTGCGTGACGGCTGCGCTGACAGATAAACCGACGGCAACGGGGGCAACGGCAATCCCCAGGGTTTTCGGACGAATGCAGGCCATCCACGCGGCAAAACTTCCCGGGCGGGGTTCTGAGTGAAAAGCTTTGTTTGGAGAATCCATAAGAACTCCTAATGCGCGGGAACCTCCGCCTTCAGGCGGGGTGGATTGACTGAATTACAGCACGATTTTGACCATCGGATGAGACGTGAGCATCATGTACAAGGAGTCGAGTTGCTCTTTGCTCGTTGCATGAATCGTGACGGTCAACGACGTGTATTTTTGCGTTTTGGAATATTCGACGACAATGGTGGACGGATCGAATTCCGGCACGATTTCTCTGACGGCACTGCCGATCGTTCTCTCGAAATTCGGATCTGTCAAGCCCATGACTTTGATCGGAAATTCGCAAGGAAATTGCAATAAGGATTCTTGATTTTGGGTGTTTTCAGACATCTGACGGTTTCTCTATTGTTGATTGGACGAAGGTGCGGTTTCGTTTGCAGGTTCTGCCGCGGTTTCGGTTGCGTTCGAGGCCGGCTTCATACGAAGGCGCACCGAATCGACGAATCGACTTAAAAAACTTCCCATGCCGACATCGTGCAAAGCAATCAAGGGAAAGTCGGCAATGTGTTGATTTTCAAAAAAGACGGACAACCAGCCGATTTCTTCTCCCTTTTGTACCGGCGCAACGGCAGGGGAAAGATATTGGAAATGGGAAGAAAAGCCGCCGGTGCCGCGAGCCGCAATGTCTTTGCGTTTGACGGTGACCCAAATTTCCGCAGGCGACCCGACTTCGAGTTTGTCTCGATTACCGGTCAGAATATCGATGCGTTTGATGGGGGTCATTGCCGAAAACAGTCGCACGGTTTCGTAGTCCAAGCGACCGTTGCGCAAAAGCGTCAACATGTCGTTGGTGGCCGTATCGGCGTTTTTGCCGCCTAGCAAAACGGCAAAAATATGTCTTGGCAGTGTGTTTTCACCCTCGGGGCGATGCCAACTCGAAATGATATCGGTGCTCGTTTCATTGGTCATGATGCCGCCGATATTGTCTGCTTTCCACAGCATCAGATTTCGATTGCGTTGCGTGTGGTTGGTGAAAACAAATTCACGTTGGAAAAACCACTTGAACTCTTCGGGATGACGGCGGTGCATGGCGGCGGCAAGTTTGACCAAATCATAGGCCGTCGTGCGTTGTCGGTCGTCGGCAATCGGAGACGTGAAATGCGAGTCGCTCATGTTCAGGGCTCGGGCCGACTCGTTCATTTTTTGAACGAATGCCTCTTTGGAGCCGGCCAAATGCACGGCTACGGCCAAAGAAGCGTCTTCGGCGGCTACGACGGCAATGCCGTTTAAAAGCTGACGCAAAGGAGCCGGTTCGCCGCTTACCAAATACAATCGGCGGGAGCTTTTGACCGACAAACTGTCCTCGGGCGTGATGGCCACAGGGGCTTCGAGCTTTTCGGCATCGTTTCCGATGATTTCCAAGGCCGTATAAAGCGTCATCAGATGCACTAAGTCGCCGGGGTTGACGGCATCTCGGCTGTGAGATTCGTTCATCACAAAGCCGCTTAAGCCGTCAAGCACAATCCAGCTTGAGGCTTGCGAGTGCAACGGAAGTGCTTTGCCTGCGGCTACGGACGTAGCGGGCAAAAGGAAAAAAGCGCAAAAAAGCGCTACGAAAAATGTTTTCATGCGATCGATCATGTGCGGAATTGTACAAAATACAATCGCAGTTGCCGCAACCGAATGATTGCAAATCTTTTCGGTCGACACGAAAAAAGCTTTGCCGTTTCGTCATTCGTCTACGGGAGAGCACCTAATCGCCTTGATTTTCGTCTCGAACTGTCTTTGTTGTCGTAGTGCCCGTGCGACAAGCTTGTTAATCTTTGCCCGAAATAGATGTTGGGTCGAAAACTCTTCGACTCCAAGATACAAAAAACCAGGGAGATTTTTCAACATGCAAGAACAAATGCAAATGCCGGCCTTGAAACGCAGCTTCGGTATGCGGGAGGCTGTCACGATTACGGCGGGGTCCGTGATCGGTGTGGGACTTTTCACCGTGGGCTCCAACATTGTCGGCTACATGGGCTCAACGGTGATTTTGGCAACGCTCGTTGCGCTTCTCATCAGTATCTATCCGGCACTTTTGTATGCGGAAATGGGGGCGGCACTGCCCTACGCCGGCGGGACATATCAGTTTGCCTCGATCGGTCTGGGGCGCGCTGCCGGCGTTTTGGCCGGGTGGAATTTCATTATTTCTTTGGTGGCCGTCACCGGGGGCGAAGCTTTGGCCTTCAGCTACTATCTGAAAACGTTCTTTTCGGCTTTCGGCGTGACATTGCCTTTTTCGGACGTGGCCATTGCCGTTGTCGTGACCGTATGCTTTATTGTCGCCAATGTGTGCGGCGTCAAGATTGCCGGCAGATTGCAAAACGGATTCATGTTTTTCTTCTGGGGTGTGGCTGTCATTTGGTTCCTGACGATGATTCCCAACATCCACTTGCCCGCTTTCGTTCAGGCGCCGTCGTTTTTGCCGCAAGACCTGCAAATGAGTTTTGCTGCGGCCGTGTGCATGATCTGGTGGTGCTTTGCCGGTTTTGAAGCCTGTGTTGCGATGGGCGAAGAAATCAAATATCCGCGCATCAATATTCCGAGAGCGCTCTTTTTGGCGCCCTTTGTGGTTTTCGCCGTCAATGCGCTTTTCCAGTGGTTCCTGATCGGAATTACTCCGGTGGATAAACTGGCAACGTTGGCAACGGCTCAAGCGCCTTATGCCGATGCGATGGTTGCCGCCGGCATTCTCGGTTTGCCCTTGGCACTGTTGGCTGCCGGCATTGCTTTCGGCGGCGATTTCTCGACATTGAACGCTGCGCTTGCCACCATCCCCCGTTATCTCTTTACGATGGCTCGCGACGGTGCCATGCCGCGCGTGTTTGCTAAGACAAGTCGACGTTTTCAAACGCCGTATGTGGCTATCGTGACGTTGGGGATTCTGACGGTTGCTTTGATTGCCACCGATTCGCTTATCTACATTGCATCCTTGTCGCTTTTTGCCGATCTTTTTTATTACGTTATCGGTATCGTGGCCGCTTGGGCCTTGCGTCGCCGTCATCCCGAGTTGCAACGCACCTATAAGGCGCCGTTGGTCGAAATCGGGGCTCCGGTTTCGGCGATCATTTATCTTTACATGATGACGCAGTTGGATACGAATGCTTTTGTGACGGGGGTCATTTGGAGCGTATTGGGGCTTGTCATCTATTTCGTTTGCAGTAAAAAATACGCACAAAGCGAATCTTTGGTTCCCGACTTGGCGGCAACCGGTGCGATGGACGAACCCGAAGCGGCAGAGAAGATCGCAATGGATCGCGAGTATTGCATCTGGAAGATCGTCGTCGGCTTGGCTTGTATTCTGTCCGTCGGGCTTTATATCATTCCGTATCTCTTGGTGTAGACGACTTCAAAATCCGAATCCGAGTCTTTAAACTGCGAGTCATCGTCGCAACGCAATGAATTGCCGATTGCGACGATGACTTCTTATTTTTGACAGAAACATTTCGGAAAAATGCAATCCGTCGAATCTAGCCGAATCAACGAAAGTTGCGATCTTGCCATTGGGGAGCGTCTCGACGTTTTGAAGGACGTTTTATGCGTCCGATGGCTGTTGACCACCGAGAGTACGAACGACGACGTGAAAGCGCGCATCGCAAAAGAAAAACAAGGGCGAGGCTTTGTCAGAATTGCCGACATTCAATCTCGAGGCAAGGGAACGCACGGAAGAATCTGGCAAGCGCCCAAAGCTTCATTACTGTTGACCGTCGGTGTTCCCATCGACTATCCGATTGCGCAGGCGCACGGCTTGACATTGGCCATCGGCGTACGAGTCGTCGAACTCCTTCGGCGATACAATTCGGCCGTGAAACTGAAGTGGCCTAATGATATTTGGGTAGAAGATCGAAAAGTTTGCGGAATTTCCTGCGAAACGTCGATGTCTGCGGACAGACGTCTTTATCTTGTGGTCGGCATCGGCATCAATATCGCTTTGGACGAGCAGGTGCAAAACGTTGCCGCAGCGTCGGGATATCGCCCCGGCGCCCTTTTTCGGGAATGTCCCGGTAAGGAAAGTCTGACTAAAATGCGTTTGGATTTGGCTGCTCGTTTGATAGAAAATTGTCGGGAGGAAATCCTGTCGTTTTCTCCGGCGCGAATGGAAAAAATTCGTGCACAATGGCAAGAATTGGATGCCATGGCCGAGCGGGCGGTGAAATTTACGACACCCGACGGAAATGTATTCGAAGGTTTTGTTCAAGGCATCGATGCATTCGGTCGGTTAAGGTTGAGTTGCGGAAATCGAATCCATACCTTTGTCGACGGTTCGTTGCGCCCGTTGACGTAAAGTAAAAGAGAAATCGAAGTGACGGTCATATTGGTTGATTTGGGAAATACGGCATTGAAGTGGACGACGTCGGACGATCCAGAGTCGCCGCGTACGTTTGTGCATTGCGGTTCGGATGCTTTGCCGGAAAACTTGATGAACGACTGGTTGGCCGTCAAGCCCGAACGCGTCGTCGGGTGTATGGTCTCTAGCGAACATCTGGCATTGTCGATGACGAAATTTTTCAATCGACACAAAATCAATTGGGACTGGTTGCATTCCGAGCGCGTCTTTGAGGGAAAAATCCGTCTTTTCAACCGTTATGAAAACTACCATCAGTTGGGGAGCGATCGTTGGTATGCCGCCATCGGTGCCGCAAGTCTGTGGGAAAACTCTTCGGTGATCGTTGTTCACATGGGAACGGCCACAACGGTCGACACGGTTGTACCGTGCGAAGGCGGTCAAGAATTTTTAGGCGGTCGGATCTTGCCGGGGCCGGCCATGATGTTCGACTCTTTGATCAAAAATACGAAGTGTCGTCCGGGCGGTATTGGTGTAAGAAAGGATTTTCCGGTTTCGACTTCGGATGCCATCTCCACCGGTATTCTCGAAGCTCATTTGGGGGTGATCGATCGCGCCGTCAAAGCCGTCGTGCAAAAAGGTTTTGAACCTAAAATCGTTTTTGCCGGGGGAGCGGCGCCGCTTTTGGCGCCCTACATCATTGAAGAATATCCGCAGGCTGTGCTAAAACACAACCTCGTATTGCGAGGCTTGGCACTGTGCGCGCGTGCCTTTTGATTTTTGACGGATATTACTGCGATTCATGCGTTTTTTGTTCAATTTCATTTTGTTTGTTGCCGTAGCTGTCGGCGTCGTTTTTATTGTCTACGACAATAGGTTGCCGCCGACCGATGTCGTTGCGCGAGAGGATTTGACCGTACAGATGCATGCCAAATCGAAATTGCCGGCTTCCGAAATCACAAAAATCGTCGGAGATGTCGGTGCGGTGGATGTCAACTGTTTTGTTTGGGGGCCTTTCAACGAAAAGGAACTGGTCGGCATTCAACCGGTTTTGAACGCATCGAATTTGATGGCCTATGCACAAATCGTCGACCGCTATCTGCCCGATCGCTGGATCGTGTACTTAGGCAGATTCAACAATGACACGGCTGTACGTGCTTTCTTGAAACAATTCCGTCAACAGGGATTCTCGAACGTGCGGCCGATTTTAAGAGGCGACCTTGCCTTTGGTGTGGAAATTGCCGTATTTGACACGCAACAACAAGCGCAAGCGTATTTGGACTCGTCCAGAGCTCCGGATGTCGATGGGTTGAGAGTGACCAATCGACTCGGCGAACCGTCCGACGAGGTCGATATCGTTTTTCAAGACATTGACGGCTCGGCGCGCGAGCGTCTTTTCAGAGAGTGGAAAAGACGCCCGGCCAAAGAGCTGAAAAATTGCGGATTCTTTCGCAATTAGCCGAAGCGTCGTGCGAGTTCTTCTGACAAGCGAGAGCGCATGACAGTCGCTTGTTTTTCGCGAATACTTTTAATTTCGGGATCGGTATTTCTCAGTCGTTCGGACCAAACGGATCCCGGGAAGTAAGCGTCGTCTGCATATCGGGCGATCACGTGCCAGTGCACATGCGGCACCATGTTACCCAGACTTGCCAAATTGACTTTGTCAGGCACCATGCATTCGATCATCACACGTTCGACGACAGTCAAAATTTCAAAGAGTTCGTGGCGCACATCGTCGGCTAGATCGGACACTTCTTTCACATGGCTTGTCGCAATGACGCGAACAAAGCCGGCGATGTCTTCGTCGGCGGCATCAATGACATAAAAGTGCTTGTTGCGCCAGATCTCTCGCGGGTGAGATTGTGTACACAGTTCGCAAGTCGACATGAAATATTTCTCCTAAACCAAAACACGTTCGATGCCGCGCGTATTGGCTTCGTGAATAAAGCTTTTGACCCAATCGTCGCCGAACTTCAACCGTGCCATTTCGACCATCAAAAACTCGGCCGTCGTTGCCGTTGTGTCGGCATAGCGACTGATGCCCTGCAAGCATCCCGGGCAAGTCGTCAGAATTTTGACATTGCCGGCAAAGCCGCCTTTGCACAGAGTCGTTTTGCTCTGCTGGATGCTTTCCTCTTTTTTGAATCGTACCTGGGTGGCAATGTCGGGGCGTCCCACGGCAAATGTGCCGGATTCGCCGCAACAACGATCGGTCAAGACGACCTTGGACTTGTCTTCGGGACGAATGAGGCTGTTGACCGTCTCGATCGGATTGGGCGTATTGAAAGGCGAATGGCAGGGATCGTGGTAGAGGTAACGCAAGTTTTCCCCACCGTCGATTTTGACACCTTTTTCGGCCAAGTATTCGTGCGCATCCATCACACGACACCCCGGGAAGATTTCCTCGAAGTGATAGTCTTTAAGCTGCTTGAGGCACGTACCGCAAGACACCAAAACGGTTTTGATATCGAGATAGTTGAGCGTATTGGCCACGCGGTGGAAAAGCACGCGGTTGTCGGTGACGATTTTTTCACTCAGATCCTGTTTTCCGGCACCCTTTTGCGGATAGCCGCAACAGAGGAACTTCGGCGGCAAAACGACCTGTACGCCGATGTCGTAGAGCATGGCAACCGTGGCCAATCCCACTTCCGGGTACAGACGTTCGTTTCCGCACCCCGGGAAGTAAAAGACGGCTTCGGCGTCCGTAGCTTGCGGATGACGAATGATGGGCGCAACCGTCGGATCGTTGATCGACAAGAGTGTGCGCAGGGTTTTGTCCATTCTGGGAACGGGCAGTTTTCGATTGACCAGCGTCACGGTTTTTTCGATCAGCCCCGGTTTGCCGATGGTGGCGACGGGGCGTTGAAGTCCAGCACGGGCTGCCGAAGACAAAATTTCGTTGGCGGTGCGCTCGGCTCTGAACCCGATATTGACCAAAGCTTTTCGTGCCAATTCCACGGCTTTGGGATTGGAAAGTTCCAAGAACTTCATACCGGCCGTTTTCGCTACGGCGGAGGTTGCCGCACCGCAGTGCTCCAACATCTGTCGAATCAAAATCGTCACTTCGCCGAAGTTGATTTTGACCGGACAGGGATTTTTGCACTTCATGCAAAGCGTGCAATGTTCTCCCAAATCTTCGAGCGCTTGCAAATGCAGTTTGGACAAACCGCGGCGCGTTTGATTTTCATATAGAAAAGCTTCGATCAACAAACTCGTTGCGATGATTTTATTGCGCGGCGAGAAAAGCAAGCTTGCACGCGGCACGTGCGTGGAGCATTTGGACTTGCATTTGCCGCAACGCAGACAGTTTTTAATCGCGTCGCTAATTGCCTTGACCTGCATTTGCTGCATGATCAAAGACTCGGCGCCGAGCAAACTGAACGACGGCGTGTAGATGCTGTCGAAATCGATATCTTTGGAGAGTTTTCCGCGGTTAAACACGCGGTCGGGATCGGCCTCTTTCAAGTAGGCGTGATAGGGCACCAAACCTTCGGGATCCAAAAATTCGATTTTGGTCAAACCGATGCCGTGTTCGCCCGAAATGGCGCCGCCCAGCTCTTTGGCTTTGGCCATGACCATACGCACGGCTTCTTGGCCTTTGAGCATCATGGCGTAGTTGTCGGAATTTAACGGTACGTTGGTGTGAACGTTACCGTCGCCGGCGTGCATGTGCAATGCAATAAAAACTCTGCCTTTGAGCACTCGATCGTGGATCGAATCGATTTCGTTACGCACTTTTTCAAATGCGTCGCCCGAGAACAAATGAAACAGTCCTTGGCGTACTTCTTTTTTCCACGAAATGCGCACGAGTCTGTCGTAGACGGCGTCAAAAAGCGGCGCCTGTTTGCCGTAACGTTTGATCTTGATGCCGCGGTCGTAGAGAGCGACGGCAATGTTCTCGATGGGCGTATCGAGATTGGCAAGAACAAATTTCCAACGCTCTTTGGCTTGGGCAATCAACTCGCGGGCGGCGGCCACCGGTTGCGCCAACAGTGTTTCTTTGGAAACACCTGCAGTGACGGCGGGCATGCCCAAAGAGATGTAGCCCGCCAAATAATCGTCGACGGCATCCAAAATTTCCAACTTGTTGGAGATGGAACATTCGATATTAAAGCGCTCGCATGCCAAGGTGTATTCGCCGATGCGATGGAGCGGAATCACAACGTCTTCATTGAGCTTAAAGGCGTTGGTGTGTGCACTGATGGCGGCCGTGCGACTTCTTTCGTGCCAGAAGCGGAAACGATCCTGTTCGGTCTTGGCGATAAAACTGCGGCAATTTTTATCGGTGCACATGGCGCACACTTCTGCCGTGATTTCGTCGAGAGCCGCTTCGTCGTCGCTGACAATGTCGCCGACCAAAACCATCTTGGGATAGTCGTTGCGCTGACTCTTGACAGGGTAGTTGACGGCATGCAGATATCTGTCGTCAAGGTGTTCGAGCCCTGCCAACATACACCCTTTGGGATGCTTGTCTAAAAAGTCGGTAATGCGAACGATGGCGGGGCCGGCCAGCGTGGCGGCGCCGAAAAATTCCAAACAGATCGTTCGCGTGAATTTGGGCATACGATGCACGATCCATCGTGCCGAGGTAATGAGTCCGTCGGTGCCTTCTTTTTGAACCCCGGGCAAGCCGCCTAAGAACTTGTTGGTGACGTCTTTGCCGAGCCCCGCTTTGCGGAATATTTTTCCAGGCATGGAAAGTTCGCGCACGTTCAAAACGCGGGCATGGGCCGGATCTGTCGTGCGTCCGTCTTTGACGGTAATTCGCCAGGTGACGGTTTCTTGTTTGTGGATCTTTTGGAAATTGTGGTTGACGCGCTCGACTTCCATCCAATTACCGTCGGCCGTCACCATGCGAAACGATGCCAAATTGTCTACGGCCGTGCCCCATAAGACGGCCTTCTTGCCGCCGGAGTTTTCGGCGATGTTGCCGCCGACGGTAGAGCTGTCGGCACTGGCCGGATCGACGGAAAAAACAAGTCCTTCACGAGCGGCGGCTTCGGAGACGCGGCGCGTTACGGCACCGGCACCAGTCGAGATGATCGGATGCGATTGGATGTGACCGGGCAAAATCACGTGCTCGATATTGCCGATTCTGTCGAGTTTTTCGGTATTGATGACGGCGCTCATTTCGCTCATCGGAACGGCTCCGCCCGTGTAACCGGTACCGCCCCCGCGCGGAATAATCACCAAGCCCAATTGAATGCAGGTTCGCACGAGCGCCGGGATTTCCTGTTCGCTGTCGGGGGTTACCACGACAAAGGGATAGGCGATGCGAAGGTCGGTGGCGTCGGTGACGTGTGCGGCGCGCGTAAAGGCGTCAAAGCGAATGTTGTCTTCTCGGGTGCAACGCTTCAGTGCACGAATCACTTTGGCTCTCAAGGATTTTGTGCGGGCAAAGCCGGCTTCGAATTTGCGCACGGCCTTATAGGCATAACTTAAGAGTTTCACCACTTTGGCATCGCGTTCTTTTCGAGACGTATCGCGACGCTTGTCCATTTCTTTGAGACGGTGTTCGAGTGCGTCGATCAATAGTTTGCGTCGATCGGCATTGATCAATAAATCTTCTTGCAGATAAGGATTGCGATCCACGACCCAAATGTCGCCCAAGACTTCGTAGAGCATTCGGGCGCTGCGGCCGGTACGTCGCTCGTCTCGCAATTCGCACAATAATTTCCAAGCGTCATGCCCTAGCAGTCGAATCACGATTTCACGATCGGAAAACGACGTGTAGTTGTAGGGGATCTCGCGAATACGGCTCAATTGGGCCGCTTGATTTTCGGTTGCCATCGCTATGAAGTCTCTGGTCGGGAGTTTTTCCAAGAGGTGCGGCAAAAGTTTTTTTTGTGCATCTCCGTTACGGGGTTCAATGTCGTATTGTATCGAGT
>CALKKK010000180.1 GCA_937995395.1 uncultured Sutterella sp. | reverse complement strand
GATTGCCCACGACGGCTCCATTCAACATCGCGACGACTTGCCGCAGTCGGTGAAAGACGTCTTTAAGACGGCCCAAGAAATCGATCAGCGCTGGATTGTGGAATTGGCGGGCGACCGTCAACAGTTCATCGATCAGGGCCAGAGCGTGAATCTTTTCTTTGCGCCCGACGTTTCGATCGGCTACTTGCACGCCTGCCACTTCCTGGCTTGGAAGAAGGGCCTCAAATCCCTTTACTACTGCCGTAGCGACAAACTGCGCAAAGCCGACAAAGTGGGGCAGGTGGCAGTGCGCAAACGCATTGAAGACGAAATCGATATGAAGAGCGTGGCAGACGACTCGACGTGCCTGGCTTGCGAAGGTTAATTTGAGGAAATAAAAGTGACGAAAAAGACACCGAATGCTTTGCGCTTGACGGGCGCGCGCAACTACTACAAGCCCTTTGCCTATCCTTGGGCTTACGACGCATTCGTTCAAAGCGAACAGATGCACTGGCTTTGGACCGAAGTGCCGATGATCGAAGACGTCAAGGACTATCAGCTCAAACTCACCGAGAGCGAGCGCGACTTCTTGACCAAAATCCTGCGCTTTTTCACGCAGGGCGACATCGATGTGTCGGGTGCTTACGTCAACACATACCTGCCGCAGTTTCCGCAGCCCGAAATCCGCATGATGCTCTCTAGCTTTGCCGGACGCGAAGCCGTGCACATTGCCGCTTACTCGCACTTGATCGAAACGCTCGGCATGCCTGAAACCGTTTACAACGAGTTCTTGCAGTACGAAGCGATGGCCAACAAACATAACTTCTTTAACGATTGCTTGACGGACTCGGATTTGGCTGCTCAGATTGCTGCATTTTCGGCCTTTACCGAAGGCATGCAACTCTTTTCAAGCTTCGTGATGCTTTTGAACTTTACGCGCAACGGCACCATGAAGGGCATGGGCCAGATTATCGCTTGGTCCATTGCCGACGAGACGCTGCACACTGAATCGATGACACGCATTTTCCGCGAGTACATCAAGCAAAATCCCGAATTGTGGACCGACGAATTAAAGAAGCGCATCTATACCATCGCCGAAACGATGGTGGATTTGGAAGATCAGTTTATCGAGCTTGCATTCGGCGTGAGCGAAATGAAGCGCTTGACGCGCCAAGACGTCAAAGACTACATTCGCTACATTGCCGATCGTCGTTTGATGGGCCTCGGCATGAAGCCCATCTTCAAGTCGGGCAAAAACCCCTTGTCTTGGGTGGACGCAATGCTCGGGGTAACGCACACCAACTTCTTCGAAAACCGCGTGGTCGATTACGCCAAGGGCGCTTTGACGGGTACTTGGGGCGACGTGTGGGGTGCGGCGGCAGACAAACCCGAAACTCGGAGCGAATAACAAAAGCGAGTTGCTCGACTACAATGGCGAGTAACTCTCAAGCCGGCAAAGGTCAACCGACAAGGAGCCTTGTGCCGGCTTTTGTTTTTTGTGATCGAAGAGAACCGAAATGCTCAATCTTCCCACGCCCGTTGCCACCGTCGGGCTTTTGTTGTTGTCCAACCTTTTTATGACCGTGGCCTGGTACGGCCACCTTAAGTTTCCGACCGTGACGCTTTGGCACGTCGTCGTCATCAGTTGGTTGATTGCCTTTTTCGAGTATTGCCTGCAGGTGCCCGCAAACCGCATCGGCTACGGGTACTTTAGTGCGGCGGAACTCAAAACCATTCAGGAGGTCATTTCCTTAACGGTTTTCATGGGCTTTTCGGTGCTGTATTTGGGAGAGCCCTTGAAATGGAACTATGTCGTGGGGTTTGGCTTGATTGCTTTGGCTGCGTTTGTCATTTTCCATGAGTGGTAGGGCGTTTGGCGTAAAAATTTTGTCAAGTGCACTTGCAGTTTTTCGTACAAATTTTGCATAGTTCACTTTGCAATTTTTCTCGGTTAAGGTTCGACGCGCCACAGTTCCACGACTGTCAAACGATACTTTTGTGCGCAAATTTCGGAGGACTCCTCAACTTTTTATGTAAAAACCATTGGCATGCGTTTTGTATGCAGATACAATGTGTAACATATACATAGTTTTATGTAGATTCGAGGTGTGGTTATGAATAAACATCCTCCCCCCTTTCGATTGTAGTGTTCTTATTAGTGAATTAATAAATCCGGTAATCGGAGTGAGTCGTTCGCGTGTCAATTGCTTGGCTCATATCAAACTAATAAGAACTCCATCTCTTAGCAAACTGGCAGTTGCGCTGGCTTTTTGCTTTACGTCGCTGACCGTCCATGCTGACTCCGAGTGGGGGAGCTATCCGGATGGTACGAAGATTTTTGATCATGGGATCCAAGGAAGCTTTGTTGACGGCGTGAATCACTACAACGCAACTAAATATCCTGGCTACTTTAGCGTTGATGAGAACGATCCGCATGAAGTTTATATTTTGGATCGTGATCCTAAAAGTCGTGAGCTGACTAAACAAGTGCTCATAACTTCCAGAGGTCCCTACTTTTTCTCCAGCGGGAATCTTTCTCAAGACTTCGCCACATACGATTTTTCAATAGTCAGTAGATTGAGATCTACTTCGCCGTCCAATCAGAAAACAATTTCTGCTGCGATTTTCAAACTTAGTGGTGCAGATACCGTCGGCGGTAACTTTAACTTTTTATCGCGAACCCTGACGCTTTCTGCAGAGAATTCCGTTACAAGTGGTTATAGTTCCAGTTACTACTTTGACTATCACGGGTCTACGACCACCATTGAAATTGCCGACAAGGGCTCTGTCAACATTTTGGACGTTGACGACTTTAACGAGCAGCATCCGACTGACACCGGGGATAACGGTGCCCGAGAGGTGCATATTCTCGCAAAAAACGATTTAAGTTACGATTACGAAAGTAGCAAAAATCATTTGCAAAGAAATGCCGGCTATAGTGTCGTTGCAGTAGACAACAGAATCGGCATATTCACGCTTCATTCGCAAGCGTTTGACATCGTCTCCGAAAACAACGCTTTATCTGCTTACGGTGTGGACGAAGCCGGGGAAACAGCTTCGTCAATGACAGCCGGTTTGCTTGGCCTTGGCGGATCGTTCGATTTACGAGCAAACCGTGGAAGTATTACGGTTACAAGTACCGAATCGGCATTTGACGATAAGAGTGTACAGCGCGCTGCCAACAACACTTCTGAAAGTTACGGCGTGTTGGCTTTGACCAAATACAACCCCGAAATTGCACGAGATAAAGACGGTAATGCCCTGATCAACGACCGTAAGATTATCGGCATGGGTACTCCCATAGGCACGCAAATCAATTTTGCGTCATTGGATGACGGCAGCACCTATGAAATTCGAAGCATAGCTCACAAAGACTCTGCTTTTGGCGTATTTACACTCGGTAGCAAAAATGGGGTTTCTTTTGACGGCAGCGTGACCATTCAAACTACATCACTGGCCTCGACGGAATCTACAAATGATGAATCCGATCTCAATGCCTACGGTATTGCACATATCTCGACATCTACCGAAGTCGGCGCTTCTGTTACTAGACGGAATTCAACATACAAATATGATCCTGTCACCGTCTATGATTCCGGCTCTGTTATATCTTTAGCGAAAGGAGCGACGCTCACGCTTGACGTGAACAGTCACTCCGGTGAAGCCTACGGTCTTATGCAAATCGGTGAAAACTCATCGGAATTTCTCGGTGACCTGTCAATTAACGTCAATCAGACGGTAGGAGACTCCGCATTCAAAGATTCGTACGCAATTATGGCTTCGGGGGACGCACGTGAATATCAGCTCTTATCCTTTAATGAGGAAAGAACCGTCAATATTGATGGCAACTTGACGATTAACGTCAATCAAACCCAAAAAGCCCAAAGCCTACGAAAGGCTCGAGCGATCGAAGCCAAAGGCAACGCTACGGTAAACGTCAATGTTGTTGATGGTAAAAGTTCGGTAGTCGTGTTGGGAGACCTACATACTACGCGCGCAATTGCCGACGATTTGGATATCACATTGCCGACAGCCGAATACCTTGGATTGAGCGTCAATATTCTTTCCTGGACAATTCGCGATCAGCCAGTTGAATTACGCTTGGCTCGTCCTATGACAGCGAATGTCAGTGATTCCGTCGACAATGAGGATGATCAAGATTCTTCAACACAGGGTCCTGTTTATCTTAACGAAGGGCGCATCAATTTTGTGATGGGTAGCAATGCCGAATCTTATTTGATCGGTGCCGCAAACGGCAACATCGATATGGAAGTCGGTACCGGGACGCACTGGTCTGTTACGGATGACAGCATCTTTGAAAATCTGCGTCCGACGGGCGGCGTTATCGATCTCTACCACCCTGAAGAAAGTTGGAATGAAGCCAATCCCTACCAATACGTGATGGTGAAAAATATCACCGATAGCTCCTATACGCTCAATAGTGTAAGTGCTGCGGGAGAAAATTCCGTCTTTGTTCTGAACACAAACATTCTCGGAGATCTTGATACTGACGGAAAGAAAGTTTTATCCTTCGACGGTATCACTTATTACGGAAAGACAGAAGGCGACGGACAAATCGTCAACGGTACACTGGATGAAAATTCAACTTTTATTTCGGATGGCTCCTACGTCTTTGATGGCAAAGAAATCGCAATCGAGTTGACAGGTTTTAGTGTGGCCGAAGCCGCTGCACGTATGCGCTACGACGTCCGTTTCGGCGACTTCCTTGACTTTAGAAATTATTCCGACGCCGATACGTCCGATCAGCATTACCGCGTGCGCATCAATGATGTAACGATTGCAGACGGCTCCATTGACTACACGAATCGCGTTTTGAAATTTGCTACGACACCGGCAAACGTAAAGCTTATCGGTGACTGGACATCCATTGATTCGACCGCTTTCAAATACAGACCGATTATTTGGAAGACGGAGCATACCGACAAGTATGTCGATGCCGACGGAAATGTACTCACTCTAACCAAGACTGTGCTTGACGACAATGGTCAAATTCAAGAAGCGGTCAATTCCACGCTCTTTGAACGCGAGGATTACGATAGGGTGGTCGAAGAACTTGTCTCTACGGAAAGTCGTCCTAGTGCGCTAGATATCTCAACGGGCATGACAGACTACTGGGTATCGGGTTATGACAAGGATATCAATGATCCGGGTAAGACCGTCACGGCTCTTCTTGGAATAAATTTCAATCCGATTTATCTGAGTACGCTTAGAAAACGTCTTGGAGAAGTGCGCTATGGTGCACAAGACGGTTTGTGGGTTAAAGCCATCATGATGAAAGACTCGGTTGGGGGTATTGCTTCCGAAGGCTATAACCAAGACCTGTACGGCATAAGTTTTGGTTACGATCGTTTGATCGAGAATACCGAAGAAGGGCTTTGGTTGATCGGTGCCAATCTCCGACAAGCGCACGCCAAACAGGAGTTGATTGATGCAGACGGCTCCGGTGAAACGGATGCCATTGGACTTAATCTCTACGCTACTTGGGCAAACTATCAGGGTGCCTACGCCGACTTTGTGCTTTCGCTGGACCACTATCGACAGGAACTTTCCGCAGCAGGTGAAAGTGCCACAATCACGGGCAAGTACAACACGTTCGGTTGGGGAGCCTCGATCGAATTGGGACATATGTTTCATACAACAAGAAACGATTTGTCCTGGGGGCCATGGTACGGCTCTTGGTGGCTTGAGCCTCAGCTTCAATTGGCGTACTACCATGTCAAAGGCGAAAGTTACACGCTATCAAGCGGCGGGCGTATTCGCCAGAAAAATGCCGATTCGCTCATTGGCCGGGCCGGCATCGTGGTTGGTAGAAAGTTTAACTATGGACAGGATCGAGAAGAGATTGATCGTCGTTATTGGCAAATGTATCTCAAGGGTGGCGTCAAACATGACTTCTTGGGAGATCGTACCGTGTGGTTCAATTCCGATCGTTTTGACGGTGGGGTAGCAGGAAAAACAACTGTTTACTACGGTTTTGGCGGAGACTGGCAATTCAATGAACGCATGCGTCTCTACGGTCAGTTTGAACGGGAAACGGGCGACGATTATGACAAAGACTATGAAATCTCGCTCGGTTTGAAATATGAATTCTAAAGAGAGATGTCAATAAAGGCGCTACAAACAAAAACCGTAACTGCTTGTATTTCAGCTTTCCTTTTTATGGAAACCGCTCTGATGAACAGTGAGTCAACCAAGAAGATTGAGGGTCTTGTGTGGAAAGCTCCGCTTGGTTTGTCGACTACTCGGGAACCATGCAGCAAAAGCTCAAGAAACCCGAAGACAATGACTATCCTGCGTGGCTAAAAGATAAAGATATTAAAGACGCTTATGAAGAGCTCTTGTCACGGAAGCGTTTGATGCTGTGCAAAACGACAAAAATAGAGCAGGGAGGCGGCTGAACGGCAAGGCAGGCGAGCAACAGCGGGTCGGCGGTAGGTGTTATGGAAAACCTCCCAAGATACTCAAAGGGAAAAAGCGCCGCCTGCACCCGTTCAACAAAGGAGGAAAACTTGAACGGGTGCGAGGCAGCAGGGTTTGTCAAGGCTCAAAGATTACTTGCGATGAGACTTGCGTTTGGCGCCGGACTCTTCTTCAGACTCATCGTTGTCAAAGTCGTCTTCCTCATCTTCCTCGTCGTCTTGCTCAAAGCACTTGTCGAGATAAGTCGAGGCCTGATTTTCGGCTTCGGTATCGACTTCGTCATCGTCATCGTCAAGATCGTCGTCATCGTCATCAAAGCGATGCTCACGGCGTTCTTCTTCTTTGCGGTAGTCGGCAATCACATAACCGATGTTTTTGTCATCTTCATAAAGCGCAATCAAACGGTCGGTCATTTCCGGCGTAAAGCGGCAGACGAGTTCAGCCAGGGCCGAAGCGTCGCCATAGATGAAGTTTTTGATGGCGAAGTCGCTCAACAAGTGGGCATTGTCGTTTTGCAGTGCAGCCATACCGACGTCGTGGCAACCGACCTTGAGGAACTTTTCCAAAGCTTCGACGGGCATCTTGCAATACTTGGCCACATGTTCGACGACTTCGAGATCGGGATAACGCAAGAACCAGTCGAGGTGGCGCTTGACGATTTCGCGACGGGTTTCTTTGTCTTCCCAAAGACGATCAATGATTAGTGTGACTTCTTCGGGATCAAGCGTGAAGTAGTCGTAGCCGGAGTACAAAAGCGCGCGATTCTTAACGGGCGGGTGCTTCATGCGCATCGTGCAGTATTTACCTATAAAACCGGGGCGCGAATGCGTCGGTTCATGATAAAGGTTATCTGCCATGATGCGACGTGCTTGAACGCGCACGCAATGGGCAATGCGGCTGTCACGTTCGTGACCGACGTCGCCTGCCTCGTAGTCGGCAAGCAATCGTTCTGCCACTCGGTGATGCAACTTCGGATCGCCGCCTTTTAACGTTTGGAGCATGGTTTCGGCGATTTTAATGTCGCCTTGACCTAGCCAAACGAGATCGTCGATACGCAACTTGACAAGGGCATCGAGGTTGTCGACCAAAGCCAGACGAACCTTGTAGTTGCGGCTGTCGGCCAACGCTTTGACATCTTCTGCAGACAACCCTTCGGATTGTGCAGCGACTTCTTGAAGACCATGGTGGTTGCTGCGGGCAAAGCGCATGGCGAGCTCGTCGCGTTCGGGATGCGTCTCATAGGGATCGACGCCGCGATCAAAGAGATAGGCCAAAAAAGCGGGATCAAGCTCATAGAGCATATTGTCGAAAAGAACGGCATAGCCGTTGACGTAAGTTTGATCGGACATTTTGTGTCTCCACGTTCAGGATTTGCGGATGCTGTGAATCTTAAAACCCAAAACGTCAGTTTATGACGCAGTCGAACATGATCTGAAAAAGTTTGCTTGCGTCATAAACTGACGCACAACGATTTACCATTCGTGCCATGAAAATCGGTAACTTTTCTATTGATAAATTTTTGGAAAAACGCGAAATGGCAAATCGTCTGACATCTTTAAACGGCGAGAAGACGCCGTGGCATTTGGCAACCGAACTGTGGACTTTGCGTCTATTGGTCAATGCCCAGGCTTGGAAAGTGTTGGAATATTCCACGTTTGAAGGGCGCTACTGTGACTTCAGTCTGCAAGTGCGCGGTTTAAACGAGTTTGTGCAACACATGCAGGATTTACGCAAAAAGTTTCAAGAAGAAGTCGAGTTGGGCCGAGGCAGCTTTCCGGACGATTTCGGTAGCCAAGTCGAACTCATGCGTGAGCACAAGTTTGCCGGCATCCCGAATTTCGGTGACTCTCCCAAAGAATTGCAAGAAGGCTTATTCGATTGCGAAAGTGCAGCTCGCACCGAATCGCTCTTTTTCTCTCCCTTTAAAGAAAACCTCGAGATGATCGCGCGTCTTTTCGGGCTTACGGAAGAAGAAAAAATCGTCTTTGCGTTTTTGTTGTTGGTGAAATGTTCGGGCAATATGCAAACGATTGTGAACATTTTTATTTATGAAGCCGGTGGCGTCAAACTCATGGGGGAGGTGATTGCTTGCGCCACAGGGATTGAACTTGCCAAAGTGCACAAGATTTTACAATCCGATTCCGCTTTGATGACGTCGCTCGTAAAAATCGACACCGGTGCACAACGCGACTTCGAAGACCTCTACAGCTTTAACGACGCGATTGACCAAAGGGTTTTGTTGGAAACGCGCGTGACGGAAAAAGACTTCTTGGAAAGCCGCTTTTCCACCGGTCAAACGCCTGAATTGACGTTGGATGACTTCGATCATATTCCGCGCGTCAAGACCACGTTGCTACCGTATTTAAAGCTGGCACTGCAACAGCGTCGCGTCGGCGTCAATATCCTTTTGTACGGAGCTCCCGGCACCGGTAAAACCGAACTTTCCCGTGTCTTGGGACAGGAGCTGGGGGCATGCACCTACGAAATCGCTACCAAGGAGGGGCCAAGCAACCGTACGGGTGAAAACACTCGGCTCGATCACTGGCAGGTGGCCGGACATTTGCTCAAAACCAACGAGCGTGCGTTGTTGCTTTTGGACGAAGCCGAAGACATCTTTTCTGCCGGCATCTCATTTTTCGGGATCAACATGGATACGCCTTTGCGCAAGAACAAGGCGCAGATCAATCGCTTGCTGGAAACAAATGCCTGTCCCACGATCTGGATGACGAACTCTTTGCATACCATGGATCCGGCAATGATCCGTCGTTTTGATATTTTGCTCGAAGTGGCGCAACCGACCAAGTACCAGCGTCGCAAGATTGTCGACAAGCTAGCGGGCACCACGTTGTCCCCTGACTTGTGCGAGCGCCTCTCGCGCGCCAAGGACTTGTCGCCTGCGATCATTTCTCGTGCGCTCAAAGTCTTGGATACCGTTGAGCCCACGGCTGGCACGACACGCGACAACCTCATGGTCAATTTGGTGAACGAAACCCTGCGCGCTCAAGGTAAAGACTTGGTGCAAACGTCGACCAACTCGGTACAAAAGGTCTATTCGCTCGACTATGTCAATGCCGATGCCGACCTTGATCAGTTAATCGAAGGTATCGGTCGTCGTCCGCAGGCAAGGCTCTGTCTTTACGGTGTTCCGGGTACGGGAAAATCCGCCTATGCCGCATGGTTGGCTGAAAAGCTGAACAAACCTTTGGTGGTTAAACGCGCTTCCGACCTTCTCAATTGTTATGTCGGTATGACCGAGCGAAACATTGCCGCTGCTTTCCGTGAAGCCAAGGCAGAAGGTGCAGTACTCTTGATCGACGAAGCCGACTCTTTCTTACAGGACCGAACCAAGAGCGTGCGTTCCTGGGAGACGACGCAAGTCAACGAAATGCTCACGCAAATCGAGGCCTTCGACGGGATCTTTATCGCTACCACCAACTTAGTGGATACGCTCGATCCCGCGAGCATTCGTCGCTTTGACATCAAGGTAAAGTTCGATGCCATGACTGAAGACCAGTCGCAAGCCTTGTTTGAGTCTTATACCGAGCAGTTCGGCATTCGGGATTCTGTGACGCCTGCCGTTTTGCGCCAAGCGCGCGAATTGTCTTTCGTGACGCCGGGCGACTTTGCGGCAGTCGCTCGTCAAGCGGGCTTTCATCCCATTGCGGATGCAGAAGACTTTGTCGGGCGTCTTCAGACCGAGTGCAGCTTGAAGAAAGAAAACAAACATCGCCCGATTGGTTTTGGCTAAAGGCAATGATATGTCGCACCGAATGTAAGCACGCAATCTCCGGAGCTCAAGTTTTTCCCCGACTTTCGGGCTCCGGGGGCTTCGGCTTTTGGAGCGCGGTCGTGGACGGCGGCTGCCGCATGAAACTCCATTCGCATTGATGAGGCGAGGGAGACATCTCCGGTCGGTTGAAAAAACAGAGTCGGCACAGCCGATTGGGTCGACGGAACGCTAAAAAGTGTGGAAGGTATCGGAGATGCGTTATCGCTGACAGGGGCGTTACGAAAATGATAATGATTTGATTTACATCAAATTATAAATATAAACAAAAGACTATTTAGAGCCATGTATTATGA
>CALKKK010000179.1 GCA_937995395.1 uncultured Sutterella sp. | reverse complement strand
GTGCCGCCAAAGGCATCGTCACCGTGGTAAAGACCTTGGCGCTCGAGGCCCCCAAAGAGTAGGCCGCATCTTCCAAGTTCGGATCGATACGCGCCAAGATGGTCGACAGCGTCATAAAAGCCACGGGGAAATAGGTCAGGGTTTCCGAAATGAACGTTCCCCAGAAGCCGTAGAAGTTGAAGTTATCCAGCCCAAAGAACTGCAACAGGATGCCGTTGGGGCCCAAAGACAGCGTGAGCGCAATACTGCTGGTAAAGGGCGGCGAAATCAACGGCAAAATCGTCACGGCGCTTACGACGACTTTAAGCCACCCGGGCATACCGAGTCGTGTGACGGCGTAGGCGAAGATAAAACCCAAGACGGTGCCGGCCACGCCGACCGAGCAACCCAGAATGATGCTGTTGACGGCCGACTGTCGGTCGTACCAACTCGCGATAAAGGGTCGCAAGTTTTCCAAAGTGAAGCTTCCGTCCACCCAAAAGGTCATGCCCAATAGGCGAACGAGCGGATAGACGACAAAGACGCCCAAAAGCAACCAAAGCATCACCACGGTGAGTTTAGTCGTGAGATCCGTGTCGGGAGTGCGAGACATTGTGGACATAAAACGAAGAGCGCAGGTTTTTGAAAACACACCGACACTCAAAACGATAAACGAAGAATCAAGTGCGATTACTTGATGACTTCGTTAATCCAACGTTGGGTGTATTCCTTGCGCTTTTCGCCCTTCCAAGCAACGTCAACCGCAATGGTCTTGATCTTGCTGAAGTCAAGAATGGGGTTGTCGGTTTTGACATCCGTGCGAGTGGGCACGTAGTTGATCTTGTTGGCGACGATAAATTCGGCAAAGCGCTTGCTCGCAGCCCAGTCCACAAACTTCTTGGCAGCGGCATTGTTCTTGCCGCCGGCAATGACGCCGGTGGCTTCAATCCCGAAGCTCACGCCATCTTCCGGATAGGTAATCGTCACAGGATAGCCCTGTTGCTGAATGTCCATGGCGTCCACAATATAGAAGATGCCCGAAGCACACTGACCGGTCGCAATAGGCATGGCGCCGCCCGCGCCACTCTTGGTGTACATCTGAATGTTGGCATTCATTTGCTTTTGGAACTTGAAGGCTTCGTCTTCGCCCATGACTTTGACGAGCGAATAGATGCGTTCGGTGGCGGTGCCCGATGTGCGGGCATCGGCCATTTGCAGATTGTTCTTATAGCGCGGATCCAAAAGGTCGGCCCACTTGGTGGGTGCCTGCATGTTGTTCTTGGCCAAGAACTTGGTGTTGGTCAAAAAGCACAGCGGAATGACGCCGATACCCGTCCAGTGATTGCCCGGATCGCGCAATTCGGCAGGGATTGCGTCGGAGTCCTGCGGACGATAGGCTTCGAAAATACCGGCGGAAATACCGGCAGCGTACGTATCGGCAGGACCGCCCAACATCACGTCAACCTGAGGGTTGCCTTTTTCGGCGGTCAAACGCGCCAAGGCTTCGCCCGAAGAAAAGCGCAGGAAGTTGACCTTGATGCCGGTATCTTTGGTAAAGGCTGCAAAGACTTGAGAAGCGTACTTCTCGGGCATGATGGTATAGGCATTGAGTTCTTCGGCGCTGACAGCACCGCTTAAAGCGATGATGCCGGCAACAATGGCGGTAATTTGCTTTTTCATGTTGATTTTTCCCTCAAAGGTTGACACCGATTCGGGATACGAAGTCAGAAAGCAACGAGACTTGAGGCCGACACAAGGCAAGGTGCACAAAAGTCTTCGGGCAATCCACCTCCCGAATCGAATTCGTCTGTAATTCTACCTAGTTCGCAACATTCGGAAACATCCTCCGGCCTTGTGGCTACTCCTAATTTGGGCGAAATTCCTTAAGCCGAACGGCTAGTTTTGTCGAAAACCTGCACCGATTCGCCAATAAGCCCCGCAGCTCGCCTAAAATGGCAAACTGTCGGGATTTTTTTTCTCCGGCCGACCTCGGCGGGGACACCAATCATTTTCCCCGACTTCTCTTTAGAAAAACAAAAACCAAGGGAGTTTCCTTGTGAGCGATATTGCCAATACGATCTATGAGATCGTCTGGAGCCCGTTTCTTGTCTATTTGCTTTTAGGCACCGGGCTTTATTTCTCGTTGCGTTCGCGTTTCGTGCAATTGCGCATGATCGGCGAAATGATGCGACTGATGTTTCAAAAGAAAAGCGACAATTCCGGCGTTTCTTCTTTCCAAGCCTTGTCGATGACCTTGGCCGGTCGTGTGGGTACCGGCAACATTGCCGGCGTGGCCACGGCCATTTGCTTTGGCGGGCCCGGCGCACTTTTTTGGATGTGGGTGGTAGCCTTCTTGGGCGCTTCGAGCGCTTTTGTCGAATCCACTTTGGGCCAAATCTATAAAGAAAAGATTAACGGCGAATGTACGGGCGGTCCGGCTTTTTACATCGAGCACGGCGCCCGCAGCAAGTTCTTTGCTTGGGTCTTTGCGCTCATTACCCTTTTGGCGGCCGGCATCCTTTGCCCGGGCGTGCAAAGTAACGCCATTGCAGAAGCCATGCAGCACGCTTTTGGCATTGAGTCGACGATCAGCGCTGCCGTGGTATGTTCTCTTTTGTGCTTTATTGTCTTTGGCGGCGTGAAGCGCATCGCAAGCTTTACGACGGTGGTGGTGCCCTTTATGGCATTGTCTTACATCGTTGTGGCCTTGATCACCGTCTTTTATAACGTCGAGCGCATCCCCGAAGTCTTCTCTTTGATTATTCATTCCGCTTTGGGGCTGGATTCGGCATTCGGCGGCATCATCGGCTCGGCCGTGAGCTGGGGTGTCAAGCGCGGTCTTTATTCCAACGAAGCCGGTCAGGGTTCGGGTCCGCACGCATCTTCTGCCGCAAGCGTTTCTCACCCGGCCAAGCAGGGTCTTGTTCAAGCGTTTTCCGTGTATATCGACACGTGGTTCGTTTGTACTGCCACGGGTTTGATGATTCTTTTGACGGGTTGCTACAACGTGATCAGTCCCGACGGACAGACGTTGTTTGCGGGGCTCACCGGTATCAACGCTGGTCCCGTGTACGCTCAAAAGGCGATTGACTCCGTGATGCCCGACTTCGGTTCGCCTTTTGTGGCCTGCACGCTCTTTTTCTTTGCCTTTACGACGATTTTGGCCTATGCCTATATGGCAGAAACCAACATCAAGTACATCAACCGAACGCTCAATAAGCCGTGGTTGCTTTACGTCGAGCGCGTTATCTTGGTGTTTTCGATCGGCGTGTGCGCCATTAAGCCTTCGAGCATCGTTTGGCTTTGCGCCGACATCGGCATCGGTTTGATGGCCTGGGTCAACATCTTTGCCATCTTGCGTTTGCACAACATCGCTTTCTTGGTCTTGAAGGACTACGAAACGCAGTTAAAGACCGGGATCGAACCGGTGTTTCACCCGGAAAAATTGGGCATTGCCAACGCCGATTACTGGAAGGGCTTTCAGGCTGAAGAAAACTTGGAAATCGAAAACAAGGAAGGCGTGGAAAATCAACCGGCCGCTCGCGGCGTGCGTCGCTTGATCGAGTTGTTCTACAACCGAGATTAATCCGTCGACCGACTTTAGGTTTCTCATTGACCCCGTCAGGCGTTGTCGCCCGGCGGGGTTTGTTTTTGGCAAAATACTTTCGACAATGACTACCGGAGACATCTATGAAGATTCGACAAGCGAGCATCTCGGATTTGGAAGTCGTCGCGCATCTGGCACGACTCCTTTGGGGCGAAGATCGCAGCGAGGAATTGCAAAACGAATTTGCCGAACTTTTGCCCCGAGACGATGTCGGCATCTTTCTGGCAATGCACGATGACGTGCCGGTCGGCTTTGCACAATGCCAATTGCGCTACGACTATGTCGAAGGCACGCAAACGAGTCCCGTGGGCTATCTTGAAGGCGTCTTAGTCAAAGAAAATTGGCGTAGGCAGGGCGTGGCCCGAGAGCTTGTTGCGGCCTGTCAAGCGTGGGCCAAGACAAAAGGCAGTCGCGAATTTGCAAGCGACTGCGAACTTGCCAACATGCAAAGCCAAGCACTGCATCGGGCTTTGGGCTTTGTCGAAGTCAATCGAATCGTGTGCTTTGTCAAAACCATCTGAAAAACAAAAGGGCGAACCCACTATCGAGTTCGCCCTTGGAAAAGACTCAAAAAGTCCGTCGGCGGTTAGGCAGCCTTAGCCGGCACAACAGTCTTGTGAACCAAACCGATCACAAAGCCCACGACGGCAAAGGGAATCCAACCCAAGCCCTGAGAGTAGAGCGGCACCCAGGCCTTCAAGACGGCGTCCAAACCGCCCAAAGACACGGACGCGGTCTGCAAGCCGCTTACCGCTGCCATAAAGAACGTGAAGGCTATCGTCCAAGCGTAGACGCACTGGCGACCGCCGAAGAAGTTGTGCAAGAACACCAAGGCGATCAAGGCCACGCACAAAGGGTAGATGAACATCAACACCGGAATCGTCGACACGATAATGGTCTTTAAGCCGAAAAGGCCGATCAAGTAGCTCACCACCGTAAAGATGCCAACCCACTTCACGTAGCTCAACTTGCCCGTCAATTCCATGAAGTAGGCGGCGCAACACGTGATCAATCCGATGGAGGTGGTTAAACATGCCAAAAGCACGATGGCAGCCAAAAGAAGCGCACCGGCGTTACCGAAAAACACCATGGCGCTTTCGGCCAAAATGGGAGCACCCGTATCCTTCATGCCGATGACGGATACGCTTTCTGCGCCGATCTTGGCAATGAAGATATAGATAAAGGCCAACAGGGCGCCGGCCAAAATACCCGACTTATACACCTGCATGGCAATCTGCTTGGGTTCGGTAAAGCCGATTTCTTTCACGGAGCTCACCACGAGCGTAGCAAAGACCAAAGCGGCGATGGCGTCCAACGTGTTGTAGCCGTCAAGCACGCCCTGAATAGCAGCCACGACCGGCGAGGCATAAGCCGGGCTCGGTGCCTGCGGTTCGCCCATGGGAGTAATGAAGCTCTTGGCAATCAAAACGAGAAGCGTCAAAACCAAAGCCGGCGTCAACAGCTTGCCGATACGATCGACGAGCTTGCTCGGAGAAGCGGCAAGCCAAAACGACAAGGCAAAGAACACGGCCAAGAAGATCGGCAAACCGATATCGGCAGTGGCCGGATCCAAGAACGGACGAATGGCGATTTCGTAGGAAACGGTACCCGTACGCGGAACGGCAAAGCAAGGACCGATAGACATGTAGCACACGACCGTGTAGAAAATGCCGTAGAGCGGATGGACGCGGCTGGACATTTCCTGAAGATCGCGGCAGCCCGAATACCCGAAGGCCATCACGCCCAAAAGAGCCCACCAAAGACTCGTACCGGCGCTTTGCCCCATGGCAGCCGGGAAAATCAAGTTGCCTGCACCGAAAAACAGTGCAAACAACATCAAACCGATGAAGATATAGCGATTGCTACTTTGTTGCATTTAAAGTTCTTCCTGATGGATTGTAATGTGCGAACATTTTTGAAACGGCAACGGTTCGGGATCGGTATAAACCGTGTGCCTGCCGAGGGGATCGACCTCCGAGGGTATTGGCGTCGATACTGTGAAATCCGATTTCAAAAAACAAAGACAACGGATCGCGTCGCTTTGTTTTTCGGCTTTGACAATCGGGCCCGGGCTTATCGAAAAGTTCGGTTAACGTTTGTTATAAGCTCTTAGTATACGGGCATAAAGCACAGATTTGGGGCATAAGGGCGCAAATTACATACTATGGCGTAGGTGCCTGAGAAGTATCGCCTAAGGGCTTTTGCTCGGTTTTGCCGAAGTTGTCCTTGTTTCGTCATAAAATCGCCACAGCCTTTTTTCTTTTGGGTGGACAAAATGCGAAAACCGCTGATCGGCGTGACAAGCGACACAAACGAAAATTTGCTTTCCATGCGCATGGCGTACTTGAGTTCCGTGACGGCTGCGGGCGGCATTCCGGTGGCCATCCCCGTCTGTTTGTCCGATGACGATTTGACTGAGCTTGTCGAAACGCTGGACGGACTTCTCATCATGGGCGGTGCCGACATCGATCCCGCACGTTACGGGCAAGCCCAAACACCCGAGTGCGGCGCCGTTAAGCCCCATCGCGATCGCGTGGAGCTTGAACTCGTGCGGTTGGCGCGAGAGCACAATTTGCCGACTTTGGGCATTTGCCGCGGATCGCAAATTATCAATGTCGCATACTGCGGCACGCTCGTGCAGGATATTCCGACGACGCTCGGAATTGACGTTAACGTGCACCGACAGATTGAGGACTACGATGTCTGCACGCACACGGTGGACGTGGTGCCCGGCACGCTTTTGGAGCGAATCGTGCAAAAGTCTGTGATTGAGGTCAATTCGCGGCACCATCAGTGCGTAGACGTGTTGGGTGCCGGGCTTGTCGTCAACGCAAGGGGTCCTGACGGCATTGTCGAAGCCCTCAATGATCCGACCCGGAGTTTTATGCTCGGCGTGCAGTGGCATCCGGAAATGCTCTCTCATATCCGACAGGACGCGCATGCGCTTTTTGCGGCACTGGTGACGGCATCGTGTAAATATCGCCGTCAAATGCAGTAAAACCCGAGAAAACTTCGGCCAAAGCCGCCTATGCCTGATACAATCGACAGATTCGATGAACCAACAGATCTACTAGATGTCAGAAGAACAACTTCAGGATTTTTCCTGTTTCCCGCTGGACTCGCACATTCAGGCTGCAATTGCAGAAATGGGCTATGTCCATCCCACACCGATTCAGGTGCAAGCCATTCCCGTCGTATTGGCAGGTCAAGATGTGATGGCCGCCGCTCAAACCGGCACCGGCAAAACGGCCGGTTACGGACTGCCGGCCTTACAGCGTATTTTGTCCAAAGCCAATACGTCAATGTCGCCGGCGCGCCACCCGGTGCGCGTGCTGATTTTGGCGCCCACCCGCGAATTGGCTGATCAAGTCAATGACAATCTGGTGCGCTACGCCTCCAAAACGCCCTTGCGCGTAGGCGTGGTTTATGGCGGCGTCGACATCAAGCCGCAAAGCGAAATGCTGCGAAAAGGCGTGGAAGTTTTAACGGCAACGCCCGGTCGCCTGTTGGATCACATCGAAGGTAAAAGTGTCAACTTGTCTCAGACAGAAATCTTGATTTTGGACGAAGCCGATCGCATGCTCGATATGGGCTTTTTGCCGGA
>CALKKK010000178.1 GCA_937995395.1 uncultured Sutterella sp. | reverse complement strand
TGATAAAGGAGCACTTTTGTGTTGATCGATTTCTCTGTAAGCAACTTCTTATCTTTTCGTGATGAAGTTGTTTTTAGTATGCTTGGCGCCAAATCCGTGAAAGAACATGACGGTGAGGATAATTCCGAATACAACAATACCATTCATTTACCAGGTAAGGGAGGGGTTGCTTTAAAGTTTGCGGCCATTTATGGTGCAAACGGATCAGGGAAAAGCAATCTATTGAAAAGTCTACTTTGGATGCGTGGGGCAGTTGTTGGATCGGCTCTTGATGAACAACTCATACAGAATATGTCAAAAGAGCGGTTCTTGTTTGATAAGAATAATGAAGTTAAACCTTCGAAATTTGAGATTAATTTTATTGAGTCTGGTGTTGTTTATCGTTATGGCTTTTGTTTTCTTAACGGAGTTGTCCAAGAAGAGTGGTTATATAGAAGGTTGGTTACGAGTTCTTGGGAGACATATTGTTTTAAACGAGAGTTCCGGACTTTTAAAGTTAATACCAAAGTTATGAAAGGGACTAGAGGGTTGGCGGAGAAAACAAGAGATAATTCATTGTATTTATCCGTCTGCGCGCAATTTAATGTTCAAGAAGCTCAAATGGTTAAGGAATGGTTTAGGACTAAACTTAGCATTGTGAGTGCTGCCGATCCAAATGTTTGTAAGCAGTTTACAGCTATGGAATTTAATAGCAATGCAGAAATGAAAGAATTTATTCGGCGATTTATTTCTGTAGTTGATTTGGGTGTTAAAGATGTTTCAATGCGAGAGACTGTTATTGGTGAAGATGATTTTGTGCAAATAAAAAAACACTTTTCTAATTTGCCTGAGAAAGACAATATTAGAATGCAAGAGTTTTTTGCAACGCATGATTTGTATGAAAATAAGCAAATAGTTGGAACAAGAGAGTTGTCGTTTACTCGTGAATCAGATGGTACTCGTATGGTCTTTGCAATGACCGGACCATGGTTTTATACCATAAGAAATGGCGGAACTTTGTTAGTCGATGAGTTTGGTTCGAGTTTACACACTCAATTGGCACTAAAGCTAGTAAAACTATTTCAAAACAAAAGAAATCAATTTGCTCAACTTATTGTCGCAACGCATGATACGAATTTGTTGCGTAAAGAGGTTTTAAGAAGAGATCAAATTTGGTTTGCTGAAAAAGATAAATATGGATCAACGGATCTTTACGGTTTGGTTGAGTATAAGATAAATCAGCCAGTGTCAGCAAGGGATGATGCATCTTTTGCAAAAGATTATTTGTTAGGGAAATATGGAGCTATTCCTTATTTTGGGAATGTCGATCAATTTCTGAAGGATTTTATCTATCATGGCGAGAAATGAAAGACGTTCAACTAGAAAGCAGGGGTTTAATGCCAGAAAGGAAAATACCCGTTCAGAAAGAATAGTTGATAATAAAGATGATCAGAAGATGGTCTTTAGCTTTAAAGACTTTGATTGTACGCAGAAGTTTGGACAGACTTATAGGGAATGGCAGGAAAATGGTTTACTGGCCTATATGCTTGAGGAATTTGGACATTTTTGCCAATGGACGAGAGTAGAGGCTGAGCAGGAGGATATTCTGGAAGTTTACGGAAATTTTCCAAAGAGTTCGAAATTTAAACATCCAAAACACATTGCTACTGACGTAGAGTGGGCGGTGATTAGAAATGTCAAAGGACAAAAGGGACGTGTGGCGGGATATGTGATTGGTAATGTTTTTTATGTAGTGTTTTTAGACATGGATCATCAATTTTGGAAAACGAAAAGATAACTTGTCTAATCCTAGGCCATGGATAGTTGTAAGTGTTTTATTTTTATAGGTGATAAATGACTCAATACGTCATGACAATGAACCGCGTGGGTAAGATCGTTCCACCCAAGCGTCAAATCCTCAAAGACATTTCCCTGTCGTTCTTCCCGGGGGCCAAGATCGGCGTTCTGGGTTTGAACGGTGCGGGTAAGTCGACTCTTTTAAAGATTATGGCCGGTGTCGATAAAGACATTGAAGGCGAAATCATTTGGCAAAACGATCTCAAGATCGGCTACTTGCCGCAGGAACCGCAGCTCGATCCTCAAGCTTCCGTTCGCCAGACAGTTGAAGAAGGCATGGGTGAGGTGATGCAGGCACAGGCCAAATTGGATGCCGTCTATGCCGCATACGCAGAACCCGATGCCGACTTCGATGCACTGGCTGCCGAACAAGCGCGCTTGGAAGCCATCATTGCGGCAGCAGGCACCGATGCTTCGACCCAAATGGAAATTGCGGCTGACGCTTTGCGTTTGCCTCCGTGGGACGCAAAGATCGGCAATCTCTCGGGCGGTGAAAAGCGTCGCGTGGCTTTGTGTCGCTTACTGCTTTCTCGTCCCGACATGTTGCTCTTGGACGAACCCACCAACCATTTGGACGCTGAAAGTGTGGAATGGTTGGAACAGTTCCTGCATCGCTTCCCAGGGACGGTTGTGGCAGTCACACACGATCGCTACTTCTTGGATAACGCCGCCGAATGGATTTTGGAATTAGACCGCGGCGAAGGCATTCCTTGGAAGGGCAACTACTCTTCTTGGTTGGATCAGAAAGAAAAGCGCTTGGAAATCGAAAAGCGCCAGCAAGAATCTCGTGCCAAGGCCATTCGTCACGAATTGGAATGGGTACGCCAGAATCCTAAAGGACGTCAGGCTAAGGCCAAGGCTCGTTTGAACCGCTTTGAAGAGTTGTCGAGCTACGAATACCAAAGCCGTAACGAAACCAATGAAATCTTTATTCCCGTGGCGGAACGCCTCGGCAATAAGGTTATTGAGTTCCATAACGTTAGTAAGGGCTTTGGCGATCGACTTCTTATCGACGACTTGTCCTTTACGATTCCTGCAGGCGCCATCGTGGGTGTGATCGGTCCCAACGGTGCAGGTAAGTCGACGCTTTTCAAGATGATCACAGGTAAGGAAACGCCTGACTCGGGTAATATCGTTTTGGGCGAAACCGTGCATTTGGCTGCAGTGGATCAGTTGCGCGACTCTTTGCCCAACGAAAAGACCGTGTTTGAAGCCATTTCCGGTGGTCTCGATATCCTTCAGGTCGGCAAGTTCGAAATGCCGTCTCGCGCTTATCTTGGACGCTTTAACTTCAAGGGCGGCGATCAGCAAAAGACGGTGGGTGTGCTCTCAGGGGGCGAACGCGGTCGTCTGCACTTGGCCGCAACGCTTTTGAAGGGCGGTAACGTTTTGTTGTTGGACGAACCGTCCAACGACTTGGACGTCGAAACCTTGCGTGCTTTGGAAGAAGCTCTGCTTGAGTTTGCTGGTTGCGCTCTTGTGACGTCTCACGACCGTTGGTTCTTGGACCGTATTGCCACGCATATTCTCGCCTTTGAAGGCGACTCCAAGGTGGTGTTCTTTGACGGCAACTACAACGAGTATGAAGCCGACAAGAAGAAGCGTTTGGGTGAAGAAGCGGCAAGACCGCATCGCATCCGCTTCAAGCCTTTGAAGCACTGATGGAAAAGTTGAAATTTTCCTGATTTTCAATGCCCGATTCGTAGCAGGATCGGGCATTGTCCTTTATAGTCTCCACTAGTCTAATTTTCTTACTTCGCACACGACATGTCAGCAGGGTTTGTCCATCTTCGTTTTCACTCCGAATACTCGATCACAGACGGGATTGTGAGGCTTGATCCTATTTTGGAAGAAGTGGCGCATCAAGGTGGCGTAGCTTTGGGCATTACGGACTCGATGAATATCTTCGGGGCCTTGCGTTTTTATTCGCATGCCATTGCCGATGGCATCAAACCTGTTGTGGGGTGCGATCTGTGGGTAACGAATCTTGAAGCCGATAAGCGAGACCATCCCTATCGCTTAACCGTCTATTGCCAAAACCATCAAGGCTATTTAAAGCTCTGTGAATTGTTGTCCAAAGGCTGGATGGAAAACCAGTGGCTCGGGCGCGGCGAAGTGCGTCTGGATTGGTTGACGGAAGAAAACTGCCAAGGCTTGATCTGCTTGTCGGGCGGCCCTTTGGGCATCATTGAAAAGCATATCTTGGCCCAGAAGTACGAGGAAGCTGAAGCCATCACACGACAGTTGATGAAGGCTTTTCCCGATCGTCTCTACATCGACTTGCAAAGAGCCGGACGCAAAAATGATGACGCCATTGCGTCCAAAATGGCCAATTTTGCCGTCAAGATGAATTTGCCGCCGGTAGCAACGCACCCCATTCAATTTTTAAAGCCCGAAGACTTCCGAGCGCATGAAGTGCGTTGCTGCATTGCCGGCGGCTATGTGTTGGCAGATACCCGTCGTCCCAAAGACTTCAGTCCTGAACAGTATCTCAAGACCGAAGCGGAGATGAGAGCGCTTTTTGCCGACATTCCTCAAGCAATTGAAAACACGGTCGTGATTGCAGAGCGTTGCAGTCTGGACGGTGTTTTGCAAAAGCCTCAATTGCCGGTGTTTCCGACGCCTGACGGCATGAGCTTGGACGATTACATGGTGCAGCTCTCTTACGAGGGTTTGGAAAAGCGTTTGGAATTCTTGTATCCGGACGTGACGGAGCGTGATGCCAGGCGTCCCGAATACAAAGAGCGTTTGAAGTATGAGCTTGACACCATCATCAAGATGAAGTTTCCGGGTTACTTCCTGATCGTGCAAGACTTCATCAACTGGTCCAAGCGTAACGGTGTGGCCGTGGGACCGGGACGCGGTTCCGGTGCCGGTTCATTGGTGGCTTACGTCTTGGGCATTACCGACTTGGATCCTTTGCATTACGGGTTGCTTTTCGAACGTTTCTTGAACCCGGAACGTGTCTCGATGCCTGACTTCGATATCGACTTTTGTCAGCACAACCGAGACAGAACGATCGAGTATGTGAAGCGCACCTATGGTAAAGAAGCCGTGAGCCAAATCGTCACGTTCGGTGCCATGGGTGCCAAGGCCGTGGTGCGTGACGTCGGGCGCGTTTTGAACATGGGTTACGGTAAGGTGGATGACCTTGCCAAGCTCATTCCGCAAAAGCCCGGTGCCGATATTAATCTCGTGAAAGCGGCCGAGATGGAGCCCGACTTTAAAGCCAAGGCCGAGTCCGAGGAATATCGCGAGTTGATGAGCTATGCGACCGAACTCGAAGGTTTAACGCGTAACCTCGGTATGCATGCCGGGGGCGTGTTGATTGCTCCGGGCAAACTCACCGACTTCTGCCCGCTATATAACGCCGACGGAAGACCCGAAAATACCGTCAGTCAATATGACAAGAAGGATGTGGAAAACGTCGGTCTGGTGAAGTTCGACTTCTTAGGCTTAACGACGCTCACCATCTTGGGGAAAGCCGTCGAATACATCGATCGCTTAAATCCCGGGACCCATTTTGACCTTTCGCGTATCCCAACGGATGACAAGGCAACGCTTGAACTCTTTCAGGCAGGCAACACCGGTGCGGTCTTCCAGTTTGAATCGGAGGGCATGCGCGATCAGCTGCGTCAAGCCAAGCCCGACTGTCTTGAAGACTTGGTGGCGTTGAACGCTTTGTATCGTCCAGGCCCTATGGATCAGATTCCGCACTTCATTAACCGTAAGTTCGGTCGTGAAAAGGTGGAGTATCTCGATCCGCGAATGGAACCCATCTTGCGCGAAACCTACGGCATTATGGTGTACCAGGAACAGGTGATGTTGGTGGCGCGAGCCATCGGCGGGTACTCTCTGGGTGGCGCCGACCTTTTGCGCCGCGCCATGGGTAAGAAAAACGTCGAAGAAATGAAGAAGCAGCGCGCTATCTTCATTGAAGGCGCCGCCAAGCTAAACGTTGATGCTAAAACTGCCACCGAAATCTTTGACTTGATGGAAAAGTTTGCGGGCTACGGCTTTAACAAGTCGCACGCTGCTGCTTACTCTTACGTTGCTTGGCAGACGGCTTACCTGAAGGTTCACCACACGGCATGCTTTACGGCAGGTAACTTGTGCTTGGTGATGGATCAGGGTGAAAAGATGCGTGCGCTGGTGGAAGATGCGCGTGCCATGGGTATCACCGTTTTACAGCCTGATGTCAATGCCAGCCAATGGTTCTTTACCGTTCCCAACGAAAAGACGATTCGATTCGGGCTTGGTGCGATTAAAGGTGTGGGGCAGCACATCATTGAAGATCTCATCAATGAGCGCATTATGAACGGTCCTTACCTGGATATCTTCGATTTGGCGGCACGTGTTCCGTCCGTGAATCGCAAAGTTTTGGAGCAGATGATTCGTGCCGGTGCGTTTGACTCTTTGGACAAAGACAGAGGCAAGCTTTTCGGCAATGTGAATCAGGCTTTGCAGGCAGCAGAAACGGTGAAAGCTTCCATTGGGCAAGCCAGTCTTTTTGCCGATGACAACGGTGTGGAAGAACGTATCATCAGTTGGAAAAATGCGTCCAAATGGGATGACAAACAGATGTATACGGAAGAAAAGAATGCATACGGTTTTATTCTGACGATGGATTTGTTTGGCAGTTACCGTTCCGAAGTTTTGCAGTTTTCTAAGCCCTTCAATCAAATCAAAGATTCCAGAGAAATTCAGACGGTGGCCGGTCTGGTGCAGGATGTTCGAGTCATTATGGGCAAGAAAGGAAAGTTTGCCGTTGTGACGCTCTCTGACGGACAGGATACCTTTGAGGTGGTGGCTTATAGTCGGTCATATGAACAGTTCAAAGAGCTATTGGTTGCCGATGAAGTGATTGTGGTGAGCGGTAAAGCAAGGCTTGATGAACGCATGGGGCGAATTAACCTCATTGTTGATAGCGTGACGACGTTACCTCACATGCGCGTTGTGCGTGGGGCTAGGCTCGAAGTTAAAATTAGCAAAGGTGCAGATATTGGTGAGATTCGTAAGGTGATTGACGAAGCAGTGACGGATACCGGTGGTGTGCCTTGTGAGATTGGGGTGGAGCTCGAAGATTCGGTTGGGTATTCGACGATGAGAAAAAGAGTGACGCCGACGGATCGAGTGATGCATTTATTGAAGATGACGGATGGAGTGAATGGAGCTCAGTATATATATTGATGGAAGTGATAATGGAGTGTATGGTTAAATCAATGCTAATGAATAAGATTTAATTGGTCCTGTAAAACGTTTATTTTAATTAAGGTGTTTGCAATGAGAAACTTTATTTTTTCGACTACGAGACAATGGAATTGTGGGGATGAGTTTATCCTGTTAGGAATATTAAATAT
>CALKKK010000177.1 GCA_937995395.1 uncultured Sutterella sp. | reverse complement strand
CAACAGTACCAGGGTGGAATAACAATGACAGACAATAACGAAAAGATTGTCTTGCCCGATACGATGCTATCGGGCAAAGCCAAAGGGGTGGCCGATGCCACCGCCGTCAACCGCAGTGCTTCGGACGATATCGTCGGCGAATATCGTCAGGAAGTCATTGAGGGCGAACACGGTGTCAAGGGCGACAAGACCGGTATTACCGAAAAGATCACCTTTGTGGTGGCGCTTTGCTGGGCACTGTTTCAGATGTCGACCGCAAGCTGGCTCTTGCTCGACTCTTTGTTCGTGAAGGCCTTTCACTTGGCCTTTGCTTTGGCTCTGATTTATTTGAATATTCCGGCCATTAAAGAAACGCGTTGGGACTTGCGTATTTTGCTTGCCATGAAGCGCGTGAATTGGACCGACTGGGCTTTGGCCATCATCGCCATGATTGCCGCCCTTTATATCTTTTTCGACTACGCGGGCATTTCCGAGCGCCCGGGTCAACCCATCGGGCGAGATCTGATCTTCGGCGTCGTTTTGATCGTGTTGATGCTCGAAGGCACGCGCCGCGTGTTGGGGCCGGCTCTGCCCATCATCTGCTGCTTTTTTATGGCGTATGTGTTCTTGGGTCCGTACCTGCCCGACTTCATCGCCTTTAAGGGCGCAACCTTAACGCGCTTTATCTCTCAGATCACGATGGACACGCAGGGTATTTACGGCGTGCCGTTGCATGTGTCTGCCACCGTCGTGTTCCTCTTTGTGTTGTTCGGCACGATGCTCGATCGAGCAGGGGGCGGGGCATTCTTTACGCGCTTGGCCATTTCCGGTTTGGGTCAGTATCGAGGCGGCGCAGCCAAGGCTGCCGTCGTAAGTTCGGCATTGTCGGGCACCGTTTCGGGTTCTTCCATTGCCAACGTCGTGACCACGGGCACCTTTACCATTCCTTTGATGAAGCGCTTGGGTTACCCGGCAACGAAAGCTGCCGCCATTGAAGTGGCCTCTTCCGTGAACGGCCAGATCACGCCGCCGGTGATGGGTGCCGCAGCCTTTATTATTGCCGAGTATGTAAACGTTCCCTACATCGAAGTCGCAAAGGCTGCCGCCATTCCGGCATTTGCCTCTTATATCGCTCTGTTGTGGATCACGCACTTGGAAGCCTGCAAGCTGGGCTTGAAGGGCTTGCCCAAGAGCGAATTGCCGAGCTTCTGGCGCGAATTGCGCAACGGCTTGCACTTCCTGTTGCCGTTAGCCATGCTCATCTACGAATTGGTGGCATTGCAGCACTCGGCCGAGCTTTCGGTATTCCGCGCCATTCTCGTTTTGGCTGCGATCATGATTTTGCAGCCCGTGATGATTGCACGCGTGCACAAGGAACCCTTGATGCCTGCCTTTATCCACGGGATTAAGACGACGCTTCAGTCTATGGCTGCCGGCGCCAACAACATGGCAGGCGTGGCACTGGCAACGGCTTCTGCCGGTATCATCGTCGGCTGCGTGTCCTTGGGTCTCGGTCAGCAGATTACGAGCTTTGTGGAAGTGCTCTCCATGGGCAACTTCTTCCTCTTGATCCTCATTACGGCAGTGGCAAGTTTGCTTTTGGGTATGGGTTTGCCGACCACGGCCAACTACATCATCATGGCCTCCCTGACGGCGCCCGTGTTGGTGGAATTGGCTTCCGGCATGGTTGTGCACGGTCAGGAAATCGTCATCCCCTTGATTGCCGCTCACTTGTTCTGTCTGTACTTCGGTATTTTGGCCGACGATACGCCGCCGGTGGGTTTGGCGGCTTACGCGGGTGCCGCCATTGCCAAGGCCGATCCGATTCGCGTGGGTATCCAGGGCTTTATCTACGATATTCGTACGGCGATTTTGCCCGTGGCGTTCCTCTTTAACAGTGATCTTCTTTTGATCGGTATCCACAGCATCTGGGAAGGGTTCTTTATCTTTGCGATGACCAGTGTCGGTATGGTGGCCTTTACTTCGGCCATTCAGGGGTGGCTCGTTGAGAAAATCGGCGTTGTGGAACGTCTGCTTCTTTTGGCCTGTACCGTCATTATGCTTTTCCCGCATATTCTGACCGGCTACTTCCTGCCCTATGACATGCGCTGGTGCGGTTACGCCGTGGGCTTGGCCATCTTCGTGCTGCTGTGGGTGTGGCAGTCGATGACGATCAAGAACAAGAAGGCGATTGCCTAACCGAACTTAAAACCTTTTTCCACCCGTTCTCCGTCGGAGTTTTTAAGCAAGGATACTTGCGAAAACCGAGACGGAGAATTTTTTTGTTTTTAATTTCGTCGAACTTGACGGCCGCATTGCTTGCCGCACCATTACATCACGGCTCAACGCAGCGTTTTACAGCCATATGGGGCAAGGTGCTTGCTGAACTATCGAGGAGGTCTGCCACTGTCAACTGTCGGGAGACATGGTTTGCGAAATCGACGCATTGCCTGAGCGCGAACATTTGAAGAAATCTCGACTGTTGTCTAAGCCGCGGTCAAAACGAAAAAAGCGCGTCGGCAGTCAATACCCGACGCGCTTTCGATTTGAAACGATGCGGCGATTAACGCTTGCAAGCAGCCTTCATTTCGGAAACATACTTCTTGATTTCGGAGAGCATCGTCGCCGTGTCGTCAATATGTTCGTTGATGATGCGCACGATGGCAGAGCCCACCACAACGCCTGCGGCACCGTGCTCCATGGCATGGCGCACATGTTCGGGCTTGCTCACGCCAAAGCCCAAAATGCCGGGAGCCGCGCCGTTGGCTTCAAGCTTTTCAACAGATTGCGTCAAAGGCATGCCGGCTTCTTTGTCGGCACCCGTGATGCCCGGGCGAGACAACAGATAAGTGTAGCCCTTGGCATATTTGGCGATGCGCACCAACTGATCGTCTTCGGTCGCAGGCGGCACGATGGCAATCAATTCGACGCCGTGTTTAGCGGCGGCCTCATCAAAGGTCTTGTCCATTTCGCGCATACTGACCGGCAAATCCGGAATGAGGACTGCGTCAACGCCCGATTCGGCACAAGCTTGGAAGAACTTGTCGGGCGTGGGTGCAAACACCAAGTTGATGTAAAGCATGATGCTCACGGGCACGGTCGGGTGCTTGGCGCGAAACTGCTTGATCACATCCAAGCACTTGGCGGGGGACGCGCCGTTACACAGGGCACGATGGGCGCTTGCGGCAATGACGGGGCCGTCGGCGCAGGGGTCGGAAAACGGAATGCCAAGTTCGAGTGCGTCGGCTCCGGCCTCGATCAGGCTTTCCAAAATCGCCAGAGAAATTTCGGGAGTCGGGTCGCACACGTTGACAAAGGGCACGAACGCACCTTCGTTTTTGGTTTTCAAGGACTCGAAAAGATCGGCAAAACGGTGATTGGTATTGGACATTTTTTTACTCGTAAATTTTTTGTGATTCGGTTTGCGCGTTTCTCAGTACTTGGGACCGTAGACTTCGTCGACCTTGCCGGCAATGATGCGGTTGTCGACCATGACGCCGTCGGCTTCCAGACGATCGGCCACTTGGAAGATGTCCTTGTCGCCGCGGCCCGAAAGATTGACGATGAAGGTCTGTTCTTTTTCCGGGTTCTGACGCATGAGTTTTAAAGCGTGTGCCAAAGCGTGCGAGCTTTCAAGCGCCGGAATGATCCCTTCGTGAAGGCTCAAAAGCATAAAGGCTTCCAAGGCTTCCTTGTCGGTGGCGCTCACATACTCGGCGCGGCCGATGTCCTTTAAGTAGCAGTGCTCGGGACCCACGCTCGGGAAGTCGAGACCGGCCGAAATCGAATAGGATTCGTTGATCTGGCCTTCGGGCGTTTGCATATTTAAAGAGCGTGCGCCGAAGAAAATGCCTTCGGTGCCCTTGCAAATCGTGGCGCCGTGGTGTTCGGTATCCAAGCCTTTGCCGCCGGGTTCCACACCGATGAGTTTTACGGCCGTTTCGGGAATGAAGTCGGTAAAGAGCCCAATGGCGTTCGAGCCGCCGCCCACGGCAGCAATCACAGCATCGGGCAGTCGTCCGTTTTCGGCATCCTTAAATTGAACCTTGGCTTCTTCACCGATGATCTTCTGGAATTCCTTCACGATCGTGGGGAAGGGGTGGGGACCAGCGGCCGTGCCCAACATGTAGTGGGTGTCGGCAAAGCTGCCTGCCCAGTCTTTCAAAGCGGCATTGCAAGCCTCTTTCAAGGTGCAGGCGCCGTCGTGAATGGGCACGACTTCGGCACCCATCAATTCCATACGAAACACATTGGGCTTTTGACGTTCGCAGTCTTTGGCGCCCATGTAGATGCGGCACTTAAAGCCCAAAAGAGCACAGACAAGCGCGGTTGCCACACCGTGCTGACCGGCGCCCGTTTCGGCGATGATGCGCGTTTTGCCCATGCGCTTGGCCAAAAGGGCTTGACCCAATACCTGATTGGTTTTATGTGCGCCACCGTGCATCAAGTCTTCGCGCTTTAAGTAAATCTTGGTCTTGGTGCCCTTGGTGAGGTTGCGGCAAAGCGTCAAGGGCGTAGGGCGACCTGCGTAAGTCGTTAACAAATCCTTGAGTTCGGCGATAAAGGCCGGGTCGTTGCGGGCTTCTACAAAAGCGGCTTCCAATTGATCAAGGGCAGGAATCAGAACTTCCGGAACATATTGACCGCCGAATCGACCGAAGAAGGGATTTAACAACATTTTGATTTTCCTTTTTGTGTTTCGTGTACTTTGTTTTGTTCTTAGGAGGCTTTGGCACAGGTCTGGTTATCGGCCGCTTGCTTGGCTTGGGCAAAGGCGCGGTGCGCTTCGATGACTTTCAATGCCTTGCCTTCGGCAAGGGTTTCGCGTGCCAACTTCATGCCTTCTTCAATGGAGGCGGCCTTGCGGCCGGCAACGAGCAAAAGTGCCAAGTTGGCGCAGACCATGTCGGTGTGAGCGGGCTTGCCGCGCCCCGACAAAATATCCAAAGCCAAGCGGGCGTTTTCTTCGGGTTCGCCCCCGCGGAAATCTTCAATTGCGTACTGGGTCGTAATGCCGAAGTCCGACGGATGGAATTGTCCCGTGGTGATCGTGCCGTCGTCGTTTAACTGTGCGTAGTCGGTGACACCCTGAACGGAGACTTCGTCAAAGCCGCAGCCGTGTGCCACAAAAGCGCGCTTCATGCCGAGTTCGCGCAATGTGCGGGCAATCGGCACCACGAGCTTGGGCGCATAAACGCCGATCACGGCATAGTCGGGACGAGCAGGGTTGGTGACCGGCCCCAAGATGTTAAAGATCGTGCGCGTGCCCAAGGCTTTGCGAACCGGCATGACGTTGCGCATGGCCGGGTGATAAAGAGGCGCAAAGCAGAAAGCAAAACCGGTTTCGGCCAAGAGCTTGGCGGATTCTTCGGGTGTGGGCGTGATGTTGATACCCAGGGCGCTCAAAAGGTCGGAAGCACCCGTCTGAGAAGAAATCGAACGATTGCCGTGCTTGACGATCTTAAGTCCGTTAGCGGCGGCAGCCAGCGCCGACATGGTCGAAACATTGATCGACTTCATGCCGTCGCCGCCCGTGCCCACGATTTCGCCCACTTCGATACCTTCGGGGCGCGGGAACTTGACGGCTGCGCGAACCATGGCTTTGGCAGCGCCGGCGATTTCCTGCGGGGCTTCGCCCTTCATTTTGAGAGCCGTGAGCAAAGAAGCAAAGACGGCGGGATCGGTCTGGCCGTTAAAGATTTCGGTAAAGAGTTCTTCGGCCTGAAGTCCGGTGAGGTCTTGATGGGCGTAGAGTTGTTCGAGTGCCGGTGTCATGATGTTGGTCCTGATGGTGAATGTTTAAAAATTTTTCGGTTTAACCCGCTTCTTTTTCTATTCACCTACCGGCGGTAAGCTGGGATAAAAGAAACCCGCCGACAGGTGTTTGTCTGCGGGTTTACTTGTTCGGTTCACTGAATTGTGATGTGCGACAAAAGACACCCGCCTTATCGGAGGTGCCAGCGCCAGGACTGCTGAGCAATCGTCATCACAGAGTGTGTCATTTCAGTGAACCTTTAAAAATCTTTGTCGGACAAACCGTTCGTCCGACGGTGTGTACATTGTGCGCGCGTCGCGAAAAAGTGTCAATACGCAAATTATCCTAGGCGGTTGGGTTTTGCGCAAAAAGTACAAAAGAGTGATGTCGAAAACTGTTTTTGCACCGAACATTGTCTCCTTTAGTTGACGAATCTAATATTTTTTCTGATAGTTTTTTGGAGCTAATCTAATAATCTGATAATTAGATTGTCAGAAAAATCGATCCGGTTTTCGTCCGGTTTGCCAGCGGAGGCATTCGGTCGAGGGCGTTGCAACACCTATAATGACAAGGATTTCGAATCGACTCTTCGGGAAGCAAACGTGCAAAAAACATTTTGGACAGCTCTTCTTGCCGTTTTGATGACGGCGATGGTGATGCGCGGCCCCGTGACTTGCGTGGGACCTGTTGCCGAAGAGATCGTCAAGACTTTTGAGATCACGTATTCGCAGTACGGATTTCTGACGGCTGTCCCGATTGCTTCCTTTGGCATCTTTTCCTTTTTCGCCATCGGCTTGGCCGAGCGCACGGGGTTAAAGTCTGCCGTCACATATGCGTTGATCGTTTTGTTGGCCGGTGCCGCCGGGCGCGTTCTTAACGACTGGTATGCGCTCTTGGCAAGTACGGTTGCTGTCGGTGCCGGTATTGCGCTACTTAACGTCATCGTTCCCGTGATTTGCAAAGCATGGTTTGCAGAGAAAACACCTCTGGTGATGGGAATTTATACGGGTGTCATCGGGCTTTCGGGCGCGATCGGCGGCTTGACCGCAGTGCCTGCTTTTGAGTTTGCAGGCGGTGTGGCGGGCACGATGGCGCTTTGGGCGGTGCTTACCGTATTAGCCCTTCTTTTGTGGTTGACCGCTGCTCGTAACGATTCCCCTCGCGAAACCAAAAACCAAAGCAATCAAGCGGGCTTTTGGTCGTTAATGAAAAGCCCGACGGCTGTTGCCGTTGTCTTTGTGATGGGCTTGCAGTCGCTTTTGATCTACACCGTTGCCGCTTGGCTTCCGACGTACTTGACGACGACTTCGGGGGTGGCGCACCACGCTGCCGGCTTTTGGCTTTTCGTGTATTTGGTGAGCGGCCTTCCGGCTTCCGTTCTAACGCCTTGGTTTATGCAACGCGTGGGAAACGAATTCATTGCCGAAGCTATTTTGTGTGCGGCTTATCTCTTGGGTATTGCCGGATGGCTGATCGATCCCGTGTGGTTGATTCCTTCGTGCATCGCAGCCGGCGCCAGTCAAGGCAGCATGCTTTCGGTTGCGTTTTTGCTGATGGCCGAAAAGTCGGCTGATACGCGACAAATGCTCAAACTCTCGGCGCTTTCTCAGGGGGTCGGATATATCTTGGCCGGATTGGGGCCGTTGGCTTTCGGCATCATTTTGGAAGCCTGCGACATGACGTGGTTGCCATCCATGACAATGGTCGCATTTGTGGTGGTGCTATGGGGCTTGGCGGGCTTTGTGGCGAGTCGTTCACGCACGATTTGAAACACCTTGAATTTGCGCTTTGACGTCAAACCGTGCAACATACGACCGTTATGCAATTTTTTAAAGCATGACGATCGCTGTTGACGTGGTCGTTTTGCTTTGTTTGGAACGCTAAAAAGGATAAATAATGAGCGAACTTCAGATTCAGGATCTCGTGGTCGGCGAAGGCAAGGAGGCCACCGAAGGCTGCCGCGTTGTCGTGCACTACACGGGCAAGTTGACCGACGGTACGGTTTTCGATTCGAGCATTCCGCGCGGTCAGCCTTTTGACTTCGTCTTGGGTGCCGGTCGCGTGATTCAGGGCTGGGACAAGGGTTTTGCCGGCATGAAGGTCGGGGGAAAACGCAAGCTCGTGATTCCGCCCGAAATGGGTTACGGCGCACACGGCGCCGGCAACGTCATTCCGCCCAACGCCACGCTCGAATTTGAAGTGGAATTGTTGGATGTGCAAGAGTTGCCCAAGCCCGGCGAACTCAGAATCGACGAAGTCGAAATCGGCACCGGTGCCGAAGCCGTCAACGGTAAGACCGTGAGCGTGCACTATACAGGCAAACTCGAAGACGGTACGGTCTTTGATTCGAGCTTGGAACGCGGTGAGCCGATCGAATTCCCCTTGGGTGCCGGCATGGTCATTCAGGGCTGGGAAATGGGTCTGCAGGGCTTGAAGGTGGGCGGCAAGCGCAAGCTCACGATCCCCTACAACTTGGCCTACGGCGAGCAGGGCTACCCCGGCGTGATTCCGCCGTATGCAACGTTGATTTTCGATGTGGAATTGGTGGACGTTAAGTAAGTCTTGATTCCAATATCTTGAAATCAAACAAAGGCGACCGAAAGCAAAAATCGGTCGCTTTTTTCATTAAAAAAACATTCCGAATCAAGCAAAAGTCGTTACCGAAGCGACATGGAATTTTGCACAAAATCACACATTCGTGATGCTATTCTCTTGACAAATAGCTCCTTGGGACTAATACTTTCGAGGTTGAGGTATACCCCAATAGCCTCAGCCTAAAAGAGCAACAAAAAACGGTTTGGAAACGACAGGTTTCCAGATGATTCACGATTCAGGAGAAGATATGACAGACTCTCTTTGCCCGGAATTTTCCCGCCGGAGTTTTTTGCAGAGTGTCGCAGCCGGGTGCACCGTGTCCGGTTTCGGTTTAACGCCGCTTTGTAGCGCCGTAGCAGCCGCCCTTGAAGATATCGAACAAGTCCGTTGGACTTCGTGTACGGTCAACTGCGGTAGCCGCTGTCCTTTGAAAGCCATTGTCAAAAACGGACAAGTCATCCGTATCGAACCCGAAAACACGGGTAAGGATTCCAAGGAGATGCCTTTGGCCGTGCCGCACGTGCGCGCTTGTTTGAGAGGCCGCTCGATGCGCCAGAGACTCTATTCTGCAGAACGACTGAAGTATCCGTTAAAGCGCGTGGGCAAGCGCGGCGAAAACAAGTTTGAACGCATCAGTTGGGATGAGGCTTTGGACATCGTTGCCAAGAATCTCAAGAATACGATTGAAAAATACGGTAATGAAGCCGTTTATCTGCAGTACGGTTCGGGCTCCTATCAGCTGGTTTCCACCCGCAGAACAGCTGAACGTCTCTTAAACATGCTCGGCGGCTTCTTGAACCAATACGGCACTTATTCGTCCGCTCAGATTAACGGCGCCATGCCCTATACCTACGGCATCGGTGCCGGCGGCTCGCAGATGACCGAAGTCGGCAACTCCAAGCTTTATGTTTGTTTTGGCAACAACCCGATGGTTACGCGTCAGTCGGGCGGCGGTCAGGCTTGGGAACTCGATTGCGCTCGCTCCGGCAAACAGCGTCCTCGCATGATCATCATCGATCCGATTTACACCGATACGTGCTTGGGCAAGGAAGACGAATGGGTTCCGATTCGCCCGGGTACCGACGCCGCTTTTGTCGAAGGTATGGCTTACGTCATGATCAAGGAAAACTTGGTCGATCAAGCTTTCTTGGACAAATACTGCGTGGGCTACGACGAAAAGACGTTGCCTGCCGGCGCGCCTGCTCGCAGTGACTACAAGAACTATATTTTGGGCTACGGCGAAGACAAGACGCCCAAGACCCCGGAATACGCTTCCCGCATCACCGGTATTCCTGCCGAAACGATCGAACGTTTGGCACGTGAAATGGCTACGACCAAGCCCGTGTTCTTTGCGCAAGGCTATGGTCCGCAGCGCCAGGCCAACGGTGAAGAAACGGTGCGCGCCATCTGCATGTTGCCGATTTTGACCGGCCAGATCGGCTTGCCCGGTACCAGCCACGGCGGCCGCGAAGCCGATATCGGTTTGGGCGACGTGGGTTTGCCTGCCGGTGCCAATCCCGTGAAGACTTCCATTTCGTTCTTTACGTGGACCGATGCCATCGATCACGGTGAAAAGATGACGGCCATAGCCGACGGCGTTCGAGGTAAAGACAAGCTCGATGTCGGCATCAAGTTCCTGTGGACGCAGTGCTCCAACGTCAACATGAATCAGCACTCCGACCATAACGGCACGGCCAAGATTTTGGCCGACGAGAAAAAGTGCGAATTCATCCTTGTGATCGACAATCAGATGACGGCGACGGCGCGTTGGGCCGATATCATTCTGCCCGACGTTATGCAGCAGGAACTCAACGATATCGCTGCCGACGGCTATGCTACGGGCACGAGCAACTTCATGGTGGCGTTGCAAAAGTGCGTTGAACCTCAGTGGGATCAAAGAAGCGGCTATTGGATTTGTTCTCAATTGGCCAAGCGCTTCGGCATCGAAGACAAATACACCGAAGGCCGCACGCAGGAGCAGTGGGTGCGTTGGTGCTACGAACAAACGCAAAAGAAGCATCCGGACGTCATGCCCGACTTCGATACCTTCTGGAAGCAGGGTATCGTGAAAGTGCCGGGGCTGGGCAAGGGCAAGACCGTTGTTCTCAAGGGCTTTAGAGACGATCCGGCCAAAAATCCTCTTAAAACGCCTTCGGGCAAGATCGAAATTTATTCCGAACGCCTCGCCAAGTTGGCCAAGGAATGGATTCTGCCCAAGGGCGACGTCATCTCCGCATTGCCCAAATTCGTTTCGACTTGGGAAATGCCGGGCGATCCGTTGCAAAAGAAGTATCCGTTGCAGTGTTACGGCTATCACGGTCACGGGCGTACGCACTCGACCTACCACAACGTGGCGTGGCTTCGAGAATTGCACCCCGACGAACTGATGATCAATCCGGTCGACGCCCAATCGCGCAATTTGCAAACGGGTGATGCGGTCGAAGTCTTTAATGACCGCGGTCGTGTTCAGATCAAGGTTCATGTGACGCCGCGTATCTTCCCCGGTGTGGTGGCCTTCCCGCAGGGCGGGTGGTTTACGCCGGACAAAAACGGTACGGATAAAGGTCCTTCCATCAATACGTTGACATCGTTGAAGAAGAGTCCGTTGGCCAAGGCCAATCCTCAGCACACCAACTTTGTCGAAGTGAAGAAAATTTAACGGGAGGCTACCATCATGACTAAGCAATTGGGTTTTTTCGTTGACGTCTCTCGTTGTACCGGTTGCAAGACCTGCGAAGTGGCTTGCAAGGACAAAAACAATCTGGAAGTGGGACGCAATTTCCGCCATGTTTTGGCATACGAAGGCGGCAGCTGGCGCCAGGATCGCCGCACCGGCGCATGGCACACGGATACGTTTGCCTACTATGTTTCCGTGAGCTGCAATCACTGCGCCGATCCGGCCTGCGTGAAGGTGTGCCCGACCAAGGCACACTTTAAGCGCGCTTCCGACGGTTTGGTTTTGATCGACCCCAAGAAGTGCATCGGCTGCGGCATGTGCGCAACGGCTTGTCCGTACGATGCACCGCAGTTAAATGCCGGTACGCGCAAGATGACCAAGTGCGATGCTTGTTCCGACCGCTTGGAAAAGGGGTTGAATCCGGCTTGTGTGGACTCTTGTCCGCAACGCGCGATCGAATTCGGCGATATTGTCGAGTTGAGCAAAAAGCACGCTCAGCGCGGTCATATTGCGCCGTTGTCCGACCCGAAGATCACCAAGCCCAATCTCTTGATTGAAGCACCGCGCACGGCCAAACCCGTGGGCGATACGACGGGCGTGAAGCGCTAAGCGTCGACATTGCTTTCGGAGCCGAGACGTCAAAAAAATCGGCTCCCGAAACCGAAAAACTCTCGAACGGCTGTTTTGTTCGAGAGTTTTGTTTGAAACGAGAGAGCCTACAGTGCTTCCAAGGGAATGACGTTCAAAAATCCCGGATCAGTTTTTTCCACACTGACGCTTACCTTGTAAACGTCGGAAAGCGTCTCGGGTTTAAGCACGTTTTCAGGAGTGTCGAACGTACGAATTTGCCCGTTGCCCAAAAGCAGCAACTTGTCGCTAAAGCGCGCGGCGGTCAAAAGGTCGTGCACCACCACAATCGTCACCGCCCCTGTCTGATCGGTGTAGTCGCGTGCGGCATTCATCACCACGAGTTGGTGGCGCAAATCCAGAGCGGACGTCGGTTCGTCCAAAAGCAAAATCTTGGGTCGACTCACGAAGGCTTGCGCCATAAACACAAGTTGCTTTTGCCCGCCCGAGAGGCGATTCACAGGAGTATCTGCCAAGCGATTGATGTTCAATTGATGCAGCGTCTCGTCCACGCGATCGAAAGTTTCCTTAGAAACGCGCCAGGAGAGGTCGTTGACCAACCCCAACAAGACCATTTCAAAGACGGTAAGGCGGCTGGTGACTTGCGTCAGTTGAGGAACGTAAGCAATCGACTTGTGAAAGATTTCGTTTGCTTCCAAATCGGCAGTGACCTTGCCCGTGTGCGGCAACAAGCCTGCGACGGCTTTGAGTAACGTCGTTTTCCCGCCGCCGTTTTGCCCGATGACGCTCACCATTTCGCCGCCGGCAAGCTCGCACGTGATGTCGCGCAAGACGCGATGTTCGCCGAAGGTTACGCCCAAGTTTTCCAGCATCAAGCGCGTCATTGCAAACTCCCGCGACTGCGTAATAAAAGAATCAAGAGGAAGGGAACACCGACCAAAGAAGTGATGATCCCGACGGGCAACATCGAGCCCGAAGACAGCAATTTGGCCGCAAAGCTGCTGGCCAACATCAAAACGCCGCCGGTTAAAAGCGTGGCAGGCAACAAAAAGCGTTGATCTTCGCCGATCAAAAGGCGTGCGCAGTGCGGCGCCACCAAGCCCACAAAGCTTACTGTACCGATAAAGCCCACTGCCGCGGCAATCATCAGGGAACTTAAGAAAAAGACTTCCACGCGAATGCGCGAGACGGCTACACCCAAACTGCGAGCGCGCTCTTCCCCCAAGGTCAAAGCTGTCAAAGCCCAAGAACGGGTCAAGAGATAGGCGCAACCGATCAAGGTCACGGTGCCGGCTGCTGCAGCACTTGTCCAGGAGCTGCGCTCCAGATTGCCGAAGGTCCAGCCGGCAATCAACTGCGCCACTTCCGGGCTTGAGCGATATTGCAGAAATTGCTGCAGTGCCATGAAAAAGAAGTTCATGACGATGCCCGACAAAATCAAGGTGGTCGGACTCATGCCTTGCACTTTGCCCAAGGCGTAAATCGCCAAAGAAACGGCCAGGGCAAAAACGAAGGCGCTGATGGCCGTACCGATCCAAAGTTGACCGAAAACGGTCAAGCCCAACGTGATAGCGCCTGCCGCACCGAAACTTGCGGCAGAACTGATGCCCAAAGTAGAGGGGCTTGCCAAAGCGTTGCCGGTGATGTTTTGAATTTCAAGCCCGGCCACCGCCAAAGCCGTCCCGACAAAAAGCGCAGTCAGGGTCATGGGCAGGCGAATCGACCAAATGATGGTGGCGTCGATCGTTGTTCCCGCGGGACCCGCAAAGAGTGCGGCCACGACGTTAGTCAACGGCATCGAGGAGCCGCCGCTTGCCAAGTCCAGAATCACGAATACGAGCATGACCGCAGCAAGCCCTGCAAGAACCCCGCAGCGCTTTAAAACTTGGTGCACGTAGTTGTGGTGGCAAGACATCGCAGACTCTTCTCAGGAAGTAAACGATTACTGATTGAGTTGGATAAAGAACGTTCCGCGAGCATCGACTTCGGGCAAGTAGGTCTTATAGAACATCTCCAACTCGACCTTGGGATTGAAGTCTGCAAAGGTTTCCGGGTACAGAACCTTGGCTAAGAACATCGAAAACGTGTAATCCATCATGCAACGAAGACTACCGTGGTCGACTGCATAGACATCCCCCGTTTGCACGGCAGAAAGCTTTTCCCACAGGGGACGTTTGGCAAAACCTGCCAAACGCGCTTGAGCCGTGGCTTCGTCCACAGTCAAACCCATGCGCATCTGATCGCTTTCATTGGCGTTGTGCCAAATGCTGCCGGCCATCACGATGACTTGCGGATTTTGCGCTAGCACGAATTCGCGATCCAAAGGCGAATAGGGCTGCTTCATGTTTTCGGCGATGTTGGCGCCTTGAAGATTTTTGACAATCGCACCCCACAGAACCGAACCGTTATAAGAGTTGCCGTATTCGCCCACACCCTTGGTGCCGGCTTCGATATACACGCGCTTGTGCTTGGCTGAGTCGGGCAACAGCGCAATGCGCGAGTCGATCGTATTGATCACTTCGGCATAGCGGTCGCTCTGAGCTTTTGCCACCAATTCGCGACCCAAGAGTTTGCCCAAAATCTGTGTGCTTTGAATGTGGTTGGCCTGTTTCATGGCGTGGTAATCGAGCACCACAACGCGAATGCCGGCCTTTTCAAAGATTTCCACGCGCTGGCTGTTGTCGGCGTATTGGCTGGTGTTGATCAAAACCACGTCGGGACGCAGAGCCAAGATTTTTTCGGAATTGAGAATGTTGTCGTGGTAGCCCCCGATGCTCGGAATCTCTTTGATCTTGGGGAAAGCTTGCGTCAAGACTTCGTATTCGCCGCGGCGCGTTTCAATCCAACCATCTTGGGTCATGGCAACGACGCTATCCAAACTCTTGGCGCCGCCCACCATCAGGAAGTTGGCGATGTAGTTGGCAACCACAAAGCGTTGCGGCGCTTTTTCCACCTTGACAGTGCGACCAGCCAAGTCCTTGACTTCAAAGGGGGTGAACGACTCAGCCGCCCACGAAGGTGTTGCAACAGCAAAAGTTGCGAGGGCGCCCAAAGTTAAGAGAGAGCGGCGGAGGCGATTGATCAGCATGGCAAGGTATCCGAAAAGGGGGTGTCAATAGAGTGTGACGATTTTGGTTTTCGTATGATACCCCGACAATGTTGCACGAACCTTGCAATTACTTCCAAATTCTTGCCTTATACGACCAAAGTAGGTCATCCGTGCTCAGCCAATGAGGCAAAAACAGGGTTTGTTGTGCGTAGCGAAGGCACAGCGATTCTTGAGCGTATAAGTTTGTGGACGAGAAAATGTAGGAAGAACGTGAAAGCCAATAAATATTGATAAAAATCAAGGCGCCGGGGGGGGGGCGAGTGTAGATTCCTCAAATTCTTGTATTTCATATCCTACGGAATTCGAAGGAGTTTTTAATGAATAAGGCCTTTAAGGTTTTGTGGAACGACGTTCGTCGTAGTTATGTCGTTTCGTCCGAAGCTTGTGCAACGCGCGGCAAGCCAGACAAGAGTGCAAAGACGTTGGTCGGTGCAGCTGTGACCGGTGCTCTGGCTTTGAGTATGAGTACTGCCGGCGCCGAACAGATTACTGTCAACAAGGATTATGTTCAGGAACAAGGCACGACGAAGTTCATTTCCGCCCATGGTAATGGACTCAATATTCAGACGCAAGGCGACGCACGTAATTTCTTGAAAGCGCTATTGAGCAAAGACTGGACCGCAATTCGAAACGCCTTGGGAACTCCCAACGGAACCGTTACTTTGGTAGGGGCAGCCGGAGGATCCAATCTGACGGATTCGGCAACGGATACGCTGTTAGGGCAGTTGGGTCAGTCGCCTACGTTTGGCAAACTTGCACAGCAATTTGGCAGTGTTACAGGTGATTTGAGTGGCAATACCTCTGTTGTCTTGGGGAGCAATACTACCAATCCGTTCGTCGTTGCTACAGTGGTCGGTGACCGAGTTGTGAATTTGCAGTTGGGTGCCGAAGCTCAAGCCTCCGGAGTTTTGTCTTTGACGCGAACGGGCAATTCCAAAATAGATACTGTCAGCGGCAATTCGCTTTTGATGGTCGGGGCAAGCTCTGCAATCAACGTGGGTTCCGTTGCAACCCTCAAGATGAGTGAAAACCAGGAGATTACTCTCAAAGCTTCCGAAACGAATGTGACCTTGGACGGTAACTCTGAAGTGAATCTCGGTGGTACGACGACTTCTTTGGGAACGTTTGCCGGCGGTTCCGCGGTAGCTCTTGGTGGTAAGGCTACCTCGACCGTCACGGGTTCGACGACTTTAACGATCAATACGCAAACCAAGGGTGAAGGGTTTGAAGGTATTACGGTCGGCGCTGTCGGCGGAGGCTTGGCTGTCGGTATTTTGGGTGGCGAGGCAAGCACGACCGTCGGCGGTAAAACAACCGTTGATGTGCAAGACGGTGTGCTGCTCGGTGCTGTGGGCGGCGGTATTGCTTTTGGCGGAGATCTTGACAAAGAGATTAGTGGCTTACTGCCTGATCAGCTCAAAACGATGATTTCGCTTACTGAAAGCGCAAAGGGTACGGGCGGCATTGCAACGGCCATTTCCCAAGACATTGAAATCAAGTTGGGTAAGGGAGCATCCTCTGCATTGATCATCGGCGGTGGCTTGGCCGGTGCCTATCAGTGGGAACGCGATACTGTTGCTTCGAAAGCGAGTGCAACGGCAAATAATGTGACGATTGTTGTTGGTGAAGAAGGTGCTGGTTCTGCGTTTAAGAATAATGACGAAAAGGGTGCTTATTTCAAGGCAGTTCGAGCAGGACTGAAAAGTTTGTCAGGATTGCTTAAAGGTGATACTAGCGCTCTCGGAAATGCAGAAAAGGAAGCTCAAGATTTGATTAATGCCTTGAACGGAACGCCAGGTGTCAACGTCGGCATCATCGGCGGCGGTTTGGCTGCATCCTGGTCGCGTGAACAGGGTTCTGAAAATGTGAACGGTCAGACGATTTATGCCCAGAGCGCTCCGTCGGCAACCGTCATGGTCGAAAATGTCGGAATCGAGGTTTTGAGCGGCTATAACGTCGGCGTGATCGGTGGCGGTGTTGCTGCGGCTTCCGGTAACGCAAGCAACGCTAACGGCGAACAGCTCTCCGCTACATTGGCACAATCCGATGTCGGCACCGTGACGATGAATTTCGCAGGTGGCGAAACGATCGGCGTGATGGGGGGCGGTATAGCCTTAGCTGTCGGTAAGGAAGAAATGAACTACGGCCTCGGTGCTGTTTCTACGGTCGGTACGGTCAATATCAATGTGATCGGCGGTTCTGTTGACGGCATTGTCGGCGGGGGTTACGCGATTGACGATACGAATCCGGTAAACGCTCAAAATCAGCCGGTTGACAGCAAAACGGCAAGTTCGACGGTCCAAAACGTCAACATTACCGCAACTTCCGGCAACATCGGCCGCTTGGCATTTGATTCTTTCTTCGGACAAAATACGGCACTTCCGAATGGGGACAAGCCCAGTGCGCGTGACTATCTCGATTCCATGACTTACGCCATGATTCAGGGAAGGACTGCGATTGTGGGCGGCGGTATTGCGGCAGGCAATCGTGATGACGAAGAAGTCACCGGCGGTGCGCATGTTGACAATGTTTCCATTGCTATTGGCGGTAAGACGTTTGTCGGTCTCGAAAACAACCTAGGCAACATTTACGGCGGCGGTATTGCAACCGAGGGCGGTTTGTCCACTGTCGGCAATGTGGAGATTCTTGTTGCCGATGATGCTGTCATTTATGGTGACATTTATGGCGGCGGTTTGGCGTTGCAAGGGAAATACAAAAATGCAGCTACCTACAACTATGCCAAGGCAGCGGTCGAGACCGTCGATATTGTGATTGCCGGCGGCACTGTCCATGGCGATATTTATGCCGGCGGTCGCGTCATCACAAGTTCGAATGCAAATACGAAAACGGCAGAGTCGATTGTCGAAAACGCATCTGTTACGTTATATCAATCCGCAAAGTTGGAAGGCAAAAATATTGACGCCAACGGTGTTGAAAATGCCGCTCTCACTTTGGTTGGAGACGCTTTCGATCTTGATAGTAAAACCGTAAAGGCTTTTAACAAGGTCACGGCACAAGCTGTTAAGAACTTCAACTTCGCTTTCGGTGACAAGAAGAAGACCGAGTGGTCCGGTTTGTACGATGTTGAAAGCATCACTGCAACACAAGCCTCTACGATTGATTTGCTTTCCGGTGCCGTTGCAATTAAGGAAGGCATCAACAACGTGACCTTTAACGTCACAGGCGGCGTTTTAGCTGTGGGCAGTGCCACGGCGCAGGAGGCGTTTGACAACGCCGCCGGAGCTCCTGCGATGTACTTGTCCGGCGCTGTCAACTTGAACGGGGTGAATGCCACGATCGGTACGGCAGAGGAAGGGGCATCCGGTTCTTTGGTGTTGGGTTCCAACGCTTTAGTGGCGGCCGATGCAGGTGCAAAAACGGTGGTGAACGGTGCTGGTGCAACGATTAATGGGTTTGATGTCAGCAAACTTTACTTCACCAATGTGGCTACTGACGATGCATCCGTGACGTTTAACGGTTTGACGTTGGATGACTTGGATGCCGCAACGCTAGACAACATTCGTTATGTTGCAGTGTTCGATTCATCTGCAACGAACAAGGTTATCTTTGAAAAGAACGACAGCGGCATCATGCTCGCCTCGCTCGGTTTGGACGGCTTTGACACCGCTGCATTGGATCAGATCGAAAAGCAGACTGATGATGCCTCCGAGCTCATCAAGGATTATCTTGACGGCCAAAACAAGAGCCTGCGCAACGGCGACCATCGTCATGCACAGCTGAACGCCGCCTTTAACCTTGCTGCCGCGGGCGGCGTGCAAACGGCCGGTATCGAAGGCGCAATGATCGGTTTGGATCAGGTGGCCAAGCGTGCATCGTTGACCAACACGTTTAACGACGGCGTTATGGGCTTTGCCGAAGTTACAGGTACCCAGGTTCAAATGGGCGGCTCTCGCAATATGCTCGAAACCAAGACGCAATTGGGTGGCTTGGCCTTCGGTGGCGAATATACCCAGGGCGATTGGACGATCGGTGCATTGGCTAACGTCGGCACGGGCGAAGTCAAGGGCCATGGTGATAACGGCGGCGTGAAAAACGATGTGGATTACTACGGTCTGCAAGCTTATGCCGCACGTCGTATCGGCGACTTCAATATCGTGGGTCAAGCGGGCTGGATGACGACGTCTAACGACATCGTTCATGGTTCGGGTGACAGTGTTGATGTCGATGCCGACGTTTGGACGGTGGGCGCTCGCGGCGAAATGAATGTGAAGTTCTCGGACGAACTTTCGTTTGTTCCCTATGTGGGCGTCAACTACCTGCGCGTGAGCACGGACGGTTACACCACCAAGAAGGGCTTTAAGGTCGAAGACACGGATCAGAATCTGGTCAATATGCCGATCGGCGTGGCTGTCTCCGGCACGAAGTCTTTCGACAACGGTTGGGTCGTGAAGTCCGTCTTTGACGTGGGCTATGTCCACATGTTCGGCGACACCAATGTCGAAGCCGACATGCTTGTCGGTCAGGCTCGTATGGGTACCGACTTGGATGTCTGGTCTGAAAACGTCGGTCGCGCACGTTTGGGCTTCGAAGCTCAAAAAGACGCCATGGCCTTGGGCTTTGGTCTGGGTATGGCCGCGGGTTCCGACGACTACCGCGAAGTTTACGGTCAGGTCAGCGTGAAATACGTGTTCTAAAACACGATTGGCAACAACGCTTCTCGGCGCCGATAGGTGCCGAGAAGTTGAATTGCTTTTTCAAGAGGAGGTGTCCGAGCGATGCCTCCTTTTTGTTTTGTCTGTCGATGTTGTTTTGTGATGCGACACATTCCGGAGCAATTCAAGAAAAATCAATGAGTCATTTTTGGTTTTGTTGTATGCTCATGGCTCAACGAAAAAAGTATGCATAAGCCGCTTTTTCCACCGACGAATTTTGGGACTTAAAGCCGTGATCCAGACGATTTATTCCAACTCATACGAACTCTTGCGCCGCATCCTTTTGGGCTATGTGACCGCCGACAGAAAAACAGCTCTCAAAATGGGGCAATCGAGCGTCTTTACTTCGGACACGATCGTGATTCCGAGCGAAGCGGTTAAGGATGACATCGCAAGAATATTTGCCGACGAAATCGGCATTGCCTCCAACTTAAACCTCGTGAGCTTTTCGCATTGGTTCGGCGAGTCTTCGGGCCCCAGACTCATGGGCCGAGGCAATACGGCAGAAGAACTGGAATGGATTATCTGGAGTCTTTTGACGGATGCGGACTTTTTAAGAGAGCCGCAATGCCAAAGATTGGCAAGTTATCTGAAGAACCAACCGCCCTCGGCAGTGACAACTCTGGCACGTCGCATCACGCACTTGTTTGTGACCTACGTGAGCTATCGACTTGACTGGGTCTTGGATTGGATGAATATCGGCTACAAAACGAGTGACAAGCCCACGCCGCGTCTGTTGCGCGAGAAAAAGGCGTTGGAAGCACATTTGGACTATCCTTGGCAAAAGGCGCTTTTTGAAGAAATCGCCAAGCGCCAATGGGGTGAAAACAAACTCAGTTGGAGTTCGACCTATCCCCTGTTTCAAGTGCCCAAGCGTTGGAAAGAATTGTTGGACGAGTCTGTCGAAGTGGATAAAAGTCCCGTGCATATCTTTTTGCCGGCAGCGCTCCCGCCCTTGTCTTTGCCTTTCTTGCAAGCACTAGCCAAGTCGCGCGATATTTTCATTTATCTCATCAATCCGAGCGAAGCGTATTGGTTTGAAACGTTGCCCAGAAGCGTCTTTGACGACTGGAAGATGTCGGAGAACTCAGATGCTCTGGACTACTTGCGCAAAAACGCGGCAAGCCAGCGTGCTCTGATCGAGCGTATTTGGACGTTTGCAGGTGACCCCGAAACCGATCCCTCGTTGATCGAAGACGATGCGGCAGAGCGCACGGATGAGACCGTGCACGGCAGAAAGTGGGACGTGACGCCCGAACTCGATTTGTCGGCTTTGGAAACATTGCGTGTTTCAGACGTTGCCTGCCAAGAGCAAACAACCGCTTTTGTGCATCACCCCGAATGTACGACCGTGCTGCAGCAGGTGCAAGAAGCAATTCTCACAGATAGCGCATCCAATTTGCCTTCCGAAGTGGCGCCTGACGACGATTCTTTCCTGATTGTCAAAGCCCCCAATGCAGCCCGCGAAATCGAAGCGGTTTTGGATTGGGTCGACGGCTTGCGTCAAAAGGCTGAAGAAAACGGCGAAAAGTTTGGGGCCGAAGACGTCTTGGTCGTGACACCCGATATCGATGCGATGGCGCCCGTCATTTCTTCCGTGTTGATGAATCGACCGGCAGAAAACAAGATGGCCTATCACATTGCAGGGCAATCGCAAATTGCGGTCAACAGCACCGCGCAGGCGATTTTAGCGGCCGGTCGCTTTGTCTTTTCCAAGGCAACCAGGAAAGACTTTGAAGCGCTTCTTGAATACCCGATTCTCTTTAGAAGTTGGGGCTGTGACGAAACGCTGACAGGAGTGCTTCGTACATGGTTGGTCTCTGGCGGTTACCGTTGGGGATTAGACGCCGAACATGCCCAAGCATGTGTGGACAATATGTCAGCCCAAGACGAGGGCGGGGACTTTGACGGAACGCTCGAGCGTGCCCTGGAGCGCCTGAACCTGGGTGCGCGCATGCGAAGCGATCGCAAGGAAGTCTTTGCAGAGACGTTGCCCGCTTACGGCAACGAAGCAGGGGGCTTTGATACGGTCGATAAATATAAAGATCTCTTTGACTTCGTCTGCTCCGTTTCAGCAGGCTTAACCGATCTTTCGAGAGTGCCGAGAAAGCAATCTGCAAGTCAGTGGCTCGCTTGGACGCAAAAGCTTATTGCCGATGTCTTCCCTCAGACCGTGGGCCAGCCCGATGTGGCAAGTTTTACGGCTACGGCCGAGCGTGTGCAAGAGGCCGTGCACGACGTGTTGGTCGAGGCTGAAATTCCCTTTGAAGCTTTCTGGGGCGCGATTTCGGCAACGTTGCAAACCGATAAGACGATGGCGCGTGCCAGCGGGCGCATCACTTTTGCAGGAATGGAAGATTTCCGTTGGTTGCCTTTTAAGGCCATTGCCGTTGTCGGGTTAAACGACGGGCCGACGTTCCCGGGGGTGGTGCGCAGCGAAGAATTCGATTTGATGACGGCAGAAGTCACGTTGGAAGACGGTCAAAAAGTGAACGCCCGCCGCAAGGGCGACAGAGACTCTCGCCGCAACAATCGCAACGTGTTTTTGGACTTGATGTTAAGTTGTCGTCAAAACTTCTTGATTTCCTATACGGCGGGAACCGGTTCGGTCGAAGCCAGCCCCTCCGTGGTGGTGCAAGACGTCAAAGCCTTGTTGACACAGGGATTTGGGGATGAATCCGTGGTTGAAAAAGACCTGACGGTGAAGCTGCCGGCGTCCGTCTTTGCCGAAGAAAACTTCACGTCTGCAAGCAAGTCCGTACAAAGCAGAAATCAGATACGCTTGGGTGCTTTGCTTAAAGCACGGCAGGTGAACTTTTTAGATGATGAAAAACAATTTTTGAATGCCGAAATTGTGCCTGCTCAGGATGAGTCCGGTGCCGGTCGTTCGATTCCTTTGCGAGAGATTACCCGAGCCGTGATCGATCCCGACGATTGGGCATCGCGTGCTTTGGGCGTCAATATTTTGGAAAAGGACGAAGAGGCCGAAGTTCCCTTGGTTTCGCCATTGGACGATGCTTTGGCGCGTTCCATTGCGCAGGGCGACATCTTAAAGAGGTTGGAGCAAGGGGTGAGCGCTCAAGACATTCTTCACACCTATGGTTTCGATCCGGGAATGGGTGTCAAAGTGACTAGAGAAGTGGCTGTCAGCGAACTCGTCCAAAAGTTAAATGCCGCGCATGAACTGAAAAAGCGTTTGGCCGAAGCTGCGACCGGCGTTTATCAGTTGCAAAGCAAGTTCTTCCTTGCGGGTAAAGAAATTGCCGATCCGGCATTTGAGAAAGCGGCATTGCCGGTGATTGACGTTTACTGCTTTGGACCGAGCGAAACGCGGATTTCTCTATTCATCGGCAAGAGCGGTCGCGATATCAAACGCGCCCTGATTCAATTCCTGGCGCAGTCGGCCGTGCACGGCATCCACGACATGTATTTCGTCAATCTCAAGGAAACGCCGGCAACGTTCGAGCACTGGCATTTGGATAACGAATCTCTTCCGGGCTTTGCGCAAAAGGCGATGTCTTTATTGATGGCAATCGTCAATCGCTTTGCCAAAGGACCGATGGTGATGGGCACTCCCGTGTTTTGGAGCGATGACAGTTTGAAGTTTAAGGCGATTTGGACGGGGGACGATTCTCGTGGAAAGTTGTGCAACGAAACCCAAAATCTACAAAACGCATTGGAAGCTTTGAGAGGCGTTTTTGTGAAAAAGCTCGCTGAAGAGGAAAAAAATTTGCTGGGCACCGAGATTATCGAATTGGTTCCGGAAGTCAAAACCACGGGCAGAGGTAAGTCCGCCAAGCCCGTGCCCCATACGACGATTGCCCAAGCTTTTATCGATGCGGCCAAACTCTGGGAGAAGAAGTAATGCAACCGAAAGAATTTAATTTATGCACTTCGAATATCTTCGGTCGTTACTTGATTGAAGCCAGCGCGGGCACCGGAAAAACCTATTCGTTGGAACACTTGGTCTTGCGCTTTATTGTGGAAGCCAAGGTCGAAGTCGATCGCATCCTGATTGTGACCTTCACGAAGGCTGCAACTGCAGAAATCAAAGAGCGCGTGCGTAAAGTCTTGCAGCGCATGTCCAAAGCGCTCACCAACGGCGAGGTGCTCAAAGACAAAACCGAAGCCGCTATGGTCGAGATGTGGACCAAAGACGGGCGCGATGCGCTTGATTTGATCAATCGCGCATTGGAAGCTTTTGACGACGCATCGGTTCAGACCATTCACAGCTTCTGCCAAAAGATGCTCACGGAATTTAATTTCACGCGAGCAGGTGCTTACGACGTGACGGTGAGCGCCGACACCGGGCTTTCCGAAGTCGTGATCGACGAGTTTTTGCGCACCGAAACCGCAAAATTGTCTCCTGAAGACGCGCAAGTCGTTTTGAATTGGGATTGTTTTCCGACGATTCTCTCCAAGTTGTCCGAAGCAGGCGATACGATCGATACAAAAGAGTTGCCGGAACTCGTGGCTTTGGATAACCCTGAGGACGCGTTGCAAGAGCCTGACAAAAAGCCTGACGATAAAAAACCGGTGTTGACGCGCGAGCAACTTGAAGTTTTAAAGCGCTTTGTCGAACTCGCGCCCAAACGTTTGGAAGCTTTGGAAAAAGAAGCGGGCGTGATGAGTTTCTCTTCACTCTTGGTGCAGATGTATCGCCTGGTGATGACCAAGCCCGATTTGGTGGAAAAAATCCGTCACCGGTTTGATGCTGTTTTAATTGATGAATTCCAAGACACCGACAGCATTCAGTACGGGATCTTCAAGACGCTCTTTTTACCTGAAAACCGGCAAGAGGGGCCCAAGTCCGTGTTTTTCGTGGGCGATCCCAAACAGGCTATTTACGGTTTTCGTATGGCGGAACTTTCCACCTACTTGAAAGCGCGTCAAGAACTGTTGGATGCCGATCCCGAAAGCGTGTTGGAGTTGAAAAAGAACTTTCGCTCTACGCCGGCTTTGGTCGCAACGATCAATGCGGTTTTCTCGGGCAGCTCGGCTTCGCACTTTTTAAACGACGAGCTGAGCTTTAGTCCTGCCGATTATGGCAGTTCCGCGGCTCCCTTGGTGCGCAAAATCGGCAACGTTCTCTACCCGATTCCGACCGTGAGCTTTTGGTTGCATCCGGGCGGCGACAAGCTCGATGCCGACGGCGCAAGACAGCTGCAAGCCGATCGTCTGGCGCAAGATATTGCCAACCTTTTGGCCGACGGCAACGTTTACATCAAGCGTGATACGGTCGTCGACGGCGTACGCAGAAAGTACCGACTCCTGAGAGCCGGCGACATTGCCCTTTTGGTGAGAAAGCGCACCAACGCCGACATCATTATCGATGCGCTTGCCAAGCGCGGCATTCGTGCTGCGGTCTCCGGTGCCGGTGACGTTTTTCAAACCTCCGAAGCATTGGAAATTGCGGCGATTTTGTCGGCAATGGACGATCCCTTAAATCGCAAGCTTCTCAATACAGCACGCGCAACGCGCCTGTGGGGGCGAACCATGCGCGAAATTCGCGATATGGCAGATACCCAAGGTGTGGCCGATCGTCAGTTGCTCGTTGAGTGCGGCAAGCGTTTTGCCTTGGCAGGGCCTTCAGCAGCACTCAATTTTCTGCAAGACACGGTGCAAACGGCCGAACGTCTGTTGTCGGTCAATCAAGGTTTTGCAATTCTTGAAAACTATGCGCATATTATCGAACTCTTACAGGCGCAGTTTGCAAGACTTAAAACCTTAGGCGCCGTTCTACGTTGGTTTGAAAGTCAGATTGCTGCGGGTTCGGGAGGCGACGAAGACCGCAAACTGCGCTCCGTCATTGACGACAACGTCGTCAAAATCGAAACCGTGCATTCGAGTAAAGGTCTGGAGTATCCCCTTGTCTATATTCCGTGGGCAAGCGATATGACGGCAAACAGCAAAGACAAGTCGGTCTTTTTCCAAGAAGATGTGGAAGAAAACGGCAAAATCTTAAAAAAGGCGCTCATTTTTTCGACGGCTCAAAATGTTTCGGATCACGAGCCGACAAAAAATCGCGATACCGAAGAGCGGGTGCGCTTGGCCTACGTTGCCATGACGCGCGCTTCTTCTCGCTTGGTCGTGTCTTTAACGCATGCCGACACCAGTGCCAAGACCAATCTCACCAACGGCTATGTGCAGGGCATGATGGCTGTTCGGAAATTTGAGCAAGCCGGCAAAGACATTGTTCCCTTGATCAAAACACGATTGGATGAAATTCAAAAAGAGGTTTGCTCTCGAGACTGGACCGATACCGTCAATCCTGACGATTTCGGCGAGGGACTTGTGCTTTCCGACGACTTCAAGCGCAAAGAAGCTTGGGTGGAAGTCACGGGCGATGTCGACACCGGCACCACGGAGATTAAAAATGTCGGAGCAACGGAGTTAAAGGCTTTGCCTGCCGGCAGTCTTTATCCCGATTGGGCGCGCTCAAGCTTTACGTCTATTGCCAAAGGCTTGGGGTCGGGTGCTCACGGCATCGTCGACTATGAAGGCCAAGAGCGCGTGATCGAAACCGACGAAGATGCCGAGGGCGATCTTCTCTTTGCACCCGTTGTGCAGGAGACTGCAGAAACAGGAAGCGGCAACGACGTACTGCGTTTCTTTAGAGGGGCCGACGTGGGCGATTGGCTCCACAAGCTCTTTGAAGCGCGCTTTAATGCCAAAAGTGAAGAAGAAATCGACGATGTCGTCAACGGTATTGACCGGCGCCTGAAGCGCGCGTTGTTTATGCAAGGAAAGACTGAGGAAGAATTCGTTGCCGTGGGGCAACTTGTCGCCAACATGCTCGATAGTGTCGTTAACAGCGACGTTTTGCCGGCAACTGACGACTTCTCGGTATTTCAATTCAATGCTTTGGCAAGTGAAAATCGAATCAACGAAATGCCTTTCCTGTTGTCGGTGAAAAACCGTCGTCTCACGACCCCCGTGTTGCTGGAGACATTGAAAAACGTCGGTTTGGAGTTGGAAGGCGACGCCGTGACGCGTTTGACAGGCTACTTGACCGGTGCCATCGACATGGTGATGTTTGCACAAGGCAAATTTTGGGTCGTGGACTGGAAGAGCAACTTTATCGGTGACGGAACAGCGCAAAGCTACAGCCAAGAAGAGATGACAAAAGAAATCGATCGCAAGCATTATCGATTACAGTACGTGATCTATCTCTTGGCGTTAAAGCGTCATTTGATCTCGGTCGCGGGTGTTCCCAAAGAAGAAGTGTGGGATCACATTGCAGGGGCCATGTATGTGTTCTTGAGAGGGGTAGATGCCGGTCAGACACTGGACGAAAACGGAAAACGCAACGGCATCTTTATCGACTGTCCGCGAGAAGCGGTCGACGCATTGGACAAGCTCTTGGAGGGAAACTAAATGACACAAAACCAACCTCAGGCAAAGGTCTTGACCCTTGAAGAGCAAAAGGCGGTGAGGTCGGCCGTTGCCCAAGCCCGACTTTTGGTTTCCGCACTCAAAAGAAGCGGCAAGACCGTGACTGACGACGATCAGGCACTTCTGGCGAGCGTATTTGCCGCATTGGACGACGCTGCAACTGCAGGCAGCGTTTGCGTCATTGACGAGCGTTTTGAGAAGACTTCTGACCTTTTTGGCGAGACGAGAACTTTGGGCGAAGTGCTCGAAAACTTGCTTGCCAAAGATCTGATTGCCAAGAGTGCATTACCGGAAAAGACACCGGTGAGCCCCCTCATTGCCGACTTCGGGGAAGCCCTGCGTCTGTATGACGAGCGTAACTTCTATGACGAACTGCATCTGGCCCAAAAGATTGCGTGTTTGATCGAGAGTTCCACAGAAGTGCCGGCTGTTGCCGATCCCAAGCAGGAAAACGATCGTGCCGTGCAAGTGGCGCTTGCCAATCGTTTGACGGTGGTAAGCGGGGGCCCGGGCACCGGCAAGACCACGGCTGTGATGAAGATTCTCAAGGCATTGATGGAAAAAGAGCCCGAGAAGGATCTTCGCATCACGTTGGCCGCTCCCACGGGGAAAGCCGCCGGGCGCATGCAGCAAGCCGTGGTTGCGCAAGCCCAAAAGCTTGAAAACGAGGCGATGAAAGCCAAACTTTCGGAACTTAAAGCGCAAACGATTCATCGCTTGTTGTTAACTCCCATGCCTGATGGCAACCGCCCGTCGGCAACAGCACCTTTGGATTGCGACGTGCTGGTGTTGGATGAGTCCTCTATGATTGAAATCGGACTGGCCGTTCGTCTATTTGATGCGGTGGATGAAAATCGCACCAAGGTGATTTTGCTCGGCGACCGCTTTCAGTTGGCGGCCGTGGGGCCGGGGGCCGTCTTTGCCGATTTGTCGGATACAACCGGAGTGCTTGCGAAAAATATTTCGCATCTCAAATTCTCACACCGCTTTGCTTCGGACAAAGCCGTGGGGCTATTGAGCGACGCTATCAATCGAGGAGACGTCAAAGCGGTGATGGCGCAGCTTGGAGGTGCCGGTGAAAAGACCGATGTCGTTGATGACAATATGATCGTTTGGCATCGCTCTCAAGCCTATATGAAGCAGGGGTTGAGCAAAAACTTGCGTACGTGGCTTGATGCGGAAATTGCAGAAATCAAAGCTTTGCTCAAAGGCGTCAAGAGCGAATTTGAAAGTGCGGATGAGCGGAGGATTGTGGCAAAGAAGGTGTCCGACCTGATGCAGCGCTACGGTGTTTTGTGTGCGCAGAGAAACGGCGACATGAGCGTAAATGCCGTGAACGCCTATGTTGACACTAAGCTTTCCGAAATCGGGTTCGAGGGGCAAACGTGGCGACAAATCATCGTTCGCAAAAACGACGACCTTTTGGGCGTTCATAACGGCGATGTGGGCGTTGTGGTGCCGGGCATTGCCGGCACGGCCGACGACGTTTATTTCCCCGGCGAAGACGGCGTGGGGCGCGAGATCAAGCTTGGGCTTTTGCCGGAATATCAACTTGCCTTTGCGATCACGATTCATCAGTCGCAGGGCTCGGAATATGAGCGAGTTGCTGTGGTGATGCCGACCGATGCGGATTCCGGTCTTGCAACACGTGAGTTGCTCTATACGGCCGTGACGCGTGTGAAGGATAAGAGAGGGCAAAACGGCGCCATTGAGCGTTATGGGACGCTGGATATCTTTGCGGCTGAAAAGGTGTTGAAGGAGTCGGTGGAGAAGGCGGTGAAGCGAGAAGGGGCGTTGCCGGAGAGATTGGAGCTATTGGTCGCAGATAGATAAGGTGATGCAAAGAGGAGGGAGGGAACTATTCATTTTCAACGATCCTCATTGCACTGTTGTAAGTGCGGAACTTTTTGTCAGTTTGAACTCGTCGTTCAGGGGGTGCTTGACAAGATGAAATCGCTGTGACTAATCTGATTCCGGTTTGAACCTCAACCGTTATTTCTCAAGAATTGGAGTGAGAGTGATCTGTAAAAAAAGTAATCTCGAGAAAGAGATGGTATTTTATTTTTGATCAGGTGATGTTATGAATAAAAAGTACAAATTGATTTCCACAGCTGTCGTACTTGCATTGAGCAGTGTGGGTATTGCTCAACAGTCTGCCGTTGCAGCTCAATATCTTGGAGAACAAGCCATAGACGGTGTAGTTAACGTCACTATTTCAGATACTAACGCCGATAAAGATAAGCTTTTCGGAGGTTTGTACGCGGAGCAAGTTACTAACGGAGTTGGAGTTAAGCAGGAGGTCAAATCTGTCACCATCAAAATTTCCAATATGACTGGTGAAAAGCAATTTGATGATATTTTTGCCGGTGGCCGAGCCGAGGGTGCATCTGCAGTTTCAATTACGGGAAATACTTATCTCGAGATTGATGCCGGTGATGGTAAAGTGGTAACACAAGAGGATATCTTTGGTGGTGGATATGCGTATCATAATACGAAGCATCCGTCCAGCTCCAGTGACGGCTTGCTCGCGAAAACCGGTGATACGCATATCAAATTCAATAGTGGCGAAATCCATGGACTGATTCTCGGTGGTGGCTCCGTAATGGGGTATCCCACGAATAATCCTCCAGATGTTGCACTTGAGGCCAATTATGTCGCCACTGCAGAAACTGGAAACACGTGGGTTGTCATTGATGGAGGAAAAGTAACCGAAGCAGTTATCGGGGGCGGTAAAGCTCGCATCACTGAAAATACCTCTCACCTTGAGCTGTATGCAATATCGGGTGATACTAAAATCGATGTCAACGGAGGAAGTATCGGAGGCATAGTCGGCGGCGGTTGGGCTGAAGTGGCCCAAAACCAGAATAATTCAACCGTCAGTCGTAATGCAACATCAACGGTTGCCAATACGGAGATTAATGTCTCTGGAGACGCTACTGTTAATAAGCTTTATCAGACAGATGAAAAAGCAGGACTTCACATTACTAACGCGGCTTTTGATGGAGCTATCGTTGGGGGAGGGGTGGCAGCATATGGTGGCAGCGACACAACAAATCATCGATACAGCAAGGTCGAGTCTGGAGAGATTAAGATCAATGTCAGTGGCGGTCTGGTTGATGGAGCTATTTATGCCGGAGGTGTGAGCTCTGCTTCTGAGCGAGACACTAGCAATAGTTGTGGCGAGGGCGGTATTGCCACGGTCAAATCTGCTACGGTGAATATTACCGGTGGCACTGTGACCGGCAATGTTTACGCCGGCGGCGCATCCGTAGCTCTGCAAGGTTCTTCGAACGCCTATGCACCCGGTACAACGGAAATCGGAAGCGCAACGATTGTCTTGGGTGGCAATGCAGAAGTCAAAGGCGACATCTATGCCGGCGGCGCGCTTTTCACGGTTGCGGTTGAGGGACTTGATGAAAAGAAGGAAGACTTCATTGCCGGCAATAAAGTGGCTGAAGCCAAAGTGATTTTTGACAGCGCCGATGTCAAATTTGAAGGGGAAGTCATCAAAGGGATGTTGGTCGAGGTTGCCAAAACCGATGGCGCCGAATCCACGCAAGAGACGATTGTAAATATCGCTACCGACTTTAGTCTTGAAGGCAGTGCCAATTTCAACAACGGGTTCCGATCTTCCAATGAGGCTGTTGAGCGTTTGCGTCAATACGCCGGCGCCGGAGTATCGGCATTTACGCTTGATCCCGGCGAATCCAACAATGGCATGAAGGTCATTTTAAACGATAAACAAGAGATTGTGGACAGCGATCCCATTCTCGACCCCAAGACCCAAGAATTCGTTCAAACCGCCGTCCAAAGCCTCATGGTCTGGCGCAACGCCATGAACGACATGAATAAACGCCTCGGAGAGCTTCGTGACATCGAAGGCAACACGGGCGTCTGGGCACGTGTCAATGCCGGCAAGCACGAATATAAGTCGGTCGACAACGACTTTCAATCCTTGCAGTTCGGTGCCGACACCAAGATCGAGTCGTTGGCCAACATCCATTTGGGTGCAGCGCTTTCTTACACCCGAAACGACCTCTCGTTTGACGGCGGCAGCGGCGATAGCGACGTCTACACATTGGCTGGCTACGCCTCATGGTTGGGCGAAACCGGCTCCTTTGTCGACGTTGTGGCAAAGATCGGCCGCATCGATAGCGACGCAAGCGTCACGGGCACCGACGGTTCGTACGACGCCACCACCTATTCGCTTTCTGCCGAAATCGGTCATCGCTTCCCGGTGATGTCTTACGGCTTCATCGAACCGCAGTTGGAATTGAACTACGGCTATGTGGAAGGAGTGTCGTTTAACACCAACAACAACGGCCTTTTGACGCACTCGCGAATAGACTCGGTCGACTCCTTGATCGGCCGCGCCGGCGTGCGTGCAGGTATCGTGTGTCCGCAAAAGAAGGGCACGCTTTACTTGAGAGCTTCCGTCTTGCGCGAATTCCAAGGTGAGGTAACTTATACGCGCGGCGAAGGGAACTTTACGGAAGACTTGGGCGATACGTGGTTTGAATTCGGCATCGGCGGCAGCTATAACATCAATGCCAACAGCCAAATCTATGCCGATTTTGAACGCACAAGTTCTGCCGACTTGTCGGAACCCTGGCGCGTGAACTTGGGCTTCAGATACGCCTTCTAACCTGAGCGCACCTTAAAGTCAACTCAAACTGCCGCACGGATACTTTTGCCGTTGCGGCAGTTTCGATTTTATCGTTTTGAAAAAAATATCGCCGACACTCGTAAGAGTTGCCGGCGATCTCGACATGAGGCTTTCAAACGTCTTTAGTCTGCAATGCGCTTGGCATTGTCACCTTTATAGCGATCCCCCGAAATCGGAATGGCGTCCAAATGACGATTGAGTTCTGCCAATTCGTCCTCGGTAAAGGAAACGTTCACAGCACCCAAGTTTTCTTTGAGTCGTTCCGGTTTGCGTGTTCCCGGAATCGGCACGATCCAATCCTTTTGCGCAAGCACCCAAGCCAAAGCAATCTGCGCGGGCGTGGCATTCTTTGCCGCAGCGAGTTCAGTCACAAAGTTCACAAGTTTCATGTTGGCAAGGATATTGTCACGTTCAAAGCGCGGCACCTGCGTTCTGAAGTCGCCCGTTCCGAAGTTGGTATCGGCCGAAATCTTACCCGTCAAAAAGCCTTTGCCCAAGGGGCTAAACGGCACAAAGCCGATGCCGTACTCCTGCATGATGGGGAAGATATTGGTTTCGGGCTGACGCCACATCATCGAGTATTCGCTTTGCATGGCAGCTACTGGACACACGGCATGCGCCTTGGCAATGGTCTTGGGGCCTGCTTCGGACAAGCCCCAAGAAAGAATCTTGCCCTCGGCAATCAACTCTTTCATCGTTTCGGCAACGACTTCCACGGGCGTATTGGGATCGACGCGATGCAAGTAATAAAGGTCGATATGATCGGTCTTCAGACGCTTTAACGATCCTTCCAAAGAAGCTCGAATCGTCTCGGGACGTGCATCGAGATTTTGCTTGCCGTTTTCCACAATGATGCCGCACTTGGTGGCAACAACGACCTTGTCTCGGCGATCGGCCAAAGCTTTGCCAACGAGCTCTTCGTTGGTGTGCGGACCATAGCACTCGGCCGTATCGAAAAAGGTGACGCCCATGTCGTAGGCCAAGTGAATCAAGTCCAGACCGTCTTTTTCAGTCGATGCCGGACCGTAGCCGTAACTCAAGCCCATGCATCCCAAACCGATTTGAGACACTACGGGGCCGCGAGCGCCAAGTTTGCGTGTTTGCATTGTGGAGGTTCCTTTGAAAACAAAATATGGATTTCAAAAGCGAAATGAAAGTGCGCGATTACTTCTTTTGTTGGCGTGCTTCCAAGACGGCTTTCACGGTATTTCTTGCCAAGGTGTGCGACTTGTCCGCCACCTTAAACTTCATGACGTCGACAAACTCTTGGAGTTCTTCAGGTGTCAGTCCGACGTTGAGGCAGACGTTCAAATGAGAGCGCAACTGTGCCGGTGCCGGCAGGGCAGCCAATGCTGCCACGGTGGCCAACTCTCTTTGACGATAATTCAAAACATCGTTGGCAAAGATGTCGCCGAACAAGTGTTCTTTCAAGTAGGTGTCGATGTTGGGAGAAAATTCATAGACGGCGCCGGTCACGGGGCGCCCCACCAATTCGGTTTGCGTGGCGGTGCCAAGTTCGCGAATTGTTTTCCCCTTGGGTAACGGACTCGGTTCTTTGCCGACAACCGTCTTTTTGCCTTCGGCCTTACGATCTTCCAAAACTTTCACGAAAACGTTCAAAGCCGTCAAGCTTCTCGGGAAACCCGTATAGGCATACATCTGCTCCAACACGGCCTTGATTTCGTTGACGGTCAAGCCGTTGTCCAAACCCTGATTGAGCATGCGGCGCAGTGCCGGTTCGTTGCCTTGCGCGGTCAAGGCGGCAATGGGGATGATGCTTTGTTCTTTTTGCGTCAGTTCGGCTTGAGCCGTGCCGGTCAAGGTCACGGCCAATGCGGCGGTTGCACAAAGCGTGGCGAGCGTTCTCATGTGAGTTCTCCAAAAGCGAGATTTGGTTGTTCGTAGTTTAGGAAACCGAGCGCAAATATTTACGCCCGATTCCAACCGAATTTTTGCCTGATCTTACCGCGCAAATTTTTTGCCGAACTTATCGAAATGCGGGAATGTGTCCCAAGTCCGACTTCGGCATTCGGAACTACAATTTGTTTTGCCTCAAAAGAGCCCTGAAGCAATTCTTGCTTAGCTCGACACGAACGAGCGCAGGGCTTCAAAGTGCTTGTGGTAGTGCAACGAATTCGTAGACGTAAAAAATTTGGGAGGATAACAACAATGTCATTACTCGATTTGCCGCGCCGCGGCTATGTGAAAACGCAGACACGCTTGGAATTTTTGCCGAGATTGACGCAAGCCTTGGGCGGCAAAGTCCGAATCTGGGTCAAGCACGACGACGAGTTGCCGGGTGCTGCCGGCGGCAACAAAACCCGCAAGCTCGACTTTTTGGTGGCAGATGCCTTAGCCAAAGGTGCCGATACGTTGGTGACCTGCGGTTCCATTCAATCCAATCACGCCCGGCTCACACTGTCTTGGGCCAAAAAGGAAGGCTTGGATGCGCACTTGGTACTCGAAGCGCCCGAAGGCGGTCACTATGACGCTTGTGCAAGCGGCAACAACCTTCTCTACAAGATTCTGGGCGTCGACGGAGTGACGTTGGCCAAGCCCGATCAACCTATTCACGAAGCGCTACAGGAAGCGGGCGACGCTCTTCAAGCGGCCGGGCGCAAACCGTACCTCATTGTTGAAGGCGGCTCCAACGCCTTGGGATCCGTGGGCTATGTCGGTTGCGCTTTGGAAATCTTTAACCAATCGTATGCTCTGGGTATTCGTCCCAAAGCTGTCTTTACGCCAAGTGGGAGTGCCGGTACGCAAGCCGGTCTCATTCTGGGCTTTTCGATGCTTGCCAACCCCATCGAAGTTTGGGGTGTGAACGTAAGTCGCACCAACGAGGGACAAGTTCCCAAGGTGGCGGCATTGGTGTCTAAAACGGCAGAGCTTTTGAGGTTGCCTGATCCCGGCGTTGGTGCCGTGAAAAATCTCGACGGCTATTTCGCACCGGGCTACGCATTGGTAAACGACGCCATGAAAGAAGCCGTGTTTCTTTTTGCGCAAACGGAGTCGATTTTGCTCGATCCTGTTTATAGCGGCAAAGCGGCAGCAGGACTTATCGATCAGGTTAGAAAGGGCGTCTTCCCCGAGGGCAGCGACGTCGTCTTTTTGCACACGGGCGGCACGCCCGCTTTGTACGAATACAAGGACTTTTTCTTCAAGTCTTAAAACGGCCGGTTCCCATTTGTATTCGTTCGACAAAAAGAAGCCTCAAGGGTCAAAAAGCTCTTGAGGCTAAAAAGAGAGGAGAAATAGTGTTTGACTTTTAGAGCGAAACGCTTTGCCCCGTTAACACGCGCCCGACCACATAACCCGAGGTATGCGCAAAGCCGCAAGCATCGCCCCCGAGATAATTGACGCCGTGAATACCGCCCACGGTTTCGCCGGCTGCGTAAATGCCCTTGATCGGTTGATCGTCATAGCCCAAAACTTGGAAGGACTTGTTGACCTTGACGCCGCCCATTGAGAGGCACACCCACAAGTCGACCTTGGCGATGAGGTACGGCCCCTTGCCCAACTTTTCACTAAAGTTTTTGCGACCGAACTCGGTATCCTTTTTGGCGTCAACCATGGCATTCCACTCTGCAACTTGCTTTTCGGCAGCTGCCGCATCGATGCCGGCTTTCTTGGCCGCTTCGGCAATGGTCGCACCTTCGACGGCCACGCGACCGCGCTTAAGTTCTTCTTCAAATTTAGCCTGATCCCACTGCGGGCTCGAAAAGAGAGCGCCGAACGGATACTTCTTGGTGGTGCGCTCAAGAATGTCACGCGTAATCAAAAGGTACATGCATTTGCCGGGATTTCGCTTCATAAAAGGCGAGATTTGCGTCGGCGCCAAATCTTCGTTCACAAAGCGCTTGCCGGTTTGCGAGAGCAGCATACCGCCGTTTTCCACGAAGTACTGGTAGCGAATCTGCGGGCCGCGTCCCGGAGCAATGGCGCGAGCATACGGATACTCGGCAAAGTACTGCATGTGGGTCAAGGGCGCTCCCAAGTCGCGTACGGCAATACGAAGTGCTTCGCCCGTGTTCGAACCGCAACCGATCGTCACGGCGTTGGACAGCACGGGCGACCATTTGGCGACTTCTTTGGCAGAACCCGTAATGCCGCCGGTAGCCATCACAACGCCCTTTTTTGCACGAACCTTCAAGGTCTTTTCAGAGTTGCCGCATTCGAATCCCAAACAGGTGTTGGTCTTGGTATCGAAAAAGAAGCGAATCAAGGCGTGGTTGTGCACGATTTTCATGCCGCGCTTTTCCAAACCCTTGGTCAAAACGTCGATATAGTCCTTGCCGTTATAGGTGTTTTGGCGAACGGTGCGAGGGTTCACGTGGCCGTTATAGGGTTGCCAAAAGCCGGGAGCCAGCCCCGCATCTTGCAACCAGTCAAAGGCGGCGCCCGAATTTTTGGCGTACGTCAACGTCGGCTCCATCAAGGTCATGCCGTCGCCGTAATCCGAAATGTTCTGCGCGAAAGCTTCCGGCGTATCTTTGACCCCGTTTTCCTTTTGCATGCGAGAGCCGCACGCGGCAAAGCAGCCGCCGTTTAAGCGCGTGGACGTATGGTAGGGGCTCAAACCCTTATCAAAAATAGCGACACTCGCGCCGCCGTCTTTGGCTTGGATGGCAGCCATCAAACCGGCTGCACCGCAGCCCAAAACGGCCACATCGACTTCCACATCCCATTTTTGCGGCAGATCGCTTTGGCAAGCGGCGGCATTGGCCGAACCTGCAACGGCAACGACGGAACCGGCTGTTGCGGTGGTTAAAAATTGACGACGAGACATTGTTTTCATGATCGGTTCTCCTGCAAAGCGTTATTTCATTTGGGTGCCGGCACCCTTAAACCCGTGGCAATCGTTGCAAATCATGGTGCTTGCACGATGTACGCCGTGGCAGTTCGTGCAATCTTCCTGACCGCGGTGCGAGTTGTGAGGATTGAATGCAGGATTGAGTTTTTCGGTTTGCTTGGCCAAGGCTTCGAAGGGGCCGTGGCAAGACAAACAGGTTTCTTTGGCGGGAGCTTGCGTGATGCCGTTGACGTGGCAGACGTTGCAAGCAAAAGTGTTGTGCGGCGGTTTGATTGTCATTGTTTGTGCTTGCACGCCGGCAGCCAAAAGCGTTGCCGACACAGCCAAACAAAGCGTGGCGAGTTTATTCATTGTTTTCTCCTGAAAGGTCTCGACAGTTGTCTGTCGAAGATGGGAGAAAATCTAAACAATGAGGTTCGAAGAGGGAATGAACGAACAGGCGTTTCGGTTTCAACTCGCCGTTGATACCAAAATAGAGAATTTTGTGAAACGCCCGAATTCAAAGGGCAAAAAAGAGTTTGAGGACAAAGGCTGAGACAATCTGTTGTCTCTCGAAGCGCACTATTTTGCCTCCAATTTTCCGTCGGCAAAGTTCTCGAACACAAAGTCAATGAAGCGCTTGAGTTTCAGCGTCATGAGTTTTCGTGCCGGATAGACGATGCTTAGACTTTTGGTCGGGATCGTGAAGTCGGTGAGCACGGAAATCAATTGCCCGCTATCCAAAAACGGACGCAGTCGGTAGTAGGGCTGCTTGGTGATCCCGAGGCCGTTAAGCGCCATTTCGCAGGCAATTTGACAGTTGCTCACCAGATACCGACTTTGAGGTCTGTGTACGAGTAAGTTGCCGTTGCAATCCAAAAAGTTCCACTCGACCTGATCCGGTCTGCGAATGATCGTGTGGTTTTGAAGTTCTGCGACGCTCCCGGGATTGCCGTGGGCGGCAATGTATTCGGGGCTGGCCGCCATCGTGATCGAAAAGTCGCAGATTTTTCGCGAGATAAACGTGCTGTCGGCCAAAGGTTCGTCCGTAATCGAGGCATCGAACCCTTCCTTAATCAAATCGATTTTGCGATTGGTGACCGTGATGTCAAGACTCACTTCCGGATTGGCTTTAAGCCACGCAGGCAGTTTGGGAGATAAGGCATAGATGCCGAAAGTGTTGCCAGCATGAATTTTGAGTTTGCCCTTGGGCGTGTCATGAAAATTGGAGAGCAACGAGTCGGTATCGTCGACGTCGCGACAGATTTGCTTGGCGCGCTCGAAAAAGAGCTTGCCCGCTTCGGTCAACGATTGCGCGTGGGTGGTGCGTTGCAGCGTCGCGTATGAATTTCTTTTTCCAACGTGGCGACGGTTTTGGCGACATTTTGCGTGGACATGTCCAAGACGCCGGCAGCCGCAGAAAACGAGCCGCTTTCAACAACTTGTACGAAGATTTTCATCGCGTGCAAACGATCCATCACCCATGCTCCGAAAAAGACCGACAACGGGTAATTATGGACGATTTCAAGCCGGGACTGTACGCAACTTTTTCGTGCGGTAATACCTCAAGTTTGTCGCTTATAGGCAATTTGTCTCATTGACAGAGAAAGCAAAATCGGCGAAACTACCCGAACTGTTTTATTTCAACGGATTTTCATTCATGTCGATCACTCGTTTGAGCTTTTTGCCCAACGTCGTCGTAGAGACCTTCTGCGACCGAATGTGACCCTGACCGAATCCCATTTCGGCCGGTAACGCCCCTTTGCGTTTGCCGCGCCCGAGTCTCTAAGTTTTTCCCACTCATAAAAAACACAAAGCACATCTCCCAAACCGCAATGTATCTGTTGCAAACGATGTGCAAAGCTTCGAGAAAGTTCCTGCCGGAGCTCGATCGAAGAGATCAAGAGAGCATCATGATCGAACTCAAAAACATCAAAAAAGTATTTACCACGGACGCAGGTACCGTCACGGCCGTCGACGACGTTTCGCTTTCCATTGCGCAGGGCGAAATCTTCGGCATCATCGGCTTTTCGGGGGCCGGCAAATCGACCTTGGTGCGCTGCATCAACTTGCTCGAGCGCCCCACCGAAGGTCAAGTAACGGTCGACGGCACGGAATTGACGACCTTGGACGACAAGGCCCTGCGTCGCGTGCGCAGCCGCATCGGCATGATCTTTCAGCACTTTAATCTCATGCCGAGCCGTACGGTCGCTGAAAACATTGCACTGGCGCTGCGCCACAGCGAACTCAACAAGGCGCAAAAACAAGACAAAATCACCGAGCTTCTTAACCTTGTCGGTTTGGCCGACAAAAAAGACGCTTATCCCGCCCAGCTCTCGGGCGGTCAAAAGCAGCGAGTGGCCATTGCACGCGCTTTGGCCAACGACCCTAAAGTGCTTTTGTGCGACGAAGCTACCAGCGCCTTGGATCCGCAAACGACGCACTCGATTTTGAAGCTTTTGCGCGATATTAACGAAAAGCTCCATTTGACCGTGGTGGTCATTACGCACCAGATGAACGTCATCAAAGAAATCTGCGATCGCGTGGCTGTCATGCAAAAGGGCAAGGTGATCGAAACGGGATCGATCACCGAAATCTTCAGTCACCCTCAGGCCGATTTGACCAAAAACTTCATCAATACGGCCAACAACGTCAATAAATTCTTGGAATTGGTGGCTACGGGCGAAGTCACGAAGCACTTGACCGAAAACGATCGCGTCGTGCTTTTGACCTACACGGGCAACGCTGCAGGCGAACCGCTGGTCGTGGCGCTTTACGAACAATTTAAAGTGAAAGCCAACATCATTTTCGGCAACATCGACTTTATTCGCGGCGTGGCCGTGGGCAAGCTCGGCATCGTGCTCTCGGGTGACAATCCCGAAACGTTGGATCGGGCTTTGGCCTTTGTCGAACAAAACGGCGTGACTGTGGAGGTACTCTAAATGGAATGGATCAACGCATTGCTTCCGAACTTGAATCGCTTAAGCGGCGAATTGTTGGAGTGCATCGGACAAACTTTCACGATGTTGGCGGTGGCCGGCACCATTGCCTGGGTTTTGGGCGTGGCCGTGGGCGTTTTGTTGGTTGTGAGCCGCCCGGGCGGAATTCTCGCCAACCGAGTTCTTTTTACGGTTTTGGATCGCAGCATCGACTTGATTCGCTCGATTCCCTTCATCATTTTGATCGTGCTCTTAATTCCGGTGAGCCGCTTTCTGGTAGGAACGGGGTCGGGCGTGACGGGCTCCTTTGTGGCTTTGGTGGTGGGGACCGTCCCCTTCTTTGCCCGCCAAATCGAGTCTGTTTTATCCGACATCGATCACGGCCTCATCGAAGCCAGCCAATCCATGGGCTTTTCTCCCACGGAAATCATTTTTAGCGTGTATTTGCGCGAAAGCATTCCCGGCATCACGCGCGTGACCATGATCACCTTTGTGAGCTTGGTGGGTATTACCGCCATTGCGGGCGCGATCGGCGCGGGCGGCCTCGGGGACTTTGCCATCCGCTACGGCTACCAGATGGGCTATCGCGACATGATTTGGCTCACCGTCATCATCATTTTGCTCATCATCAGCGTCTTTCAATTTTTCGGAAACCTCATCGTGCGTAAGACCACGCACTAACCTGAAACGATTTTTTTATAAGGAAATTTAAAAATGAACGCCATTAACAAAACTTTCGCAAAAGTCACGACCGCTATCGTTGCCGCCGGTGTTTTGGCCGTGGGCTTGACCGGGTGCGGTGAAGATAAAAAGGCCGAATCCGACGGTACGACCGTTGTTAAAGTGGGCGTCGTAGGCGACTACAACGCGCAGTGGGATACCGTCAACAAGCTCTTGGCCAAGGACAAGATTCAAGTTAAGCTCGTGAAGTTTTCCGACTACGCCACGCCCAATCGTGCGTTAAACGATAAGGAAATCGATCTCAACGCCTTCCAGCATAAGGCATATTTAGCCAATGACATTGCGCGCAACGGCTACAAAATCGAGTCGATCGGCGACACGCTCATTACGCCTTTGCGCATTTTCAACAACAAGAAAAAGCTCAATTCCATTAAAGACGTCAAGGACGGCGACATCTTCGGCATTCCGAGCGATTTGACGAACGGTGGGCGCGCCTTGAAGCTTTTGGAAGCAGCCGGCCTCATCGTTTGCGATCCGGCCAAGGGCTTTGTGCCCACCAAGGCCGACATCACCGAATACAAAGTCAAGATTCAGATTCGCGAAGCCGAGTCGGGTGTTTTGTACAACATCCTGCCCGATATTTCCGGCGCATTGATCAACGGCGGCAATGCCTTTACGGCAGGGCTTGATCCCATCAAGGATTCGATTTTCTCCGAAAACATCGATCCCAAGACCAACCCCAACGTCGCACAGTTGGTGAACGTCATCGTGGCGCGTACGGCCGACAAGGACAATCCCGTCTACAAGAAGATTGTGGACGCTTATCACACTCAGGAAACCGCCAAGACTTTGATCGAACAGTATAAGGGCGCTTACACCCCTGCCTGGGCCGGTTCCGAAAACTACAAGTACTAAACACTCCGGCAAAGGGGCGGGTTGCAAGATTGCCCCTTAGCCGCACAAGGAAGACGAAATGAATATCTCTGCCGAAGTTCTTCAACAGAAGGACTACATCACCGAGAAGCGCCGCTGGTTGCATGCGCATCCGGAAATCAGCCTCAAGGAATTCGAAACCTGCAAATATGTCGAAGCCGAGCTCGATGCTTTGGGCATCCCTCACGAGCGCGTAGGCGAAACGGGCGTGTGCGCGCACATCTACGGCGAGGCGCCCGCCAACGGTCCCGCGAAAGTCGTGGCACTGCGCGCCGATATGGATGCCCTCGGTATGCAGGATTTAAAGACCTGCGAATACGCTTCCAAAAACGACGGGGTGTGCCACGCCTGCGGGCATGATGCGCATACCGCGACGCTTCTTGGCGCCACGCGCGTTCTCAAAGCCAAAGAAAACGAGTTTGCGGGCGAAATCCGACTCTTTTTCCAGCAAGCCGAAGAAATCGGTCAGGGTGCACGATTGTTTGTCAAAGCAGGGTGTCTTGAAGGCGTGGATCGTATCTACGGCGCGCACGTGGCAAGCTATTTGCCTGTGGGCAAAATCTCTGCAACGCCCGGTCCCATCAGCGCAAGCTGCGATTTTTTCCGCATCACGATCAAGGGTAAGGGCGCGCATGTCAGCAAACCCCATAACGGGATTGATGCGCTCTATATTTCGAGTCAAATCGTCGTGAGCCTTCAGAGCATTGTGGCGCGCAGCACCAATCCTTTGGAAACCGTTGTGGTGGGTGTGGGCAAGTCCTGGGCGGGCACCCAATACAATATTGTCGCCGAAGACGCCGTCTTGGAAGGTACGACGCGCACCTTTACGCCGGAAATTCGCGCCTTTACCAATCAACGGGTGATCGATATTGCCGAGCAAACCGCACGCATGTACGGGGCTACCGCCACGGTGGAATTCAGAAGCTATTCCGATCCGTTGATTAACGACGAAGAGGCCACGGCCGAAATTCAAGCTGTGGCCGAAAAAGTCATCGGCAAGGAAAACGTCATCACCAATCACCCCAAGTCTTTGGGGGCGGAAGACTTCGCCGACTATCTGTCGCATGTCAAGGGCACCTATGTACATGTGGGCACGCAAAGCGTCAAGCCCGGTTCGGGTGCACCGCACCACAACGGAAACTTTGATGTAGACGAAGAAGGTTTGCTGATTTCCTGCGAGCTTTACGTCGACTATGCGCTCTCTGTCCTGAAGTAAGCGTTGCTTGTCGAAACGCTTGATGAAACGGCCTCAAGGCAAATTTGTCTTGGGGCCGTCGGTTTTTGGAGCACAAAAAAATTAATTTCGAGCTCCGACAAGTTTTCTTTGGCTATCAACTCTGATTTTTTGATTATCAATCTGCGTCTTCTTTGTTGTTTGTCGAGTGCCTAGCATGTCAACAAGCCCGAAGCCGAAACGGTTTACGGCAAACGAAAACAAAAAACAAGCAAAGGAGAAAGTGATGCATACCCTCAAGAATGTTGCTGCCGGCGTTGCGTTGGGCGCATTGGTGTCGTTGTCGGCTACGGCCGGGCAAGTGAGCGTCTACGGGCGAATCGATACGGGTTTCAGTTACCTCGGACAAGATCTCGGAAACGGCAGCGAACACTCGTTTTCAATGGGCTCGGGACTGTCGACCGGATCTCGCGTCGGCTTAAAGGGCGAAGAGGATCTCGGCAACGGACTCAAAGCCGGTTTCATTTTGGAAAACCAGTTTATGAGCGACACCGGGGCTTTGCGCTCATCGACTTTTTGGGAACGCGAATCTTCCGTGTATTTGGAACATGCATCGTGGGGTAAGTTACAACTCGGTCGACTCGGCTACATGCGCGGCGCCGTCAGTAGCGTCGGTTGGTTTGCCGCTTACAGTCCCTTTGCGACGGTTGCGGGTTCTTATATTGTCGGCTCGGGCAAAACGGCCGGCAACGGCTGTTTGAAAGCCAATAACTCCGTTGTGTATACGACCCCGAACTTTGCCGGCCTTCAGGTCGCATTACAGTACAGTTTGGCCAACACGGACGAAGGTACCAATGAAAACAGCGACAACCGTTATGTTGCACTCGGTGCCCGCTATATCAACGGTCCGGTTAACTTGGCCATGATCGTCGACTCAACTTTGCTGACCGGCGATAAAACCAAAACGGTCAACAAGCATACTAAGGACAATCCTTTGGCAGTGACCGTTGCCGGAACCTACGACCTGACTTCCGTGAAGCTTTACGGGGTTGCATCATACTTCCAAGATTCGGATTTGCCGACGCTTGGCGAGATTACCAAAGCAAGCGGCACAGCGGCTCAAGGCTTTGACGGTTTCGGCGTCACGCTCGGAGCCTCGGTTCCGGTGACGTCGGGCGAATTGAAATTTGCCGCCGGCTACTTTGATGCCAACGATGTCGATTCGCAAGCCTCCGACGATGTGACGCGCTGGCATTTGGGCGCAGGTTATCAGCATCGCTTTACCAAGCGTACGTATGCCTATCTGTACACCGGTTATGCGGCTCAAAAACAGGATCATCATGCCGATCAGAAGGGCTATGAAACCATTTTGGGTCTGTTACACTTTTTCTAATCGAAAGCTCCGTATATGAGCCGATGCGGCGTTGCTTTGTCGGCTCGAAGTCGGTCTTCGGAAAAGACAGTCTCCCGCGAGGTGTTCGACTCGTCGGGGGACGTGTTTTGTCCGAAGTTTTGCGCTTTGTGAGGACGTTGATTCGGGAGAGAAACATGAATCGTTTCGACAGTTTGGAAACTTGGCGAATCTTTTGTACCGTGGTCGAAGCCGGCGGCGTCAAGGCAGCAGCCGAGCGCCTCAATATGGAAGGCAGTAACGTTACTCGAACGATCAGGGCGCTCGAGGCGGCCGTCGGAAGCGAACTTTTCGTTCACGGTTCTCGTCCGCCCGTACTGACGGAGTTTGGAGACAAAGCCTACGGGTATGCCGCCCGTTTGATGGCTTTGCATCATGAAATGCATGACGAATTGCTGGGGGATGCCGACAGCCTTGCCGGCAAAGTGAGAGTTGCGGCTTTTGCGGCGACCAATTACTTTTTCATGACCAAAGCTTTGGTGGAGTTTCAGGAAAAGTATCCCGAAATCGACTTGAGCTTGCGCGAACTTTTAAACCCGACGACATTCACAATTGATAACGGACCGTCCAATGACGTCATTGTCAGTTACGTCACGGATCGTATGCCGGAAAACGTGATCCGACTTGAGTGCGGCACAATGCCTTTTATTTCGTGCGCCTCACCTTACTATGTCAGTCGTTTCGGTTGTCCAACGCGACCGGAAGAAAGTCGTTTTCACACAGGATTGCTCTTAAAAGCTCCTTCGCGCGACTCGGCTTCTATTTTGAGTCGAGGCAGTGAAACCAGACTGATTCACTGGAAACAGACGGTGCATTTCAGCAATCTCATGAATGCACAGAGTGCTTTGTTGCTCGGTGCCGGGATTTGTCCCGACGTCTCTTTGCTGCACTGTGCCGATCAGATTGAAAAGAAGCAGTTGATGGTTTGTTGGCCGGGCTGGCAGCGGCCGGCGCTACAAACGTGTGTGCTGGTTTCGGAGCAAAGCTATCGAAGAAAGCGCGTCAAAATTTTTGCGCATTGGCTGCATGAAAGACTTTCGGCAACGCTCTCGGATTTGCGCGTGCGCTTTCCCGAGTTCTATACCGATTGACGCCTAAAACAATCGGTTGCGATTGACAAACATTCAAATTTGATATTCAAACGAAAAGCAAACTCCTTGAGAATTGACGGTAACAAAACCCCATTGATTCACAAGGAGTTTCCTTCAAATGAAATTCGATCTTGCACTGACGGGGGCGCAGGTAGTCGACCCGTTGTCGGGCACGTGCGAAAAAGCTGATGTCGGCATTTGCGATGGAAAAATTGCACTGGTTTCTCGTCAAATCGATACGGCGCAAGCCCGAAAGGTCATCGAACTCGACGGTCTGGTTCTTCAACCGGGTATCATCGATACCCATTTGCATTTGGGTGGCGAACCACGTGCCCATCGCATGGTGGCGTTAGCCGGTGTCACGACTTGCATTGATATGTGCGGCCCGCTCGAAGGTATTTTGACCGATACCGCTCACGGCGGCAGCGGTTTGAATATCGCCGTTTTGGATGCGATTTTGCCCGGCAAAAACGTTTCGGGAAACAATCCCGACGGAGCCGAAATCCGAAACTTTATCCAACGCACGCTTGAGGCCGGTGCTTTGGGTGTCAAACTCTTGGGCGGACATTATCCTCTGACTCCGCAAGCCAGCGCCCGTATGGTCGAAGAGTCGGCAAAGGCCGATGTCTACATGGCTTGGCACTGCGGTACGACTCAAAAAGGCTCGGACCTTGAAGGCTTGCTCGAGACGGCCGAACTGTGTCACGGTTACCCTTTGCATCTGCCGCATCTCAATGCCTACTGTCGCGGCGCCGTCAAGCATCCGATTCAAGAGTGTCTTGAAGCCGCTCAAGTCTTGGAAGTGCATCCCGAATTTGTGACCGAAAGTTATTTGTCTGCCCGCAACGGCTGTCCGATGCAAATTGACGAAGAAGGCAACCCCGTTTCTCACATCGTCACATCAAACCTGAAGCGTCGCGGTTTTTCGCCGGATCGTAACGGCATGTATGACGCAATCCGTGCGGGCGTGCTTTCGGTCATCTTGCCGCAAGACGATATTTTGGGATTGGCGACGGGTGACGTTGCCATTGCCTATCACGAGAGCGTCAAGGGGATGTGTTACGGGTCTTTTGACGGTGTCAATCCTTTCATTTCAAGCGCATTTTTCGCAACGGCGCGTCGCAAGGACGGGACATTCCTTGTTGACGGAATCGGTACCGACGGCGGCGCCATTCCTCGCAACGTTATCGTCGAAACGGGGTTGAGTTATGTTCGTGCTTCGGCGCTTTCTCAACTTGACTATGCCGCAAAAACGTCTTTATTGCCGGCTCGCATGCTCGGTTTGTCTCAAAAAGGGCATTTAAGTGTCGGAGCCGACGCCGATATCACGGTCTATGACCCGATCAAACAAAAGACGGTCTTTAGTTTTGTGGCAGGTAACCCCATCGTTTATCAGGGGCGTTGTGTCGGTCAAAAAGGACGAATCATTTGCACCGAAGCCGGTGAAAACGCCGTGCGCAGTTTGGGGCTTGAACCGATTGTCGTCAAGGGCGGTATCGTTCGACTCGATCGCAAAAATTGGCAAAGCATTCCCGTTGCCCTCGAACAATAAATAAAAAAGTCATACACAAGGAGAAAGAAGATGAATTGGATGATTTTCGGCGCCTTGATTATCACGGTCGGGGCAATTGCGGCGCTTATCAAACGCTACGAAACCCGACTCGTGCTCATTGCTGCCGGTCTGTTGATGTGTTGCTTGTCGCTGCAACCGATGGCGGCACTGAATCAGTTTGCAAAATCGATGACGCAAAGTTCGCTCATCATGGCGATCTGTTCAGCGCTCGGTTTTGCCGCTGTTATTTCGGCAACCAAGTGTGACGTGCATTTGGTGACGATGCTCACGCGCCCGCTTAAAAAGTTGGGTGTTGCGGTTTTGCCGGCATGCATGGTGATTTGCGGCATTGTCGCCGTTGCCGTTCCTTCGGGAGCCGGACTCGTTGCGGCAGTCGGCCCTACGGTGATTCCGATTCTTTTGAAGGCCGGTTTCAAACCGGCAACAGCTTGTGCGGCCGTCTGGGCTTCGCTGATTCCGGCTTATTACAATCCGGGCGTTTCGCACAATGTCTTTTTGGCCAAAATGGCCGGTATGGAAGTGATGCCTTTTATTGAGTTGTCGATCGTGCCGATTCTGATTCTTTCTCTGATTTCTATTGTTTCGGTGACGATCACTGCCGTTGTTTTCGGCGATTATCAAAAGGGGGTTGATCAGAGCTTGGAGAGCGGAAACGAGGCGGCACCTCAACTTGAACGTGTCAATCCGATTTATGCAGTCGTGCCGCTGTTGCCTGTTGTGCTTTTGGTTTTGGGCAACACGTGTGTTCCGGGGTTGAAGATGGGTGTGGCTCAGGCTATGGTGATCGGTGCCATTGTGGCTTTGGCGGTGACGCGTACCGACCCGCAGAGTGCTTCGAAGACTTTCTTTAACGGGATGGGCAAAGGTTACGGCAACATTCTCGGCATTATCATTGCCGCGGGCGTTTTTGCAGCCGGTTTGCGTGCTTGCGGTGTTGTAGATCTCTTTGTCGGCTATTTGACGCAGGCCAACGAAATTGCCCGATTCGGCGCTCTGATCGGTCCGTTCTTACTCGGTGCCATTACCGGTTCGGGTGACGCAGCCGCTTTTGCCTTCAACGAAGCCGTAACGCCGCACGCAGCCGAATTCGGCTTGACTGTTCCGGGCTTGGGCATGATGGCTGTTTTGTCTGCAGCTTTGGGGCGACAGCTTTCGCCTTTGGCCGGCGGCCTGATTCTTTCCACCGGTTTTGCCAACGGCGTCAATCCTCTGGAAGTGACCAAGCGCACGGCTCCGGCAGCAATAGTCATGCTCATTGCGACTTACTTCCTCTACTAAAACCTGCAGTTTTCCAAAGTCTTTTTCGACCTCCGGCAAGTGTCCCCGCTGTCGGAGGTTTTTTTTGAGTTCGATTCACGGTCTGAAATCACTATACCATCTGCTATACCATAAGAATTTGGCTTTCCTCGGATGCGAACGGAGCGTCTATGACACAAATTCAATAAAATCAAGACATAAAAGAAAATCCGAGACAGTCGAAACCGTCTCGGATTTGAATTTGGTGGAGATGAGGGGGATCGAACCCCTGACCTCTGCATTGCGAACGCAGCGCTCTCCCAGCTGAGCTACACCCCCGAATTGTCCTCAAAAGCGAAAAAACTCACGCTTCCGAGGAGGCGTATTTTGCCCAAGCCCCCATGAAATTGCAAGTTTTTGGCAGATTCGCCGAGGGGTTGGGCGAGGCGGATTAGGCCGTGTATTTTTCGACCATTTCCTTAAAAGGAGCAACGCTCTTGGGCTCGACCAAGGTTTCGACCACTGCACCGTCCTTGATCAAAACAATCGTCGGAATGTGACGAACGTCAAACTTTTCCTTGATTCCTGGGTTGTTGTCAAAGTCGCAACGGGCAAACTGCACCTTGTCGCTGTAGCGCTTGGCAAATTCCATGAAAAACGGTTCGATGCGACGGCAATCCACGCACCACTGTGCACCGATGGCAAGCAGAATCGGCTTGTCGGCGGCAGCCACAACTTCATCATAGTTGGCGTCGGTAACGATCACAACGGCATTTTCATCCATAATTTTCTCCAAAAAATGTGGGGCAAATGCACAAATGCTTTAGCATTCGCGTTTGTCGTACAAAAATGATTGCTCTTTACGTTAAGGCAAAGAGCAAAGAAATGCAACGAAGTTTTCGCTAATTGTTTCCTGAGTATGTGGCAAACGGCACGCGCACATATAATCCATCTGCTATGAGAAAGAACAAAAAACCCGCAATCGCCACCGAGTGGCGCGAACACAAAGAAGCTCAGGAACGCCAAGAGCAGGAACAGGCGCGTTTGGCCAGAAGACAAGCGCGCGCCGCCGCATGGGCAAAATTTTCGGGCGGCGTTCGTCATATTTTGACGAGTATGGGCTGGCTCTTTGCTTTGGTGTTGGGAACGCTTTTGGCCGCAACGCTTTTGTCGTATACGCCGAGCGACCCCGGCTTTTCTTCGACAGGTACGCAAAGCGCGCAAAACATTTGCGGCATTTTGGGGGCGTGGACTGCCGATTGCCTCTACTGGCTTTTCGGTCGCAGCGCCTGGTGGATCGTGGGTGCGCTCTTTTGTTTGGGCGTGCAACTTGTGCGCGTCATCTGGGCCAAAACCAACGGCATGACCTATCAGGTTCGACCGGTGGCGATGCTTTTCGGTTTGGCCGTTTTACTGGCGGCTTCCGTCGGTCTCGAATGCTTGCAGTTCGGCTATCTTTCCGAGAATTTGCCTCTGGGAGCGGGCGGTCTTTTAGGTCAGTTTGTCGCGCAACAAGTCACGCCCTACGGCGGCATCTGGGGTTCGACTTTCGTATTGTTTATCTTAGTGCTGGTGGGCATGAGCTACGTCTTTGCCTTTTCTTGGTTTGATCTGGCCGAAAGAATCGGTGCTTTGCTCGAGTTGATCGCCAAGACTTTGGCAAGCATGAAGTTTAAGCGCAAGCCCAAGGCCGAATCGGTAGAAGCTGAAGTTTCCGAGAAAAAGCCTTTGGCTATTGAACCAGCCGTCCAGTCCGAGCGCGCCAAACCCAGAATTGTGAAAACGCCCAAGATGTCGACTCCTGTTGCCGAAAATCCCGCAAAGGGGGCAAAACCGGCCGCCAAACCCAAGAGTTCTTCGAAAGGTGCCGCCGACGGTCGCATTTCTCCGGATTTGGATTTGTTGGAAGTGCCGCCGGCAGAACGCCAGGGCATTACCGAAGAGGCCGTGGAAGCCACGAGCCGCATGATCGAAACGAAATTAAAGAGTTATCGAATCGACGCTCGCGTCGTGGGTGCACAGGCCGGTCCCGTCATCACGCAGTACTGGTTGGAATTGGCTCCGGGCGTCAAGGGCAGTCAAGTCGAAGACATTCGAAAGGACTTGACGCGCGCGCTTTCCGTTCCTTCCGTTCGTGTTGTTCCCGTGATTCCGGGCAAGCCTTATATGGGTTTGGAAATTCCCAACGGCATGGCGCAGCGCATGGCCGTGTATTTGAGCGAAATTATCGGCAGTCCCGAATTCGAAAGCGCCAAATCTGCCTTGTCTCTGGCCTTGGGCAAAGACATTGCGGGCAGACCCGTTGTGATTGACTTGGCTAAGTTGCCGCACTTGCTTGTGGGCGGCACTACCGGTTCGGGTAAGTCGGTTTGCATCAACACGATGATTCTGTCGTTGATCTATAAGAGCGATCCCGATCATCTGCGTTTGGTTCTGATTGATCCCAAGACCGTGGAATTTTCGCTTTACGAAGATATTCCCCACTTACTCTGTCCGGTTGTGACCGACATGAACAAAGCCAGCCAAGCTTTGAATTGGCTTGTGCAGGAAATGGATCATCGCTATGCGTTGATGAGCAAAATCGGGGTGAGAAGTTTCGAAAGCTACAACGACAAGGTCAATGCCGCAATTGCTTCGGGTAATCCGATCATGGATCCCTTTGATGTGACGCCCGAAAATCCGCAACCCCATACGCCGTTAAAGCCCTTTGCCTACATCGTGTGCTTTATCGACGAATTGGCCGACCTGATGCTCGTCAATCGCAAGCAGGTCGAAGCCCAAATCATGCGTTTGGCGCAAAAGGCGCGTGCTGCAGGCATTCACTTGGTTTTGGCAACGCAACGCCCGAGCGTAGATATCGTTACGCCTCTGATTAAGGCCAACATTGTTGCTCGCATTTGCTTTCAAGTCGGCAGCCGATTCGACAGCGGCGTTGTTTTGGATGAAAACGGCGCACAGGAATTGCTCGGTCGCGGCGACATGCTCTTTAAGCGCCCGGGCCAGTCCTCTCAGCGTATCCAAGGCTGTATGGTTGAAGAAGACGAAGTATTGCGCGTGGTGGAAAAACTCAAAGAGCTCGGTAAACCCGAATATATCGACGCCGTCACCGAACCCGAAATGGCAACGGGAGAGACGGGCGACTTGTTCGGGGGGCGTCGCGGCGGCGAAAGCGATCAGCTCTACGATCAGGCCGTGGCCATTGTCTTGGAACAAAACCGTGCTTCGACAAGTTACGTACAACGCCGACTCAATATCGGCTACAACCGAGCCGCCAATTTGTTGGAAAGCATGGAAGCCGCAGGCATTGTCAGCAAACCCAATCCGGCAGGTAAACGCGAAATTTTAGTCAAACGCGACGGAGGCGCACTGTGAAGCGACGTGTATTGATGAGCGCGGCTGTAGCGGCCGCAGGTCTTTTGTCTTTGACAAGCGTTTGGGCGGCGCAGACGGCAAACGCCATTGAATTCCTAAAGGCGTTTACAAGTCAAACGCAGGCGGCCGAAGGCAAGTTTACGCAACGCATTCTGGACAAAGAGGGTAAGCCCGTCGAGGCAACGGCTAACGGCGTTTTTATGTTCGAGCGCCCGGGGAAGTTCGTTTGGCGCATCGTCAAGCCCTATCCGCAAAGCATTGTTTCCGACGGATCGAGTCTTTGGATTTGGGATCCCGATCTCAATCAGGTTACGGTGAAAAAATTGAGTACAACCGTCTCGACCACGCCTGCGGCGGTGCTGTTCGGAAAGGGTAATATCGAAGCGTTTTTCAACTTGGAAAACGAAAAGGACGATCAAGGGCTTCATTGGGTTCTGGCCGTTCCGAAAGAAGAAGACTTGACCTACAGTCGCATTCATATCGGCTTTGATAGCTTGGGCACCATTGCCGCCATGCGTTTGGAAGATCATTTCGGGCAGACGACGGAATTAAAGCTCACCGATGTGAAAACGCAAGCATCTTTTTCGTCCGAGACCTTTGCCTTCAAAATTCCGGACGGTGTCGACGTTTTGCGCGACGACAACTGACACACGTTAAAAGACGGATTGCCTTCGATATGGCATACAGACGTCCCGACGACGATTGAATAGAATCGGCCTCTGGCGTTTTTTTGAGATCAACAATCGAAACATTTCCCAACTTTCCCCGACACCTGTGGGGAATTAGGTAGTTTGCAATATAATGCTTACAACTTGAATTTTTGGGAATTTTTCTATTATGAAATCCAATTTGTCTTTTTCGATGCGACTGGCATTGATTGACGAACTGCTTCAGAAAGAAGGTTTGGTCAATTTTGATCGCCTTCTGAAGGAAGTTCAATGCTCCGCACCGACCCTAAAACGAGATTTGCGCTATTTGCGCGATCAGCTCGGTGCGCCGATCGTTTACACGCGCGCACAAAACGGCTACTACTATTCGCACGAAACCAAGGCCACGAGCAAAAAGATCGCCAAATTCAGACCTGAACTGCCGGCGGCTTGGTATACACCTGACGAAATGACGGTTTTGTTAACGGTCTATCAGATGTTTGACAAGCTCGAAGCACAACCGGGCAGTTTGTTGGCCGGCGAAATGCGTCCCATCAAAGCGCGTTTGCTCTCTTTGGTGATGGCCGAAAAGATTGAAGTCAAGGAATTGTTGCGTCGTGTCAAGGTGATCAACCCGCAATTCAAAGCACCCGAATTGCCGTATTTTCATGCCGTCGGCCAGGCTTTGAGCTTGCGTCGTCGCTTGCGCATGACTTACTTTACGCGTACGCGCGGTACCGAAAGCGATCGCGAAATCAGTCCTTTGCGTATGGTTAACTATCGCCACCGTTGGTATGTTGAAGCATGGTGCCATACGACGGACTCTCTGAAAACTTTCTCAATCGAAAACATTCGTGCTGCCGAAATCCTGACCAAGCGTTGCAAGGTCGTGGCCATGCGCGATATCGAAGAGCAGTTTGATCGCACCTACGGCATTTTCTCCGGTAAGCAGGAAGAACGTCAGACGGCCGTGATCGAAGTCGACGAAGTGATGACGCCTTACGTTCGTAACGAAGTTTGGCATGAGGATCAAAAGACGACTTTCCATGACAACGGATCCATGACGCTTGAAGTGCCTTTTGCCAAGGAACCGGAACTCGCTACGCGCGTGATCGGTTTAGGCAGCCACGCCAAGGTCGTGATGCCTGAAACGCTTAAAGACTACGTACGACAAGAGCTGGCAGCGGCGCTCGCAAAGTACGACGTCAACGGCGCACAATGAGTTCGAACGGATCATCGAGCGTTTCCCGTAAAAATCGCCGTCGTCGCTACTTCAGTAATCGCATACCGAAGAAGATTAACCGTCCGCTGCCCAAAGTGTTTTTCTGCGGCGATCCGCATGGCGAATTTGAATACATCAATCGCACGGTCGAGGAATATCGACCCGATGCGATCGTGTTGCTGGGAGACTTGCAACCGCACGACGATATCAGCGTGTTGCTCAAGCGTGCTATGGAATTGACCGAAGTTTGGTGGATTCCAGGCAATCACGATACCGATACCGAGGAGTTTTACGATCGGCTTTGGCATGGGCCTTTGGCCGGTCACAACCTTCACGGCAAAGTCGGCAGTGTTGCCGGCATTCGTATTGCCGGACTCGGCGGGGTATTCAGAGGTCAAATTTGGATGCCTGACGAAGAGCCCAACTATCGCTCGGCTTCGAGCTTTGTGCGTCGCAGCCCCAAAGCCAATTTGTGGCGAGGAGGCTTGCCGCGTCGCCATCGCTCGTCGATTTTTCCGAGCGTTTACGAGGGGCTCTCCAAGCAGCATGCTGACGTACTGGTGACGCATGAAGCCGCGGGGTGTCATAAAAAAGGGTTTGACACCATCGATCGTTTGGCAAAAAACTTGGGTGTGCGTTGGCTTTTTCACGGACACCAACACGAAGATCGCGTCTACGGCACCTATAAAGGCATGGTCGTTCGTGCCGTGGGGTATCGAGGCATCGTCGATTTGGAAGGCAACATCATTCGCGAGGCCGAAATCGATCCGCGCGATCTCTTTGCCATGCAGCAAGCAGGCGAAGAACCGTTGCCCGAAGAGCTCGACAGCGTCACGTTCGAGCCTTTGCCGGAACCCCAGGTTCGTGTGCGCCGCGGGCCGCGCCGCGGTTTGAGGTTTGATGCCAAGCGCAGGCATCAAACGCCTTCTTGGGACAAAATCCCGTCCGAAGTTCAAACGGGCGAGGTCGGCAAGTCCGAGCATTGAGTTTGCGTGAGTCAGACACCAAAACAAAACGCACCGACTCGGTTTCGAGCGGTGCGTTTTTTTCATAAAACCAAGTCAAAGGCTTGATCAGTAAACGGCGCTTAACATCTGAATTTTGACGCGATCGCCCTTGTGAATGAGGTCGTCTTCGGCATCAAGACAAATAATGACTTCGGCTTGAGACATCGACGTAAACGATGCCGAGCTTTGATTGCCCAAGGGTTCGACCACAGGCGCGGCCTGATAGTAGCCGGTGAGTTTGCCGCGCATGAATTCGGCACGCCCTTTTTTCTTTTTGATGTCGACTCCGGCCACGGCGCGTTGCGTCCGAGGCCACAGGTCGGTGGTTTGTCCCTGCATGTAGCGGATGGCACCGGCGGCAAACTCGAGGAAGGTGACAAAGCTGGCCACGGGGTTGCCGGGTAACAAAAACACCGGCTTGGAGCCGAGTTTGGCAAAACGCATGGGGCGCCCCGGGCGCATGTTAATCGTCCAAGGTGCGATTTCGCCCAAAAGCGCAAGTTGTTGGTGCGCGTAGTCGGCGCTACTGTCGGCCGCGCCCCCGGTAATGAGAATGATGTTGCCGTTTTCTTTGGCTTGGCGCAGCTTCAAAGCCACCATGTTGGGATCGTCTTTGACGATACCTTCATATTGAACGTCGCAACCGAGTCCGGTTAAAAGCGCAATGAGGCCGTGCGCGCCGGAATTGAAAACGCCGCACTTGGACAAGGGGTGACCGGGTTCGGAGAGTTCGTCGCCGGTAGCAATCAACGTCACTTTCAAGCGGTCATACACCATGACGCGATCCACGCCCACCGAAGCCAGAAGGGCGATGTGACTCGGATTGAGTCGCGTGCCGACGCTGAGGATTTCGTCGCCTTTGTTGATTTCTTCGCCCGCCTTGCGAATGTTGGCGCCTTTTTTGATGTCAGCCGGATCAAACGTGACCGACGTGTCGGTAAACTGCGTCTTTTCGTAGGGAATGACCGTGTCGTACTCGGGCGGTACAAAGCCGCCGGTCGTCACACGCACAGCGCCGACAGGGTCGGTCTTTTTGACGTGGTAGGGTTGCCCGGCAAGGCTCACGCCGATGACGGGCAACGTGACGGTGTCGTCGCCCAACGCTTTGGCGTCTGCATACTTGAAGGCGTAGCCGTCCATGGCAGAGTTGTCATAGGCGGGAATTTGATAGGTGCTGACGACTTTTTTTGCGCAGACGCGGTTTAATGCTTCATGCAAAAGCACGTATTGGCCGGCAGGCATGCGCGGCAGGTTTTCGATGATGTATTCTCGTGCCTGATCAACGGTCAGGGTTTGTGCTGCGTTCGACATAATGAAATGAAAAGACGGTGAAGAAAAAACAATAGGGGCATAATACGGCAAAACCGACTTTGCCACATGGATAAAAAGGCTTAGGACTCAAACGATGCAAACACAAAAAGGCTTAACGGAAGAAAAACCGCAGATCTGTGCGGTGATTTTGGCGGGCGGCGCCGCGACGCGAATGGGGGGCGTGGACAAAGGTCTTGTTGCCTTTAAAGATAAAACATTGGTTGAAACGGTGATTGATGCGATCGAACCTCAGGTCGACAAAATCGTGGTGAGCGCCAATCGCAGTTTGGAAAATTATCGTACGTTGGGTTTTGACGTTGTGACCGATAAGTTGGAAGGTTATCCCGGCCCCTTGGTAGGAATCCTGTCTGCGATGTCGGCGACACAGGCCGAGTTTTTTGTCACGGCGCCTTGCGACAGTCCTTATGTGGGCAAGGACTACGTGCGAAAGCTGTATCAAGCCTTTGTTGATGCCCCGAGTCTGAAATGTGCCGCAGCCGTCAGTCAGGGTTATAAGCAACCTGTCTTTATGATGATTCGAAAAGAAACGGAAAAAGACATCGAAACGTTTTTAGCCAAAGGTGAGCATCGTGTTCGCGGTTGGCTCGAGTCCATGCATGCTCAGTGGGTGGAGTTCGACGACTTGAGCGAATTCGACAACTTCAACACCATGGAAGAGTTGCATGCGTCG
>CALKKK010000176.1 GCA_937995395.1 uncultured Sutterella sp. | reverse complement strand
CACAAAATCGGGCAAATTCCGACCGCGGATTTGTGACCAAAAGAAAGACAAAAAAGTTTTGCGCAAATAGGCTCGACGCCCTCGGGTAAAATGCTCGCACTTTTTTGAATTTAGAGATGCGCCATGTCTGTGCTTTTATTGGTTGACGGATCCAATTATCTATTCCGTGCTTTTCACGCCCTGCCGCCTCTGGCTACGAGCAACGGTGAACCCACCGGTGCCATCAAGGGCTTTAACGGCATGCTCAAAAACGTGTGCGACATCGTCAAACCTAACTATGCCGCCTGCGTCTTTGATGCCAAGGGCAAAAATTTCAGGCACGACATGTATCCGGACTACAAGGCCAATCGTCCGCCCATGCCTGACGAGTTGCGCGTGCAGATTGAGCCCATTTTCGAGATGGTCAAACTCAAAGGCTGGCCCTTATTGCAAATCGAAGGCGTGGAAGCAGACGATGTCTTGGCGACTTTAGCCAAGCGCGCCAAAGCACAAGGTATGAAAGTGGTGATCGCCACGGGCGACAAGGACTTGGCTCAGTTGGTCGACGAGGACATTACGCTCATTAACACCATGAGCAAAACGCGCTATGACCGTCAGGGCGTTTTTGATAAGTATGGTGTGTGGCCCGAACAGATCATCGACTATCTGTCTTTGATGGGAGACAAGGTCGACAATGTGCCGGGCATTAACAAGTGCGGTCCCAAAACTGCCGCCAAGTGGATCGGCGAATACGGCTCGCTCGACGGCGTCATTGCGCATGCCGATGAAATTACGGGCAAAATCGGCGAATACTTGAGAGCCGGCATTCCTTTTTTAGATATTGCCAAGCGTTTGGTAACGATCAACTGCGAAGTCGCTGTGGACGTGCCGGTTGAAAAACTCGTGATCGGACCGGAAGACATCGAAAAACTCACGCAGTTTTACGTGCGCTGGGAAAGGCGCACGCCCGCCAAAGCCAAACCAGCCAAACCCGCAGCTGCTGTCAAAGCGACCCCTGCCGCCGTACCCGCACAAGCCGATTTGTTCGGCGCCATTCCCAATGAAGCGCAGCCGCAAACTTTGGCCGAATCGGTTCCGGCAGGCGACGTGCGTCTGGCCGTGACCGAAGAAGAGCTCAAGGTGTTGGCCGCAGAACTCAAAAGCGTGGCTGACGCCGTCAATCCCGTTGCCGTCGATCTTTTGACCGATGTTGCGCACCCCATGAGCGATACGGCCGCAGGCATTGCCTTTGCCGTGACGCCTTTAAAGACCGTTTACGTGCCGTTGCGACACGACAATGCGCAAAACGCCGATGTTGCCATATTCAAAACCGTTTTGAAGGATTGGTTTGAAAGTAACGCCCCAAAAGTCTTTCAAGACGCCAAGTACGCCATGCATGTGTTGGCCAACGACGGCATTGTCGTCAAAGGCCTTGTGCACGATACGATGCTTATGAGCTACGTTTTGGAAGCGCATTTGAAGCACGATTTGGGGCGCATTGCCGCACGCAGCATCTCGACCGTGATTGACGACACGGAAGTGCTCTTGGGTAAGGGCGCAAGCCGCGTGAAGGCAACGACGACGGCGCTTGCCGATGCGGCGAGCTTGATGACGCGCCGCGCCGCCGCCTTGCGTTCTTGTGCGTCGGTTCTGTTGACGCGCTTGGCTTTGGACGAGTCTTTAACGAAGATTTATCACGACGTCGAATTGCCCGTGATGCAGGTTCTTACCAAAATGGAACGGCTGGGCGTGTTGCTCGACATTGAAAAGCTCAAAGGGCAAAGTGCCGAATTGGGCGAGCGCATCGACGGCTTGATGGAAAAAATCTATGAGATTGCCGGCGAAAAATTTAATCCCGCAAGCCCCAAGCAACTCGCCCAGATTCTTTTTGAAAAGCTCGGATTGCCTGTTAAAAAGAAGACGGCCAGCGGCACGCCCTCAACCGACGAAGAAGTGCTCTCAGAACTTGCCTTAGACTATCCGTTACCCAAACTCATTTTAGAGTACCGGTCGCTTGCCAAATTAAAGAGCACCTATACCGACAAGTTGCCGCAGATGGTTGACGCCAAAGACGGTCGCGTTCACACCACGTTCGGTCAGGCAACGGCCGTCACGGGACGCTTGGCAAGTTCGGAGCCCAATTTGCAAAATATTCCGGTGCGTACCCCCGAGGGGCGCCGTATCCGCGAAGCGTTTGTAGCGCCCGAAGGTTGCCAAATCGTTTCGGCCGACTATTCGCAAATCGAGTTGCGCATCATGGCGCATATTTCGGGTGATCCCGGCTTGATCGATGCGTTTATGCACGGCAAAGACATTCACCGAGCGACGGCAGCCGAAGTCTTTGGCGTCGATCTCGATCAGGTGACGCCGGATCAGCGTCGCATGGCCAAGGTCATCAACTTCGGTTTGATTTACGGGATGAGTGCGTTTGGTTTGGCGCAAAACTTGGGCGTGGCCAGAGGCGTGGCTTCAAGCTACATCGAGCAATACTTTGCCCGCTATCCCAAGGTACAAAGCTATATGACCAATACGCGCGCCTTGGCGCATGCTCAAGGCTTTGTGGAAACGGCCTTCGGACGTCGATTGTGGCTACCCGACATTCAAAGCTCGCGCGCGCCCGTGCGAGCTGCTGCCGAGCGCGCCGCCATCAATGCGCCCATGCAGGGCACGGCCGCCGACTTGATCAAGTTGGCGATGGTGGCGGTGCAAAATTGGTTGGAAGAAAACAAGCTTAAGAGCCGCATGATTTTGCAGGTGCACGACGAATTGATCTTGGAAGTGCCTTCTGATGAAATCGAGCTCGTGAAGGCAAAGTTGCCCGAATTGATGGCAGGCGTTGCCAAACTGTCCGTGCCCTTGATTGCCGAAGTGGGGGTGGCCGACAACTGGGAAGCCGCGCACTGACGACAACGCCGAATAGCTTCAAAAGAAATCGGGTTGCTTGTTTTGACGACAAGCAACCCGAAATTTTTTATGGCTCAAGTTTGGGCGAACCTGCCAATTGTCGTGGCTCGCCCGAGACTATTACTGAGCCAATTCAAAAGTCACGATACGATTCTTGTCGACGATGTCAAACAAGTTGCCGCGCTTGACTAAACCGCGGATGTCGGTAAATTCGGCCGGAAGACCGTAAGCGGCTTCGACCTTTTCGCCCGCAACGTCAATGCAGAGCAAAACGTTGAAGTTCTTCGAAACAGCCCAGAGCTTGCCGTTTTCGTAAACCATACCCGTGACGTAGAGTTCGCCCAAGGTGCGGTCTTTCTTAAGATCTGCTGCGGGAACGAATTCGCCGGACAGCATCCAGTCGCTCATGAGCGCTTTGGAGATCACGAAAGTTTTCTTATTCTTGTTATCGGGCACCGTGGCCGTAAAGATATAGCGGCCGTCGGTAGCCGAAGCGTGCACATAAGAGAACTTGGCGCGTTCCGTATCGATGCGGGCGCGACCGAAGCCGCCGAGAGCTTCGACACTCGTACGACCTTCGGTAAAGTTGGCCCAGCCCTTCACATCATCGGCCTTGTCGTTCAAACGAGCGCGCAAGATGGACTTGTTGGTGCCCATCAAAACGAAACCGTCCTTGTAGGGCGTAATACCCACGATGTCCAACACATTGGTGTCAAACCACGGATCCATCTGAGCCGAAACGACGGGTTTGAGAGTGTTGTCCAAGGCCCAGAAATCGTACTTGGAAGCGGCGAAATACTGACCGTTGATCATGGCCAAGGTATTGACGGCAGAAGTAATGCCTTCGATCGGGCGCACTTCTTTTTGCGTCAGGCGGCCGTTTAAAGCTACGGGAGCGTTATCTGCCGAGTGATCCCAGGTTAAGCCGAGTTTGGCGGTGTTGGGCGCATAGGCAAAGTCCGGATCCTTCACATCACGCTTGCCAAGGAAGTTGATGCCTGCCCACATGCCGTGCCAGCTGTCGGCTGACCACGTCACATACTTCGGGTTAAAGGAAAAGCGCACCGGAGAGCCCTGACCCCAGAACGGAGGAACGCCGGTGGACCACAAGGCTTGGAAGGTGTTCGAGCCGATGATGGCGGCCACAACGATGAAGGCAACCTTGTTAAAGCTCGTCAACGGACGGAACTTCTTACCTTTGAATTCTTCGACTAAAGCGTCAAAGCGCGGAGCGAAGTACACGGCAAGGCCAAAAAGCATCACTACGCACCAGAAGACGATTTCGGCCCAGAACTGGGTATGGATGCCGAAAATGTCCAAGCCGAAACCCTGACCCACGTCGCGCGCGGCGTGGTTGCCGAAGTGGCGGAAGCTCGAATACAGCCCCATGGCTGCCATCACGAGCATGGTGGCCAAATACTTGGGCTTAAAGCCGTAGCGCACCATAAAAAGAGCCACCACGCCGATATAGGCCATCTGTTGGCGCTGACCCCAGCAAAGCGTGCAGGGGCTGTCGCCCAAGAAGTAGCCCAAAATTACGTTGGCGATACCGACCGGCAAAAGGACGATCAACAAACCGCCCCAGCAAATCAGGTCGTAGAAGGTCTTGGCCTTGCGGATGTCGCGATCGTTTACGGGAAGAGAATAATCAGTCATTTGTTTCTCCTCCTTAGATGTTGGGCATACCGAAGATGGCCGTCGACACGTGACCGACGTACATCCAGACAACGACAAACCAGCTTACGATCGTAAGCCACCAAGCAGCTTTTTCCTTTTCGGGCTTGCAAATCAGCAAAAGCACCGCAACGAAAAGCATGGCAAATTCGAGAAATTCCATGCTCAAATTCCTTATAGAAAGATTGAGAGATGAGCGGTCGTGCTCGGCACAAGAGCCCGCCGCACTGTCAATTGGCCGTGCGATTGTAGCGGCAAGTAGGTACTTTTGCTTAGCAAAGAGACGAAAAAATCGGCCGCAACATCCAAAAGTCGCGGCCGATAAATTTT
>CALKKK010000175.1 GCA_937995395.1 uncultured Sutterella sp. | reverse complement strand
TAGGTCACTGCCAGGCTTTTAAATTAAGCAGAACCCTCGACATTTAACCGTGTCGAGGGTTTTGTCTTTTCTGCGCTTGGCAATTCCCTCGGCGTGGTATGATCGAATCCCCTGCTATTTGTGGCTCTTTATCTTTTGGTGACTCTTGAGATTTTTCATGATGAACGGTGATCTTTTTTCCGACATGCCGATTCAGACGCCCAAGGCGACTGAAACCAAGTCCGTCGTGCGCAAGCCCGTCAGGCGCGTTGCGGGTAAAGATCTCAAGCCCGTATTGAAGCCCTTGGCCGAACGCATGCGGCCGCGTACCATTGATGAAGTCATCGGTCAGAAAAAACTCTTGGGCGAGGGGCAGCCGCTTCGCGTCGCGTTTGAAACGGGGCGTCCGCATTCCATGATTTTATGGGGGCCGCCCGGTGTGGGTAAAACCACCTTGGCGCGTCTGATGGCAGACGCCTTCGATTTGCCCTTCATTGCCATTTCTGCCGTGCTCTCGGGCGTCAAAGAAATTCGTGATGCCGTCGATGAAGCCAAGATGCACATGGCGCAAAGTGATCGTCCGACGTTGGTCTTTGTCGACGAGGTGCATCGCTTCAACAAAAGCCAGCAGGACGCCTTTTTGCCGCATGTAGAATCCGGCCTTTTTATCTTTGTCGGCGCTACGACCGAAAATCCTTCATTTGAAGTCAATTCGGCATTATTGTCTCGCTCGGCCGTTTATGTTCTGGAAAGTCTGACAGCCGAAGAAACGGGCGAGTTGATTGACAGAACGCTTGCCAAAGAGTTTTCGGATATGGTTTTGACGCCTGCCGCGCGTTCCATTTTGATCGAACTTTCAGACGGCGACGCCAGACGTTGTCTCAATGCCATGGATGTGGCTTTCGGGATGGCGCGCGACAGAAAGCTCACGGAAGTCACCGACGAATTCCTGCGCATGGCTCTGCCTTCGACATTGCGACGTTTTGACAAAGGGGGCGAAAACTTTTACGACCAGATCAGCGCATTGCACAAGAGCGTACGCGGCTCCGATCCGGATGCATCTCTTTATTGGATGTGCCGTATGTTGGACGGCGGTTGCGATCCGCGCTACATCGCGCGTCGCGTCGTACGGATGGCCATTGAAGATATTTCATTGGCCGACCCGAGAGCAACCGATATTGCGCTTGCCGCAGCCGACATTTATGAGCGACTCGGTTCTCCCGAAGGAGAATTGGCTCTGGCGCAAGCTGTGGTCTATTTGGCCGTTGCTCCCAAGAGCAATGCCGTTTACAACGCCTTTAATTCGATCAGAAGCTTCATTCGCGAAGACGGCTCCAGACCCGTGCCGATGTATCTGAGAAATGCACCCACCAAGCTGATGGCCGAGCTCGGTTACCACGACGGTTATCGCTATGCCCATGATGAACCTGAAGCCTTTGCCGCCGGTGAAATTTACATGCCCGAAGGGTTGGAATCTCGTCATTGGTACGAGCCAACCGATCGGGGGTTGGAAATCAAGATTGCTGAAAAAATGCGCCATTTGCGCGAACTCAATCGTAAAGCCAAAGAAGAGGGCAAAGCGCGCAAGCGTTAATGATGTTTTTCGCCCACAATCTTGGCTGTTTCGGGGTTTTTCGCCAATCCGACGAAATTCCCGAGTACTGCCAGAGTGGTAAAATCAATAAATTGTTGCTTTGTTCCCTAAGGGATAAAAGCCTGAGAAAGAATTTCGAGCAATTTGGCGTGTCAAAGCGTCAAATTGCTCTACAGATCTGTTTTATTTTTTATTTCTACATAAGGCATCGAAATGCTCGACATCAATCAGTTGCGCAAGAATCTTCCCGAAGTCATCGCTCGCTTGAAGACGCGTCCCTTCGACTTCCCCGAAAAGGAATTCAACGCGCTTGAAAACGAACGCAAAGAAGTTCAGACCAAGACCGAAGAACTTCAGGCCATGCGCAATCAGCTCTCCAAGCAGATCGGCATCGCCAAGAAGTCGGGCGGCGACGCTTCCGCTTTCATGGCCGAAGCCGCAGCTATTCCCGAAAAGTTGAACGCCTTGAGCCAGCAGCTCGACAGCATCCGCGAACGTCTCGAAGACTTGTTGATGAGCATTCCCAACCTGCCGCACGAATCCGTTCCGACCGGCCGCGATGAACGCGACAACGTCGAACAGCGTCGATGGGGTACGCCGCGCACGTTTGACTTCGAAGTCAAGGATCACGTCGACGTGGGTGCTCCCTTGGGCATGGATTTCGATACCGCCGCCAAGTTGTCGGGCACGCGTTTTTGCTATATGAAGGGCCAGGTGGCTCGTTTGCATCGTGCTTTGGCTCAGTTCATGCTCGATCAGCATACGCTTCATCACGGCTACACCGAATGCTACACGCCCTATATCGTGACCGCTCAGACCTTGCGCGGTACGGGTCAGTTGCCCAAGTTTGAAGAAGACCTCTTTGCAGTCAAAAAGGGCGGTCAGGAAGGTAAGGGCGATCCCTTGTACCTTATTCCGACGGCTGAAGTGACGCTCACAAACTCCGTGACCGGTCGCATGCTCAAAAACAGCGAATTGCCGATTTTGGTGACCGGTCATACGCCTTGCTTCCGTTCGGAAGCCGGTGCCTATGGTCGCGACACCCGCGGCATGATCCGTCAGCATCAGTTCGACAAGGTCGAAATGGTGCGTATTACTCGCGAAGACGACAGCTACGAACATCTCGAACAGTTGACGGCCAATGCCGAAGACATCCTTCAGAAGTTGGGTCTGCCGTACCGTGTGGTGCTCCTTTGCACGGGCGACATGGGCTTCGGTTCGGCCAAGACCTACGACTTGGAAGTGTGGTTGCCTGCTCAGAACACCTATCGCGAAATCAGCTCTTGCTCCAACTGCGAAGCCTTCCAGGCTCGCCGCATGGGAACGCGCTATAAGGATGCCGACGGCAAGACCCACTACGTGCACACCTTGAACGGTTCTGGATTGGCCGTGGGTCGTACCTTGGTGGCTGTGCTTGAAAATTACCAGAACGCCGACGGTTCCGTTACGGTGCCCGAAGCATTGCGTCCCTACATGGGCGGCGTGGAAAAATTGGTTCCCGAAGCGCAATAAGGATGTATTTTTAGGTAGAGTGTCTTATTGTGCAAAGTCTTTTGACTGTGTAAGATAAGCCCTACATTTCGAGTTGAGGTATTACCTCAAGCCAACCTGCCTACCCGGGCAAGGTGGATACGCTTCAATAAGCGGATGCGGCTCAATCAAGAGCAACTTAAACGGGTGTCGACAAGGTCGTCTGAATCGAAATGGTTTAGGCGACCTTTTTTATTATCCGGGCGGATTTAAGTCCGAATTGCCGGGCCCGATCGGTGACAAAAAAGAGAAGTTACCGACAAACACGGCTAAATAGGAGATAAAAAATGAGCAATCGTTTGACAATCAAAGGCCAGGTGACAGTTCCGAAGAATGTGCGCGACTTTTTGGGATTGACTGCAGGCGACTCCGCCGTCGAATTTTCTATTGGCGACGACGGTACGGTGCGCATCACCAAGGCGCAGGCCGCTAAGCCCAGAGCCGTGACGGCAACGGCCAACGACGCCAGCTTCGTGCGTCCTGCAGTCAATCATTGCGACCGCATTCTGGCTCTGCTTTCGGGTTGCGCCTTAGCGGCTTAAAATTGAGAGATACTTCGCGGCTTTGTTTTAAACAAGGCCGTTTTTGACTGATACTGAGAAAAGAAATGGACAAGACCCAAGCAATCGAAGAACTCAAGGCCATCGTGGGCGTAGCCAATGTTTTGACCGAAGACGCCGACACCGCAGGCTACTTGGTCGACTGGACCAATCGCTTTCACGGCAAAGTGTTGGCGGTGGTGCGCCCGGCCGATACCGACGAAGTTTCTCGCGTGATGAAATGGGCTTACGACACCGGCACGGTTGTGGTACCGCAGTCGGGCAACACTTCTTTGGTCGGGGGCGGTACGCCGGACGCTTCGGGCACGGCGCTTTTGTTGTCGCTTTCTCGCATGAACAAGGTTGAAGCTATTGATGCGGTCAACGACACCATGACGGTTCAGGCAGGACTTGTTTTGGAAAAGGCGCAGGAAGCGGCCGAAAGTGCCGGGCGCTTTTTCCCGTTGAGCTTTGCTGCCGAAGGCACCGCTTGCTTGGGCGGGTGCCTGGCCACCAACGCGGGCGGCACCGCCGTTTTGCGTTACGGCAATACGCGCGACTTGGTGCTCGGTATCGAAGTGGTTTTAGCCGACGGCCGAGTGCTGAACATGTTGCGCGGCCTTCGCAAAGACAATACGGGTTACGATCTCAAACACCTCTTTATGGCAAGCGAAGGAACGTTAGGTGTCATTACGCGTGCCGTCGTGAAGCTTTTCCCACAGCCGCAAGCCTCTTACACGGCTTTGGTGGGTGTGGAAAATGTTGAAGACGCCTATCGGCTCTTGAGCGACGTGAAAACCGCCACGGGGCCTGCGCTGACCGGATTCGAGTTGATGCAGGCCAAGTGCATCGAACGCGTGGCCGAGCAAATCGATGCGATCGGTTTACCGGGCGACGTGAGTACAGCGCCTTGGTGGTGCTTAGTGGAACTGAGTTATTCGCGCGATCCGCAAACCAATCCTTTGGAAGCGATTCTCGAAAAGAGCTTTGAAGAAGGTTATGTGGTCGACGCGATTCTCTCGAACTCGGTCGCCGACAGCCGTCACTTCTGGTCGATTCGCGAATCGATTCCCAGTGCCGATGCGCACGTGGGCGGAAACCTCCATAATGACGTCAGTATCGAAATCAGTCAGATCGCCGACTTTGTGAAATATGCTTTGGACGCTTTGAATGCACGCTTCGACTGGATCGATCCTTCCGTCTTCGGACATTTGGGCGACGGAAACCTGCACTTTAACATCGGCTCGATTCCGGCTAATCTCGCTTTTGAAAACGAAGAGGGGATTCGTGAAACGGTCTATGCCGTCGTGCAGAAATATAACGGCTCGATTTCGGCCGAGCACGGGATCGGGCAGCTTAAGCGCGCCCACTTTCTGCAGTTGAAGAACCCCCTGGAACTCGAAGTCATGGGGCGTATCAAAAAGGCACTCGATCCCAAGGGAATTCTCAATCCCGGCAAGCTTTTGGCAGACGACTACGCGAAGTAATCGGCACAATTGCCAAAAGGCTGCGGCTTGACAAGAACGCCGCTCGATAAGTTTGATATCGAGCGGCTTTTTTTCAAAGTCAAATTAGAACCGGCAGGACATCAATTGATCGTTCTCGGCCCGAAGTCGATATCCGGATCGACTTCGTTTTCTTGGATCAAACCGAACAACTCAAAAACGGCAACGACTTCGCTGCGCGCTTTGACTTTGTCGGTATCCAACACTCTCATGGGCACATAGACGGGCAGTGCGAGATTGGCTTTAGTCGGTACAAAGTCGTTTAAAGCCAAAACAACTTTGGCAAAGCTCACGCCCGCAAGTTCCACCGCATCAAGTTTGATGCTCTTGACGGTCGTGACGGCTAAGTATTGCGCCGTACGATCGTCGATGCTCTCAATGTGCTTCATTTTGGGAGACGTTTGGCTTGTTAAGAGTGCCAACATCGGGTCGTAGCGCTTGACTTCGCCCAAACCGTAAAACGAAATGCGATTCAGGTCGCCCACGCTTAAGGTGGGGGCTTTTGTCATCCAGTAGGGCTCAAAGAAGTTGAGCGTATCGTTTCCGTCGACCGTTGCCGTCACCACGCCGTTGCAAAGCCCGATGTCGGTCACACCGCCGATGAGTTTGGCGTCGATCTCAAGTCCTTGGGCAAAGACGGGACTGACAGTTTCTCCCAGCCAGGTACCGTCTTCGGTCGGTAACTCAGCCATGACGCACTCGTTGCCGTTGTGACTGTCGTAGGTCAGAAGGCGTGCGTTACGCAGGCGGTCTACGGGTGTCTTTGCCGTGCTGATCTCGGGACCGTAAACAATTTTTGAGTTTTTGCTCAAAAAGTCGAATACCGAAGTCAGGCGAGAGTTGATCTGAGGATCGTTCTCGTTATCGTTTGCGGTGTAGTTGATCAGGCTCTGCACAAAGATCATGTGCAGGAAATCGGGGAAGCCTACCGGACGCACGCACTTTAAAAGCGGCGTCGATTCGTGGGGTTCGGGCACGCCCAAATACTTCCATGGATCAAAGGAGGCAAGTTTGTGCTTGACGCCCAAACGATCCAAAATTTTGGCGACTGCCTGCGGATCGTTGTTGTAAAGCGGGCATTGATGATAATCGGCAAGCCAACGCAAGAGTGCGGCACCGCACAGTGCCCATTTCTTTGGTCTATCCAAGTTGTTGGAGGCCGTCGTCAACAGAAACCAAGCAAAGTCTCGTACGTACATGGGAGAGCCGAATTGCGCTTCATTTAAGAACGCCTCGAAAATCTCTTCATCGGTGCTTTCAAAGAATCTCCCCTGCATCAGCACCAGACCGCTGAACCAGCAACGAGCCGGCAGGTAATTCTTTTCCAATTTGAGAATCAGGCCGATCGACTCTTCCATCGTCACATAGGGCATTGCACCTGACATATAAAGTGCTATCAAAGGTTTGACGGCCGGGTAATATTCGCATTCGAAAACGGCGCGCGCCAAATAACCGCGGTAGACAACAAGTTCGTTGGGCTCCATCTTGTCATAGGCGCGAGCGCCTCGATACTGTTTGCCGAGTTCTTCAAAGGCTATGCCGCTGTTTTGCGCCAAAGCCAAATAGCGTGTGAGCCTTTGACGAATGTCGTCGGGCGTCGGTAGCCATTGTGTCGAGGAAAAAGCCAAAAATTCCAAAGGTGTCTGGCAACTCATCTGACACAGACGCAGGAAGCGCTCGAGAATCTTGCCTTCGCAGTCCATGACGAAGTCTATGTCATATTTCTTCAGGTTGTCTCGGCGATCGAGCGCTTCTTCATAAAGGTGTGAGACAAGTTTTAAGGATTCGTAATGTCCGTAGGCGGCTGCCGTCATCAAGGCCTCGTAAAAGCCCTTGGAGTGACGGTTGTGAGCGGCGATTTCAGTCACGCGTCGTCCCAAGTGTATTGTGGCGGCTTCGGGGGCAATCACGTCGTTGGCAACGGCTTGATTGAAGTGTCGGCGCATGGCCAAGGGGGAAACGCCGGGGACTTCGGTCGTGACTTCCGGAATGTCGATGTCGTAGTATTTGAGGCCGTTAACGTCCGTCACCAAAAAGATGCCGTTTAATGTGACCGCTTTGCCTTTTTTGAGTTCAAGAGTATCGAAGTCGCTCGTTCTCAGTGCCACGGTAAGTTCGGGAAAAGCACGGCGTTTCGAGCGCGGTTTGGCGGTAAAGACAGTAAAGCTCACGTCTTCGATAAAGCTTTCTTCAAAAACTTCGGTGATCTTGCACGAGACATAGTATTCGGGAACCTTACCGGCCTTTTTGATGCGTACCAAGTCTTTCTTGCCGTCGTCGTCGGGGAGCTTGGCCGACATGGCCCAAAACGCCAAGTTGACGGCATAGTCGGTGTACGCATCGAGTTTGTCGCACTGGGCAAGCCAGGATGTGTTGAGAGCCTGGAAACTTAAGTCATACTTGGGACTGTGCAATGACAGCAAGGCCCAATCAAGCGTTTCGCCGACATTGCACTCGACGATTTGCGCCGTTAAAGGCTCGGTTTCGCACGAAACGAAGGGCAGGAAATTGATCGTACGATTGAGCATATTCGTCATGTCGACTTCGTGGGTAGAAACGACATCGACCGAAGCTTTTCTACGACGGTGCGAAGCCATGACGATGCCGGTGGCAAAAACCGACGGTGTGCCTATCTCGCGTTTTTCGACGGGCTGCTCTCTGTTTAGGAAAAAGGATGCCCAATCGAAATTGCTCATTTCGGTATCCAATGTCCATACCTGACGCGGATTGGCGTTGTCGTTGACCATACCGAGATCGGCAGGATAGGCACAGACACAGGAGGCATCGAGATTTTTTCTATCGAAGTTTTTGCCGAAAAACTGGGCTGTCGTCGGTAGTTTTGCATTCGAGAGCTTCGCGAGGCTTGCCAAACGAATATGTGCAACCGGCGCTTTTGAAATGTCGAATTTGCCGGATTGGCGTTGTGAGCAGGTCTGGGCAAATGCGTAGATGTTGCCGAAAAAGTATTTGATCAACTCCTCTTCTTTGATGAGACTCGGGTCGGTTGTCTTGAAGTTTTTGGGCAGTTTGCACTTGCTTTGAGACGGCAAACGTACGGCACCCTCGTGATGTTCAAACCAATAGTCCTCGAGGAACGCCTTGGTCATCGGCAGACGATCGAGCTCTTGACGAATTCGGATGCGAGCGCTCTTTTCGTAGGCGTCGCGATGAGAAAGCGGATCAAAGTATACGTCTGCCGAACTCATGGTGAGATGCACCGCCGCATCCATGAAAAGTTTAAAGTACGGGTCACGGCTATCGACTGTATCGAAAGCCAACGTCGATACCACTTGGGCAATGAGTGCCGGGTTTTCGGCTTGCTCCAGATTGATATAAAGCGCGTTGTGCGGTCGCAAAAACAGGCACGTGCGTTCCATCGGAATGATGCCTTTGCCGACACCGGCGCACAAAGCGCCCAGACCGTCAAAAGTGGTTATCAAAGCGATGAGATCATTGGCGAGAAGTTTTTCGGTGAGGTCTTTTCCGAGCGCGGCGTTCAAACGCTTCAAAACGACTTTTCGATTGTTCTCGTCGACGCTTTTAACAAGACCTCGGGCCGGAATGCTTTGCCATGCAACTGTCATGAAAGAGGTACCTACTGCTAACGATAAAAAAAAGAGGTCAAAGTCCTTGAAGAGATTTGACTTCGGCCAAAACATCGGCAATGTGACCGGGAACTTTGATGCCTCGCCAAGCCTTAACGATCGTGCCGGTAGGATCGATCAAAAAGGTCGAGCGTACGATGCCGCGACACGGCTTGCCGTACATGATCTTGGGCTTGATAACGTCAAAAGCCGTACAAAGGGCTTCGTCTTTGTCGCTCACAAGTTCTATCGTGAGCTCTTGGCGCGTGCAAAAGCCTTGATGAGTCTTGACGGTGTCGCGCGAAACACCGACGATGTCGCAATTGACCTTGGCAAAATCGTCTTTGGCAGCCGTGAAGTCGCGTGCTTCGACGGTACAGGCCGACGTATTGTCCTTGGGATAAAAATACAGTACCAAATAGTGACCGGCATGATCCGCAACTTTGAATTCGCCCAAAGTGGAAGTACCGACGACGGTGTCGACTTTATCGCCCACATCAAAAGCCATGATGGTTACCTCATAAAAAAAAGTGCATTGTAGGTATTTTGCACCATTGCTTCTGAGAAAAACCAGAATTGGACAAAGAAAAACGAGGAAAAAGAACTAGGTCGGCGCCAAACTTCGCCGAAACGTGGTGTAATAGTCATTTAGCGACATGTTTTGAGATCGTCTCGAGGCAAAGATCGCCGGATAAATTTTCGATAGCTTGGAGAAATAAAAAATGAATTCCGATTTTTCGCGCATCAAGCGACTGCCGCCGTACGTATTTAACATCACCGGCGAACTTAAGATGGCGGCGCGTCGTCGCGGCGAAGATATTATCGACTTGTCGATGGGCAATCCCGACGGTCCTACTCCCAAGCATATTGTCGACAAGATGATCGAAGTGGCAAGTCGAGACAATACCCACGGCTACTCGGCTTCACGTGGTATTCCTCGTCTGAGAAAGGCTATCAGCAATTGGTACAAGCGCAATTTCGACGTGGAAATCGACCCCGACAGCGAAGCCATTGTCACGATCGGTTCTAAGGAAGGCATTGCGCATTTGATGCTTGCCTGTACCGATCGCGGCGACACGGTGTTAGTCCCCAATCCGAGCTATCCGATTCATATTTATGGCGCCATCATTGCCGGCGCTGACATCCGCAGCGTCAAGATGATTCCGGGCGTGGACTTCTTGGAAGAGTTGGAGCGCGCTATCGTCGAAACGGTGCCCGCTCCCAAGATGATGATTTTGGGTTTTCCGTCCAACCCGACCGCTCAGTGCGTCGATTTGGACTTTTTGGCCAAAGTAGTCGAACTCGGCAAGCGCTATAACGTTTGGGTCGTGCACGATTTGGCCTATGCCGACATTTGCTTTGACGGCTATAAGGCACCTTCGATTATGCAGGTACCGGGGGCCAAGGACGTGGCCGTGGAATTTTTTACCATGTCCAAGTCGTACAACATGGCAGGTTGGCGTTTGGGCTACATGGTCGGCAACAAGGAATTGGTACATGCGCTGGCTCGCATCAAGAGTTATCACGACTACGGTACGTTCACGCCGTTGCAGGTGGCGGCTATCGAAGCCCTGGAGGGAGACCAGTCGTGTGTTGAAGAAGTACGTCAGAAGTACCAGAAGCGCCGCGATCTGATGGTCAAGGGCTTAAACGAACTCGGCTGGCCCGTGGAGTGCCCCAAGGCTTCCATGTACATTTGGGCCAAGATTCCGGAACCGTATCGTCATTTGGGCAGCATCGAATTCAGTAAGCGCTTGCTCGAAGACGCCAAGGTGGCCGTGAGCCCCGGTGTCGGTTTCGGACAGTATGGGGACGACCATGTGCGTATCGCTTTGATCGAAAACGAATTCCGTTCTCGTCAGGCTTTGCACGGCATCAAGCAGATGTTTAGAAAAGACGGCTTGATCAATCCGGACGAGCCGCGTCACTACAAACTGCCTAGCGAACAATAATTTTTTCTCAAACGAGCCGCGCCAACTTCGTTTCGTGCGGCTCGAACCGTCTATAAAACAATCACAGGGAGACGCCCAATGAAAGACGTCATCAAAATCGGTATCGCCGGACTCGGAACGGTCGGTGGCGGCACTTTTGATGTTTTAGCACGCAATTGCAACGAGTTGATGCGAAAGACCGGTTTGCCCATGTCGGTCAAAACCGTCCTTTGCCGTAACTTGGAGCGTGCTCGACAAAAGGTGGGTGACGACATTGTCGTCACTGCCGACTACAAGGATATTGTCAACGATCCGGATATCGACATCGTTGTCGAAGTGATGGGTGGCATTGAGCCTGCCAAGAGCATGATTATGGAAGCCATTGCCAACGGTAAGCATGTGGTCACAGCCAATAAGGCACTGCTGGCTTTGCACGGTAACGAAATTTTTGCCGCAGCCGATGCCAAGGGAGTGACCGTGATGTTTGAAGCTGCCGTTGCCGGCGGCATTCCCATCATCAAGAGCTTGCGCGAAGGGCTCTCGGCCAACCGTATCGAATGGGTGGTGGGCATCATCAACGGTACGAGTAACTTTATTTTGTCTTCGATGCGCGAAACGGGCGCAAGCTTTGCCGATGCTTTGGCCGAAGCGCAAAAATTGGGTTATGCCGAAGCCGATCCCACCTTTGACATCGAAGGGCAGGACGCCGCACACAAGATCACTATCTTGAGCGCCTTGGCTTTCGGCTCTCCCGTGAACTATAAGGCTGCCAGCGTGGAAGGCATTTCCAAGCTTTCTGCCGTCGATATCAAGTACGCCGAAAGCTTGGGATATCGCATTAAGCTTTTGGGTATCACCAAGCGCACGGACGAGGGGATTGAATTGCGTGTGCATCCCTCGTTGGTGCCGATGCGCCGCTTGATGGCCAGCGTCGAAGGCGTGATGAATGCCGTTGTGGTCAAGGGCGACGCCGTGGGTACCGTTTTGTTGCACGGGCGCGGCGCCGGTGCCGAACCCACCGCTTCTGCGGTTGTGGCCGATTTAGTGGATGTGGTGAAGTTGATTGCCAGCGGCAAGCGTCCGCATCCGATTTTGGGCGAAAAACTCAACGACGTGGTGTGGCTCGATATGGGCCGTACCGTGACCTCTTACTACTTGCGCATCGGTGTGGTGGATAAGCCCGGTGTTTTGGCCGACGTCACGCGCATATTTGCCGATAACGGTATTTCCGTTGAAACGATGCTGCAAAAAGAAGCCTCTTTGGAAGGGCGTACCGAACTCGTGATTCTGACGCACAGCACCCGCGAAGGAAATGTGCGTAAAGCCATCGAATCGATCGAAGCTCTTGAAAGCGTCAACGGCAAGGTCGTGATGCTTCGAAAAGAAGAATTGAACTGATAAGGAAAGAAAAAACATGATTCCCATGACCTACGTGTCTACGCGCGGCGAAGACGAAAACGCGGGCTATAGCGACATTGTTTTAAAGGGCTTGGCGGCCGACGGCGGTTTGTTCTTGCCGCGCCAATATCCCAAAGTGGAAAGCGCAGAGTTGGAAAGCTGGCGCAAGTTAAGTTACGCCGAATTGGCTTTCGAAGTGTTGCGCCGTTTTGCGACCGACATCGACGAAGGTGATTTGAAGAAATTGCTCGCAGGTGTCTATCGTGAAGACGTCTACAACAACGGCAGAGAAGGGGAAGATTTCTCGAAGATCACGCCGGTGCATGCGATCGATGGCGGCAACATTCATCTGCTGCAGCTTAGCAACGGCCCGACATTGGCCTTTAAAGACATGGCCATGCAGTATTTGGGTGCGCTCTTTGAATACCTGCTTGCTAAAAAGGGCGGTGAACTCAATATTCTGGGCGCTACGTCAGGCGATACGGGGTCTGCTGCCGAATACGCCATGCGTTCTCGCAAGGGCATTCGCGTTTTTATGCTCTCGCCCGAAGGCCGCATGAGTGCATTTCAGCGTGCGCAGATGTATTCGTTGGACGACGCCAACATCTTCAATATCGCCGTCAAGGGCGCTTTTGACGATGCCCAGGACGTTGTCAAGGCCTGCAGCCGCGATGCAGTCTTTAAAAACGAAAACCATATCGGTACGGTCAACTCGATTAACTGGGCGCGCATTTCCGCTCAGGTCGTGTACTACTTCAAGGGCTGGTTGGAAGTGACCGAAAAGCCGGGCGAAGTCATCGACGTGACGGTGCCTTCGGGCAACTTCGGCAACATCTTGGCCGGCTGGATTGCCAAGCAGATGGGCTTGCCCATCGGGCAATTGGTGGTTGCGACCAACGAAAACGACGTGTTGCACGAATTCTTTACGACGGGCACCTATCGCGTGCGCGACGGCCAACACACTTATGTGACGAGCTCGCCCTCGATGGATATTTCCAAGGCAAGCAACTTCGAGCGCTATGTCTACGACATCGTGGGCAAAAACGCCGGTCGCATCAACGAACTTTGGACCATGGTGGCGTTAAAGGGCGGCTTTACGCTCACCGAATCCGAATTCTTTGCCGTGCGCCAAAGCGGCTTTACATCGGCTAGAAGCACGCATGCCGACCGTTTGGCCACGATTGCCGAGCTTTATCGCAAAGATGGCTTCATGGTCGATCCGCATACCGCAGACGGCATCAAGGCCGCGCGTGAAAAGAAGCGCGAAGGTGTGAAGATGTTGGCATTGGAAACGGCACTGCCTGCCAAGTTTGCCGAAACTATGCACGCAGCCGTGGGTGTCGATCCGCAGGTGCCGGCTTCTTACGTCGGCATTGAAGACAAGCCTCAGAAGGTGGTCGTGATGGAAGCCGATGCCGATCGCATCAAGGCTTTCATCAAGGAAAATATCGGGTAAAATGCGCGTTCCCGATGCCGGTGTAGCTCAGTTGGTAGAGCAGCGCACTTGTAATGCGAAGGTCGGAAGTTCGAGTCCTCTCACCGGCACCAGATACGAGAACAAGAGCTCGTGGAAAATTTTTTCTTCGAGCTCTTGCAAATTTTCAAAACTCGTGTAAAATGCGCATTTCTCAGGACATCAGTCTTGAGAATAAAAACTTGGAGATGCCGGTGTAGCTCAGCTGGTAGAGCAGCGCATTCGTAATGCGAAGGTCGGATGTTCGAATCCTCTCACCGGCACCATTGACAAGTTTGCATAAACCTCGACAATCCCGAGATCGAAAAGTGGGATGTTGAGGTTTTTTGCTATTTGCGCCCGAACAAGGCGTTTTGGTTATTCTTTTCAAAAAAGATCGTGAGATTGTTGATTTTTCAAGGAAAAGTCGATAAAATCACGAGCTTTCGTATCCTTGCCACACCGATACGACGCTCGGGTGGCTTATTTCCGTAAGGAGGAATCAATGCGTCATTATGAATTGTGCGTCATCGTGCACCCGGATCAGTCCGAACAGGTTCCCTCGATGATCGAACGTTACAAGAACCTCGTCCTCGAACAGGGTGGTCAGATTCACCGTATCGAAGACTGGGGTCGTCGTCAGCTCGCTTATCCGATCCAGAAGCTCGTGAAGGCTCACTACGTGCTCCTCAACATCGAATGCACGGACGCCACGCTTGCTGAAATCGAAAACGGATTCCGTTTCAACGACGCCATTTTGCGTCACCTCGTCGTCAAGACCAAGAAGGCCGAAACCGCTCCTTCCGTCATGATGAAGATTGTTGAAAAGGAAGAAGCCAAGAAGGCCGCCGTTGAGGCTGCCGTCGAAGCCCAGCCCGAACAGGCTGAAGAAGCTCCGGCTCAGGCTTAATTCACAAATATTTTTGTAGGGTCGAGTTTTCGGGTGGAAACACCGGTCAATCATGTTCAAATCCGCGCAACATTGATCGAAAAGAAAGAGTTGCGCTATACGCCGGCAGGCATTGCGGTGTTTGAAGCAGTGTTTCATTACTGCGGCACGCAGTTTGAAGCAGGCGCCGAACGAAAGGTTGAATTCGATTTTCTGGCTTTGTCCTTTGCCGATGTAGCGATTCGATTGAACGCTCTGACTGCAGGACAACAAATCGAGATGAAAGGCTTTTTTGCCACACGCTCGTTGAGAAGCTCAAGACTGGCCGTACATATCACGGAATTCAAAGATTAGGAGTTGAAAAATGGCTTTTGGTGCAAAAGGTAAGGGCAAGCCCCGCCGTGCCAATCAACAGAATGCGCTCTTTAAGCGCAAGAAGTTCTGCCGTTTCACGGTTGAACACGTCGAACAGATCGACTACAAGGACATCGACACCCTTCGCGACTTCATTCAGGAAAACGGCAAGATCATGCCGGCTCGCCTGACCGGTACGAAGGCTCACTACCAGCGTCAGCTCGACACCGCGATCAAGCGCGCTCGCTTCCTCGCTTTGTTGCCTTACACTGACAATCAGGGGACCCGTTAATCATGCAAGTTATTCTTCTCGAAAAGATCAATCACCTCGGTGATTTGGGTGCCGTCGTTAAGGTTAAGGACGGCTATGCTCGTAACTTCCTGATTCCTCAGGGTCACGCCAAGCGTGCTACGAAGGCTGCCATCGCCGAATTCGAAGCTCGCCGCGCCGAACTCGAAAAGGCTCAGGCCGATCGTATCGCTGCTGCTCAGGAAGTCGCCGGTAAGCTCAATGGCCAGACCATTGAAATCACCAGCAAGGCCGGTGTGGACGGTCGTTTGTTCGGTTCTGTGACCAACGCCGACATCGCCGAAGCTGTTGACAAGCTCGGCTTCCAGATCAAGAAGAGCCAGGTTCGTACGCCGCTCGGCGCCATCAAGTCCGTGGGTGAATTCACCATCACCATCGGCTTGTTGACCGACATCACGGCCGACATCGTCGTGAAGGTTGTTGCCGAAGCCTAATAGGGCCTCAGGCTTTGCCTGATTGAGCCGGACAAAACACTTCTTCATCGAGGTGTTTTTCCGGCTTTTTTGCATTTGTCGTCTGGGAAAAATTTCGATACGTTTTCTGCAAATGACAGAGGGCGAAATCGGCTAATATTCCTCTCCCACCTATCGCGAAGAAATCACTTTTGAGTTTGCTATGACAGACGATATCGATATTGCGGGGCTTGCCCCCCTGGAGTCTCCCGATCCGGAAGTTGCGGCACTGCGCCGTCCACCTCAATCCATTGAAAGCGAGCAGAGCGTCTTGGGCGGCTTGATGCTTGATAACAATGCCTTTGATTTGGTGGCAGACGTCGTGTTGCCCGAAGACTTCTATCGGCGCGACCATCGCATCATCTATGAAAAGATTCAGGAGATGTGTTCTGCCGGGCGCCCTGCCGATATCGTGACGGTCTACGGCGAACTCGAAGCCGAAGGCAAGGCTCAGGAAGTGGGCGGCATTCCCTACCTCAATAGTTTGGTCAACGCCACGCCTGCTGCCGCCAACATTCGTCGCTATGCCGAAATCGTGCGCGATCGCTCGATTTTGCGTCAGTTGATTTCCGCCGGCGAAGGTATTGCCACGTCTGCTTTGTCGCCCGAAGGCGCCGACGTGCCGCAACTGTTGGATGCGGCGCAAGCAGCTGTTTTTGCCATCGACGAGCGCTCCAACAAGGGTAAGAGCGGCTTTCAGCCCTTAAACCTTTTGGCGGCCGATGTCACGCGCGAACTGCAGCAGTTGCAGGAAATGCAAAGTTCCGACGACGTCACCGGGTTACCCACGAGTTTTACGATTCTCGACAGAATGACCGCGGGTCTTCAAAAAGGCGATTTGATCATTATTGCCGGCCGTCCCTCTATGGGTAAAACGTCTTTTGCCATGAATATGGCAGAACACGCCGGGCTTTCGCTAAAAATGCCCGTGGCTGTCTTTTCTATGGAAATGAGCTCGGTGCAGTTGGCTAAGCGTCTGATCAGCTCCGTCGGGCGTATCGATGCACAAAAAATGCGTCGCGGCCGTTTGGAAGATCATGAATGGGCACGCTTTACGCAAACGGTCGACATGATGAGCAAGGCTCCGTTTTATATCGACGATACCCCGGGATTGACTGTCAACGAACTGCGCTCGCGCGCACGCCGTTTGGTACGTAAAACCGGTCCTTTGGCCTTGATCGTGGTCGACTACTTGCAGTTGATGTCGGGCTCAGGCTCCAAGACTTCAAGCGAAAACCGCAGCTCGGAACTTTCCGAAATTTCTCGTGGGCTGAAGAGTTTGGCCAAAGAACTCGAAGTGCCCGTGATTGCGCTCTCGCAGTTGAACCGCTCGGTGGACGCACGACCGAGTAAGCGCCCCATGATGAGCGATTTGCGCGAATCCGGCGCTATCGAACAGGATGCCGATATCATCATGTTTATTTACCGCGATTGGGTTTACAACAAAGAAACGGGCGATCCTAACGTGGCCGAAATCATTATCGGCAAGCAACGTAACGGTCCGACCGGCACGATCAACATGCGCTTTGACGGTCAGTTTACGCGCTTTGACAATCTGGCCGAAGACGTCGATGTACCGCCGGGGCTTGGCGAATAACCCAAAACAACAGGAATAACGACAATGCTTGAAACCTTGAGCAGCATCCCTTGGTTGGATATCGGTCTGTGGACCGTGGCCGTGTGTCTGATCGCCGTGGGGGTGGCCGGCACCGTCATTCCGGCGTTGCCCGGTATTCCCATGATCTTTGTGGGGGCTTGGATCATTGCCTTTATAGACGATTACCAAGAAATCACTTGGATCACTTTGGTGATTCTGGGCATTTTGACCGTGGTCGGCTTTGCCGTGGATTGGGTGGCGCAGACGATGGGCGCACAAAAGGCTGGCGCCTCCAAGTACGGCCTTGCCGGTAGCCTTGTGGGCACCATCCTCGGACTTTTTATGGGGATCTTCGGGATTCTCTTTATGCCCTTGATCGGCGCCTTTGTGGGCGAATATATTGCTAAAAAAGATCTTCGCATCGCCACCAACGTCGGCTGGGCGACCTGGGTCGGGATGCTGGCGGGAACGGCGATTAAACTGGCCTTGTCCTTTACCATGATCGGCATCATGATCTTTGCCTACATGGTTTGAGAAACAAGAGCAAGAAACAAAACGGGCGAAGCGTCTTTGAGGTGCTTCGCCCGTAAAAATTCGTTTGAATTTTTTAATTACAGCACTTCGTTTGCGTAATCGGCCAATCGACTGCGTTCGCCGCGCTGCAAGGTAATGTGACCGGCATGCTCCCACCCGCGGAAGCGCTCGACCACATACGTTAAGCCCGAGGAGCCTTCCGTCAAGTAGGGCGTATCGATCTGAGCGATGTTGCCCATACACACAATCTTGGTGCCGGGACCGGCGCGGCTAATTAAGGTCTTCATCTGCTTGGGCGAAAGGTTCTGCGCCTCGTCAATGATAACGAACTTGTTTAAGAACGTGCGCCCGCGCATAAAGCTCATGGACTTGATGCGAATGCGGCTGCGAATCAAGTCGGCGGCAGCGCTTCGCCCCCAGTCGCCCGTAGAGCGATCGGACTTGTTAAGCACTTCGAGATTGTCTTCCAATGCGCCCATCCAAGGCGTCATTTTTTCTTCTTCGGTGCCGGGCAAAAAGCCGATTTCTTCACCGACGCTCACTGTGGCTCGCGTAAAGATGATTTCGGAAAAGCGACGTTCGTCCAAGGTCTGCGTCAAGGCAGCAGCCAACGTGATCAAGGTTTTGCCGGTGCCGGCTTGGCCTAAAAGGGTCACAAAGTCGATTTCCGGATCCATCAAGAGGTTTAGAGCCATAGACTGCTCGAGGTTGCGTGCGCAAATGCCCCAAACACCGTTACGCGGCTGCACGTAATCTTTAATGGTGGCAAGCGTCGCCGTGCCGTTTTCAACCGATTTCACCTGCGCGGCAAAGCCGCCGTCGGCGGTGGCCACGAATTCGTTGCGGGTAAGTTTCTGAGCCAAGGGACCGGTGAAGCTGTACCAAGTGCGTCCGTCGACAATCCAACTTTTTAAGTTTTCGACATCCTTTTCCCAGAAGACGTTATCGACAACGGTGCGGCCGGCATACAAAAGGTCGGTATCGTCGATCGTCTTGTCGTTAAAGTAGTCTTCGGCATCCAGCCCCAAGGCTGTGGCCTTGATGCGCATGTTGATGTCTTTACTGACCAGCACTACGCTCTTATCGGGATGCAACGGCACCAAGGCTTTGACAACCGCAATGATGATGTTGTCGGCCTTGTTCTTTGGGAGACTTTCCGGCAACTCTCCCGAAAGCGCCTTGGTTTCGAAAAAGAGCTTGCCGTGGGCTTCGATATTGCCCAGGGCGTTTAAGTTCACGCCCTTTTCAATGGAGTCGGTACCAGCTTCGACCAGCTGATCGATGGTGCGCGTGACTTGGCGCGCATTGCGAGAGATGTCGCTTGTGCCCGTTTTGTGATTGTCCAACTCTTCCAAAGTCATCATGGGCAAAAACACATCGTGCTCTTGGAATCGGAACAAGCACGTCGGGTCGTGCAACAGCACGTTGGTATCGAGCACGAACAAACGAGGCTTTAATGCGGCGGCAGTTCCTCTGGGGCTGCGCAGGCGGCTTGCACCCAAGTTGGCGGCAAGGATTTCGGAAACTTCGGCAAGGCCTTCTTTGTTGCTCGGGATTTCAACGGGCTTCGTTTCTTTGACTTCGGGCGCCGTCGCTTTCGACTTGGTTTTGGCTTTGGCTGGAACGGTCTTTTGTGCAGAAGTGGCCTTGGTTGCCGAGCCGGCCGGCGCTTCGGTCACGACATCGGCCGGAATGTCGATCACTCGATCGGTCGGTTCAAGAATGTTGACGGGGGGCTTTTTGGCGGTTTGGGTTTTCTTGAGACCGAATTCGGTCTTTTTGACGCGATCGCCGAGTTTTTTGGGTGCACTGGGCAGTGGCATATGAATTCTTTGTTCCTAAAGGTTAAGACGGTCGCACGAGCGACGAGTCTTTTTTGACGGCCGTACGGATGCCGTCATAAATGGCTTTGGCAAATTTGGCCTGATGATTCGAGTTGCGCAAACGCTGCTCTTCTTTGGGATTGCTGATGAAAGCGGTTTCGATCAAAATCGACGGAATGCCTTGGGCTTTCAAAACGGCAAAGTCTGCGTATTCGACCGAGGACTTGTGCAACGGTCCCAATTTGGACAACTCTTTCAAAATAAAGTCGCCCAACTGAATGCCGTAACGAAGTTTCACGTCGGCCAGTAAGTCGACCAATGTGCTTTGCGCTGTTTTGGGGACGTCTTTGACGGTAATGCCGCCGATTTCGTCGGCGCGGTTCTGACTCTGGGCAAGCCAGCGGGCTTGCAAAGAAGAGGCTTGACCGGTACTCAAAGTAAAGACGGACGAGCCTTGAGCATCGGCACTGATCCACGCATCGGCGTGAATACTCACGAAGATGTGGGCGTGCTCTTTGACGGCCACGGCCGCACGTTTGCTTAACGGCAAAAATACATCGCGATTGCGCGTCAAGATGGCGCGCATTCCCTTGGTGCGATTGATCTGATCGGCCAACTTTTTGGAGATGGCCAAGACCACGTTTTTCTCGTAGGTCTTTTTGCGCCCCACCGCACCGGGATCTTCGCCGCCGTGACCGGGATCGATCACCACAATCAGGGTTTCGGTTTTACCCGAAGACTTTTTGGGTTTGGGCTTGGGTTCGGCCTTGGCTTGCGTTTCTTTAACGGTGTTGGGCTTTTCGGGCTTTTTGGTAGCTTGAAGCTCTTTGCCGGATTCGTCGATCACTCGTTTCATGACGTCGGCATTGGTGGGCGTTAACGTCAAGATGATGCGGTGTTGATAGTTGGCAACAGGTTTGGCGTAGTGAACTTCGGCGTTCACGTCATTTTTTAAGTCAAAAACAAAACGTAAGGTATCGTCTTTAAATTGTCCGGGACGAATGGAAGACACGAACGCGTCGTTTAATTGCAAACTCTTGATGCCGCGCTCAAGTCCCACAGTCAAGCGCTGGTTTTTAATGTCGACCACCAAACGATATGGCTTGGTGTTGCGCAACAAAAAGTGATTGAAGTCGAGTTTTTTCGGGGACTCGATCGAAATACGCGTGTTGTCGTCGTCGGACCACAGACGCAATTTGAGTTCGTCGGCTGCCAGTGCCGACAACGGAGAAAGTGTTGCGGCGGCACCGCCTGCGCCGAGCAATAAATCGCGGCGAGTCAGATCAAGCTTGGACATCGATAACCTCAACATCAAGAGCATCGGCAACAGCTTGCCCGATTTCGGTTTGTGCCGACAATACGGCGCGGCGCGACGTCCCCTGAACAGTCAAGGTCAGTTCGATGTCGGCGGCAGGTAAAAAAACGCCGGCTTTTTCACTCCATTCGCACACGGTGATGCAGCCGGCGCCGAACATGTCGCGAAAACCGGCTTCTTCGAACTCCATCGGGTCTTCGAAGCGATAAAAGTCGAAGTGATAAAAGTGCACGTTTTCCAAAACGTCATACTCTTCCACGAGCTCGAACGTGGGACTGCGCACGCGCCCGGTCACGCCCAAGGCGCGCAACAACGCACGGGTCAAGGTGGTCTTGCCCGCGCCCAAGTCGCCCGTCAGGCGCAGGTTGAATCCAATGCGGGCAACGTCGTCGGCCTTGTCTTGGAGCGCACGGGCAATTTGCATAGCAAAAGCTTGCGTTTGTGCCTCATCAGCAAACACAAACGTTGTGGTCAGAGTTATCGGTTTCATAACCTTAAATTTTACAATCCTGACCGTAATTTTCGTGCCTTGCAAAAGAAAATTTACACGGACTTTGCCCGAATATCCGACCGGCTACTTGAAGCTCTCGGCAACGTCGGCCTTTTGAAGTGCTTCGGGGCGCAAACGCATGGATATGATCCAGAAAAAGAAGACCATCAAGGAGCAAAAAGCCGTCACTAAAGCGTACTTCCAGGCCGAGCCCATCACCAAGGGCACCCAAAGGGCGGCGCAAACCGAAAAGCTTGCCGTCACAAAGCACTGCTGAATGGATGCGGCAAGCCCCCTGTTTTTGGGGAAGTAGTCCAAGTTCATGGCCATCATGACGGGGCGCAATAACGAACAAACGAACCAGAAAAAGCAGGGGCACAGCAACGCCCACGGGTAGTGCGATTCGACAAAGTATTCGCTTAACGCCATGAAGCCGCAAACGACAAAAGCACCGAAACTTAAACTGTAGACCATGGGACGCGCGCCCAAACGCTTGAGAACGTAGGCCGAGCCCCAGGAGCCCAAAAGCGTAAAGATCACGGTCGGAATCGTGTACCAGGCAAATTCGTCGACATCGAGCCGCATGATCGTAATGACGAAGTCCGCGGCACCTGCCGTATAGAGAATGCCGCCCATAAAGCAAAAGCCGTGACTGACGACACCTGCCATAAACGCTTTGTGGGTAAAGCCCAGCTTGTAGCCCGCCAAAATTTGAGAAAACCGCAACGAGCCCTTATTGGCGGGATCCAATGTTTCGGCAACGCCAAACAGTACGAAAAGCGCAATGGCGGCCGAATAACATGCCAAAAAGATAAAGACCGTGTGCCAACTCGAAGCGGCAATGATCCAACCGCCGATGACCGGTGCGATGGCAGGCGAAATTGCAAAAAACATCGCAATCATGCCGTTCATGCGCGCGGCATGCGCTCCGCTCCAGCGGTCGCGCACAATGGCTTGCGTCACGACTTGCCCGACGGCGGCACCCGCACCTTGTACGATGCGCCACAGGCACAAAGTGAAAAGATGCGTAGAGAGCATGGCGCCGATGCTGGCCACCGTGAAAATCAGCATGCCGCCCACGAGCGTCTTTTTACGCCCGAGCGTATCGGAAAAGGTGCCCGCAAAGATCGAGCACAGGGCAAAGGCAACGAGATACACCGTCAAAGACTGTTCGATACCGATAAAGTCGGTGGCGAGGTCTTCGGCCATGCGATGAAAGCCCGGTACGTAGGTGTTGGCCGACAACGGCCCCAAACTTGAGGTAAAACCCAAGGCGGCGGCTTCGATGACGGTCGGCGTGCGATTTTTGGTGAGCGGGTCAAATAGCATGAGAGTCGGGTGAGGGGCAATTGCGGCTTTTGCCGATGGGAAAAGCTTACCATTCCGATGACGGAATGTGCCTCGGCAATAGTGGCTAGAGACGCGCTTGGAAAACGCGACTACAATTTCTATCTTAACAATTCCATTCGGTCAAACTTATGCAACGACTGACGATTTCAGTAGACGACGATATTGCCCAAGCGTTCGATGCCTTAATCGAAGAGCGACGTTACAAGAATCGCTCCGAGGCGTTTCGCGACCTGTTGCGTCGCGAGCTCGCGCAAAATGCTTTTGAAAAACAAAACGGAGAGTGCGTGGCTGTCGTGAGCTATACGTTCGATCACCACGCCAGAAACCTTTCGTCCAAAATGGTGGAGCAGCAGCACGATCATCACTCGATGGTGATCAGCTCCATGCATGTGCACGTTTCGCGCCACAAGTGCGTGGAAACGGTGGTGATGCGCGGGCCTTACGATAAGGTGCATCGCATGGCTCAAGACACCATCGCCGAAACCGGAATCGAAGAAGGGGCCGTCAATTACATCGCCGTGCGCGAAGATGACGACGATCATCACGCACACGAGCACGAACATCGTCACGATTACGCGCACCCGCACGAACATTAAAACACCGCCGATTTGAGTAGAGAGAAAGTTAAAAATCAATCGACACATTGCGTGCAAAGGGAGGCACGCAAAAGATGGAAATTACACTGGCAAAAATCGCGGCGTTTATCTGTTTTATCGCTTTGGGCGCCGTCTTGCGCCGCTGCGGCATTCTCAAAGGCGAAGCCTTTCATGCCATCAGCGGGCTCGTGTTGTATGTGACGCTGCCTTGCATCATCATCACGAATTTAAACGGCGTCAAAATCGAGGGCACCATGCTCTTGATTGCGGGCTTGGGGCTGGCAACGAACTTGTTGTTTTTGCTCTATGCCTTTGTGCTCACCAGTCGAGAAAAGGACGAAACGTACAAGGACTTTTCGCTATTAAATTTCGGCGGCTTTTCGATCGGCCCCATGGCCGTGCCCTTTATGCAGGCTTTTTACCCCACAACGGGTCTTTTGACGGCTTGCATGTTCGATGTGGGCAATGTCGTGATGAGTGCGGGCGGCACCTATGCCATCGTCGTGGGGCGCAGGCAAAAGGGCGGTTTATGGGCGTTTTTCAAAACGATCGGCGGTAAACTCGTGCGCTCGGGCCCGTTGGTCGCATTTGCCATTGTGGTGGGGATGAGCTCGGTGGGATTGAAGTTTCCCGATGCGGTGACAACCGTGACGCAAGTCGGGGCGTCTGCCAACACGTTTTTGTGCATGATCATGATCGGGGAGTCCATCGACTTTTCGATGAGCGCCAAGAAATATTGGGCGATTGTCAAATTGCTTTTGAACCGTTGGGTCGTGTGCATTGTTTTTGCCTTGGCTGCCTACTGGTTGCTGCCCTTTGAAGGCGAAGTTCGAACCGCTTTGATGCTTGTTTGCTTCTCGCCCATTCCGGCCATGAGTCTGATCTACACGGCCTATATCAAGGGCGATATTGCCATGGCGGCGGGCTTAAGTTCGCTTAGCGTCGTCTTTTCTCTGATTGCCATGAGTTGCGTCGTGTTGTTCTTGCAAATGTAGTCAGGCAAGAATGCCGACGGCGTCAACCGATCGAAAAAAGCCCGAAGTGTAAGACGGACACTTCGGGCTTAAAACAAAGAAGAGAAAGAAAAAATCTTACTTCTTGG
>CALKKK010000174.1 GCA_937995395.1 uncultured Sutterella sp. | reverse complement strand
TGGCCAAGCAAGGGTTGTTAACCGCAGAAACGGTCGAGAAGCTTTCCCGCTACTACATTTTTTTAAGAAACGTCGAACACGCTTTGCAGTATGTCGACGACAAGCAAACGCAAATGTTGGCCAACGACCCTGCGGTCGTTGCCAACATTGCCGCCATGCTCGGCATGACGCCCGAAGGGTTGACGGCACATTTGGCCGAAGTCCGAAGCTTTGTCTCGGGCATCTTTGACGGGATTTTCCATACCAAAGCTCCCAAGGAAGAAGACGAACGGTGGCCGGCGGGTTGGAGAACGGGCGCAGAAAACCTCACCGACGATTTGGCAACGACTTTAAAGGCTTTCGGGATCGAAGCCGCGCAAGAATTGGCCGGTCGAATTCTCAAAATGATGCGCTCGCGTCTTTTGTCGGCGCGCAGCCAAGAGCCACGTGATCAGCTCGCGCGTTTTGTGATGCGCGTGGTGCAAAAAGCAGGCGACTGGGCAAAACTCAAAGCTTCGAGCGTCTCGGCTGATGTGGTCTTGGAGCGCTACCTGCAGCTTCTCGAAGTCGTGATCGGTCGCCCTACCTATGTGGCGTTACTCAATCAATATCCGGAAGCGGCCGAGCGCGTCGGCAAGATGCTGGCGATTTCGCGTTGGGCGGGCGACTATCTCGCGCAACACCCCTTGGTGTTGGATGAACTCGTGGACTTGCGTGCGGTACGTATCGACGACTATACCCCGGTCGATACCACGGCTTGGGTGCAACAGGTGACGGCAAGAATCGAGTCGGCGGGAGACGATCGCGAGCGGCAACTCAATATTTTGCGCGATGCGCACCACAGTGCGATGTTTCATCTGCTGTTAGCCGACTTGGAAGGACGCTTGAGCGTGGAGCGCTTGGCCGATCAGCTCTCGGCTTTGGCAGACGCCGTTTTAACCGTGGTGATGCGCTTGGCGTGGGAAGCGATTCCGACACGCCACTGCGAAACTCCGAAATTTGCCGTCATCGGTTACGGCAAGTTGGGGGGTAAAGAGTTGGGGTACGCAAGCGACTTAGATTTGATCTTTTTGTACGAAGACGATGCGCCCGAAGCCGAAATGAACTACGTCAAACTCGTGCGTCGCATGATCAGCTGGCTCACGATGCAAACGAGTTCGGGAATTCTTTTTGATATCGATATGCGCTTGCGTCCCAACGGGGAAAACGGCTTGAGCGTTTCTTCGATCGAAATGTTCAAGCGCTATCAGCGAAACGAAGACGGCAACGGTGCCTGGTTCTGGGAACACCAAGCATTGACGCGTGCGCGTTTCTGCGCGGGTGACCCCACGGTGGGCGAAGCTTTTGAAGCCGAGCGCAAGCACATTTTGATGTTGCCCCGCGAGCGCAGTCAGGTTGCCCGAGACGTGATCGAAATGCGTCAAAAAATGTTGGACGGGCATCCCAATTCGACGGAGCTCTTTGACGTCAAGCAAGATCGCGGCGGCATGGTGGACGTGGAATTCATCGTGCAGATGTTGGTGCTCACGTTCAGTCACGAACACCCGGAATTGACGAACAACTTCGGCAATACGCTTTTAACCGAAATGGCAGCGCGCTTGGGGCTCATTCCCGAAGATTTGGCCGAAAAGGTTGTCAATGCCTACCGTCACTACCGCAATATTCAGCGAGAAATTCGTTTGAGTCGCGGAGAGGACGCCCGTTCGCGCGTGCCCGTCGACGATGTCAAGGACGATCGTAACGCTGTGTTACAACTTTGGAACGTCGTGTTTCAAACCGATGAACCTCAGCCCAAAAAGGCATAAAATTTCGGACGTTTCGTTGTGTTTGATAAGACTTAAAGCATAACGTTTTTCGGATATTAAGAAAAAAGTAGGGAGAAAAGAAATGTTTGATTATGACGTCGTGAAGATGCGCGAAGACCTTCACAAGATGCCCGAACTCGGCTTTGAAGAAGTCAAGACTGCCCAATATGTGGCAGAGCGCCTGACCGAACTCGGTTACGAAGTCACGACCGGTTTGGGCGGCACGGGTGTGATGGGCGTGATTAAAGGCACCGAACCCGGTCCCGTTTTGATGTTGCGCGCCGATATGGATGCGTTGCCCTTTAAAAACGCCGACGGCTCGATCGAGCGCATTCACGCCTGCGGCCACGACGGTCATACGGCGATGCTTCTGGCAACTGCCAAGGAATTGGTCGGCAAGGTTCGCCGCGGCACTTTAAAGCTCCTTTTCCAGCCTGCGGAAGAAACGCTGCGCGGCGCCGACGAAGTGATCAAGACCGGTTGCTGCGACGATGTGGAAATTGCGCTTGCCGCACACGTGCGTCCGATTCAGGACTGCACTCCGGGGCACTTGTGCGCGGGCATCATGCACCAGTCGAGCACCTTTGTGCAGATTGATATTCAGGGGCGCGCCACGCATGCATCCCGCCCGCACTTGGGCGTGAACGCCGCCGAGGCCGCCGCATTGGTGACCTTGGCCGTCACCGCCATCAAAATGGATCCCAACAAGAAGTGGTCTTGCAAGGTCACGAGCATTTATACGCCTTCGTCGGCCGCCAACATCATTCCCGATCAGGCTACTTTGAAACTTGACGTGCGTATGCAAACGGACGAAATGATGGGTGAAGCCCTTGAAAAGATCAAAGCTGCCGCCAAGGGCGCAGCCGAGTCGATCGGCGCGACGGCCGAAGTGTCTTTGCCCGGCCCCATTATGCTTGCTGCCGTCTATGACGAAGAGCTCAAAGCCGAAGTGGCCGAATCCATTACGCGTTTGTTCGGGGCAGATCACCTCGATCCCGATTGTGGCGCGGGCGGCGAAGACTTTCACTTCTATCGCAACTGCAAGAAGCATCCCAAGGTCGCTTACTTCGGCGTGGGTGCCGGTTGCGCACCGGGACTGCATGCGCGTGACATGCACTTTGATCCCGAATACCTGCGTAACGGTGTGAAGGTCATGGTCGACATGGCTTTGAAGAAGGTGGGTTAAGTCGCGACTGTCGACGGTGTCGTCACAAGCCCTTTGGCTGAAATTTAAGTAGCAGGCAAGGACGTTAGCGAGACTTCCTTGCCTGTTTGTTGTTGTGTGGATGGAGAAGATATTTGGATGGAAGAAAAAAATCGTTTAACGGAAAATTTTGATGAAGAACATGCCAAGGAAATTGTGAAAACGGTTTGGGCGCCGATCGGATGGGCGTTTCGCCTGTGTTTGCTCGTTTTCGGCATGCTCATCATGACGATGGGCATTTCTTTGGTGACCACTGCCGATATCGGCACGACGCCGATTAGCACCGTGCCTTTTACTCTGTCGGAAATGACGGACTTTACCTTCGGGCAAATGACCTTTGCCATCAATGTCGGCTTTGTGGCCGTACAGCTGTTGCTATTGCGCTCGCGCTTTAAACCGATCAACTTTTTGCAAATTCCCGTGGTTTGGGTTTTTGCCATGATGCTTGATTGGTGGATGGGAACGTTTCAGCGCGTGGACGTGAGCGAACTTTGGTTTGCTTGGCTTTTGAGCCTGACGGGAAATCTTTTTATGGCGATCGGCATTTATATGCAGGTGCGCTCCAAAACGATTGTGCAACCGGGTGAGGGGATTGTGTTGGCCGTGTCTTTGGTGACGAAAAAATCGTTTCCGACGCTCAAAATTGCCAACGATGTCTCGCTCGTTGTTCTGGCACTTGCGATTGCTTTGGTTTTTGCCGGGCATCCTATCGGCGTGGGTTGGGGAACATTGGTTTCGGCTGTTTTAGTGGGGCTGCTTCTGAAGGCGATCGACAAGATTTGTCGCTTTGTTTTGCGGTTGGGGTCGGTAAACTGATCTCGGTTTGATAATGTTATCGTGACGAAAAGCCCGACGATGTTCGCCGGGCTTTGGCGCAATTGGACTCAGCCTATGATTAAGCAATGCCGCTGTGGCGCAGTAAAGCGTCAATGGAGGGCTCACGACCTCGGAAGGCCTTGAAGTTTTCCATGGCATCACGGCTGCCGCCGCGGCTGATCACTTCGTCGACCCAACGCTTGCCCGTGGCTTTGTTGGTCAAACCTTCTTCTTCAAAGGCGGCAAAGGCGTCGGCCGACAAGACTTCGGCCCACTTGTAGCTGTAGTAGCCTGCGGCATAGCCGCCCGCAAAGATGTGCGAGAAGCTTTGCGCAAAGCGGTTGTAGTCCACTGTCGGCACGACGGCAACTTCTTTTCTCACGGCATCCAAAACAGCTTCGAAATCCTCGGCGTGCGAAACCGCATCGTCGGCGTGAATGAGCATGTCAAAGAGCGCAAACTCCAACTGGCGCACGCAGAACATGCCGGATTGAAAGTTTTTGGCCGCAAGCATCTTGTTAAAGAGCTCTTCGGGCAACACGTCTCCGGTATCGACATGGTGTGTGAGTTTAGACACCGTATCGTAGTTCCAACACCAGTTTTCCATAAACTGCGAGGGCATTTCGACGGCGTCCCATTCGACACCGTTAATCCCCGAGAGTTGCGCCACCGGCACACGGCTTAACATATGATGCAGCCCATGGCCGAATTCGTGGAAAAGCGTGATGACATCGTCGTGCGAGAGCATCGAGGGTTTGCCGTCGACCGGACGGGAGAAATTGCACACCAAATAGGCGATCGGCGTTCTGACCGATCCGTCGTCAAAGACTTTGTAGGTGCTGTCGTTATCCATCCAGGCACCGCCGCGCTTGGTGCTGCGGGCGTAAAGATCGGTGTAGAAGTTGGCGATCTTTTGGCCGTCCAAAGTTTCGATGCGCCAAAACTCCACGTCTTCGTGCCAGACGCTGGCCTTGTCCTTGACAATTTTGATGTCAAAGAGGTTTTCGACTAAATGAAAGAGCCCGTCAAAGACGGTGGGCAGCGTAAAGTACTTGCGCACTTCCTGTTCGCTGTAAGCGTACTTTTGAATGCGCAAGGCTTCGCTTGCAAACGCCGTATCCCAAGGTTTCAATTCGTCAAGCTTTAAGACATCCTTGGCAAAGGTCAGAAGTTCTTCATAGTCTTCCACGGCCTTGGGGCGCGCCTTACTGCCCAAGTCCTTCAAAAAGTCGATGACCTGCTTCGGGCTATCGGCCATTTTGGTTGCCAGCGACACTTCGGCAAAGTTCTTTTTATCCAAAAGAAGGCTTTCCTGACGACGGATATCCAAAATACGGCGAATCACCGGCGTGTTATCCAATTTGGGCTCACCGAATTCGGAGGCGCGCGTCACATAGGCGCGGTAGAGCTTTTCACGCAGGGCGCGGTTGGTGGCGTACTGCATGGCGGGCAAGTAGTTGGGAATCTGAAGCGTAATGCGCCAGCCTTCAATTCCTGCGGCCTTAGCTTGCTCGGCGTACATCGTGAGCACGTCTTCGGGGATGCCCGAGAGATCTCGCACATCGGTCACATCCACCGTAAACGCGTTGGTGGCATCCAAAAGATGTTCGCTAAAGGCTTGCGAGAGCTGTGCGGCTTCTTCGCCCAAGGCTTTCATCTGCGCTTTCTTGTCTGCCGGCAAATCGGCGCCCGAGAGCTTAAAGTCGCGAATTTCATGGTTGATCACACGCTGACGGATGGCGTCCAAATCGGCGAACGTATCGCTTGCCGCAATGGCTTTGTACTTCTCAAAAAGCGCTTCGTTTTGGCTCAGAGCAATGTAAAACTGCGTGACTCGCGGCAGATTTTCGTTAAAAGCATTGCGAAGTTCCGGCGTATCCATTACGCCCATCAAGTGCCCGACGGCACCCCAGGCGCGCGACATACGGCCTAAAGACGTCTCCAACGGTTCGACCACATCGGTCCAGGTGGCAGGGCTCGAATCTTCAGTCACGCGGTTGACGACGGCTTGAGCTTCATCGATTAATTTATCCAAAGCAGGCGTAATGTCAGAGGGCTTGATTGCCGCAAAGTCAAGAAATTCGCCTTGGCACAACAAGGGATTAG
>CALKKK010000173.1 GCA_937995395.1 uncultured Sutterella sp. | reverse complement strand
CTCGCGGCGTTGCATTGGGCTCTAAACACCTCGCCGTACAAAAGGTTTTAGACGGGTTGGTTGTATCGGAATGCCGGAGCCATCGCCTTGATTTCATCTTCAGTTAGCCCAGCCTCACGCGCTTTTTCTTCCCAGTGCGATACTGCTTGACGACACGCATCCACGATCTCGCGTGCACGTTCCACACCGATACCCCAAATGGGCGCTGCCGAAATCAAGCCCTTCAAGTTAAAGCACGGGCATTTTTCATCCCACGTGAGCACCAGATGTTCGCTCGTCGTGCTCGGCGTCATGTCAAATGCCGGCGCCAGACTCCAACCGTTTTCGGTCAAAAGGAAACCGTGGTTGCGCAAATGGTCGTCCCCGTCGCTGATCATGATTTTGAAGACTACGCGGCGGAAAAGCTCTTCGATATCATCCGACCGGTTGCCGCAAATACGTTCGATCAAACCTAAAATTTCAAGGTAGCTCCTGGCTTCGCGGTTTTTCTGTGCGCCTAAAAGTGCGCGCGTCGAGAAATAATGGCGACGCTTGCCGTCAGAAGTACGATCAAATCGTTTGGTTGCGAATATACTTTTATTCATCAGTCCGAATTCCGGCACCTTGATGCCGCAGTCGCGAGCCAAAGCAAAGGCGACGTATTCCCAAGCGCCATAATTGCGCTCATCGTGAATCGACGGCAGTTTGGCAATCCAAAGCGCGCCGTCGTCACCCACGAAGTTCACTTTCGGGCGGGAGCCGCCCAAAGACGCTCCGAATTCGACCAAGGGTGATAATGTCTGAACCGACATCGAGTCGCCCGCTTCATACGAAGCCACGAGTTCAAGTAATGTCTTTAAATCACCTTGACGGGGTAGGGCTCGCGTAGAGACGCCCACAAAATTTTGAGGTGCATGCGTGTCATCACCCGTTTCGGAAAACCGATAAGCCCCCATACGAACGCTGTCGGTAACGCCTGCCAAGACATCGGCGTCCGTCGTTTCAATAAAGGGGATTTCGTTTTTTCTGGCGGGTGCCTGGCCGAGACGTTTGATCAAACCGCGACCCCAGCTATCGGGAAGGGAATCGGTAATG
>CALKKK010000172.1 GCA_937995395.1 uncultured Sutterella sp. | reverse complement strand
ATGCAACATTGTCATTGTCTGATCAACCCGAAGCCTTTGCTCATGGGGCAAAGGCGCAATTTCGGTAAAATAGGGCGTTCGCATGTTTGGCAGGTATCACGTGTCGCTTTCCTTTTGTCGGATTTCTCCCTATGCCAACCGCCTTGGTGCCGTTGCACGCAAGACGGCGGTTTTTTGCGCCTCTACGCTGACAATCTCTGCGGCTTTTGCGCAAACGGGCGACATCGTCATTGCCGTACCCGACGCCTACGTTCGAAACGAAGCCACGGCCCAATTTATCCAAAGCACGGTCGAGCACTTAAACGCCTCGATCCCGGGCTTGAGATTTCGCACGCAACCGATAACGGTGGCCGACCTCTCGACCCAATTGACGCTCACCAAACCCGACTTTCTGATGGCACCCGCCGGGCTCGACGTCTTTTTGGACAAGCCCATCGTCAACTTCCGTCTGGCCACGCGCAAAAGCCCCTTGGCCAAAGACGCCTCGCAAGCCGTGGGCTCGGTGATCGTGGCTTTAGCCGAGCGCAACGACATCGACAAACTCTCGGATTTGGTCGGAAAGACCGTTGCAGGGGGCTTGCCCACCGCCATCAACTCATGGTTGGCCGCCATGAACGAGATGGAAAAAGCCGGCATCGATTATGAAAAAGCCTTTGCGCGCACCTTTCACCTCTTTGACGTCTATCCGGATTTGGTTTCCGCCTTGTGGGGCGGGGAGGCCGACGCCGTCGTGATGCCGGCCTGCGCGTTGGAAAGCCTCGCCGAACTCAACCTCATTGCCATGAACGACGTCAAGGTCATCAACGACAAAACCGACGATTTGTTGGCCTGCAAGCGCTCCACCGACCTTTTCCCCGATTTCGGCATTGCAGGTTTCGACTGGACGGATAAGGAAGTCGCGCGTCTTGTCACAGTGGGTGTTTTGACTTATCGCAATGCCCAAGACGCTTCGCAATGGGTGCCGTTTGTCTCGCACGACCGCATCAACGGCCTTTATCGAAACTTGCGCATCGGGCCCTTCAGTTATCTCAGAGACAACAGTCTCAAAGCGCTTTACCAGCGCAACCCCAATGCCTTTAACTTTGCTGGTCTTGTCTTTTTGTTGCTGCTCGCGCACGGCCTTTTGTTGCAAATCCTTGTGCGCCGCAAGACGGCCGATCTTCGCCAAGCGCTTGCGCGTCAACGCCAGATTGAGAGCGCTGCCAAAAAGCAACGTCAGCAGCTCGGGCACTTGGAGCGCAGAAACGTTGCCAACCAAATGTCGGGGATGATTGCCCATGAAATCAAATCGCCCGTCGGTGCCATCTGCAACTTTACGGCCGTGTTGTCGTTTCTGTTACCCGACGACGTCAAAAAAGACGCCGACGTCCAGATGGCCTTAACCGGCATCGAAGGCGAAGCACATCGCATTGCCGGCATCGTCGATCGCGTGCGCGGCTACGCCAAGAGTCAAAAACAAGCCCACGCCCAATGCGATTTGGTGGCGATTTCCAGGAAAGCCGTCACTGCCGCCAAGGTTTCTTTGGAAGGCATTGTCATTCGAGAAAACTATCAAACCATCGCCGCTCCTGTTATGGGAGACGCGCTTGAGCTTGAACTTTTAGTCTTGAATCTATTGCGCAACGCCTTTGAAGTGACGCCTGCCAAAGGCGTGCGGACAAACCGCATCGATCTCACGATTCGAAAAGCCGACGACGCCCGCTGGCAAATTGTGGTCGCCGATCAGGGCGAAGCGCTCACGGACGAGGCCTTTGCCCGTTTGACCACGATGGTTGAAAGCGTCAAGCCCGAGGGCTTGGGCATGGGCTTATCGATTATTCGCGGCATCGCCGACAGCCACGCCGCCAAGTTTGAATTTATTCGCAACGCAACCGTAGGTTTAAGCGCCGTTGTCACTTTTGCGCCCTACAAAAACCCCATGAAGGATCCCGAACTATGATCAGTCAGCCGCTCATTCGTATTGTTGACGACGATCCCGTCTTTCGCGCCTCTCAGCGCATGCTTCTCAAAACACGCGGTTGGGAGGTCGAGGAATTTGACAACGCCGTGAAGTTTTTAGAAGAGGCCGACATCGAGCGCCCGGGCTGTATTCTTTTGGACGTTCGCATGCCGGAGATGACGGGGCTCGAACTGCAACTTGAGCTTGAAAAGAAGGGCTGTCGCTTACCCATTATCTTTCTCACGGGCCACGGTGACATCTCTATGGCCGTACACACCATGCAGCATGGTGCGGTGAGCTTCCTGGAAAAGCCCGTGCAACCCTTGGACTTGATTCAGACGGTGGACAAAGCCGTGACACAATCCATGGAACTTGCGCAAAAAGACGCAACCGAGCAGCAAAACAAGGCTGTGTTTGAAACGCTCACGGCGCGAGAACAGCAAATTGTGAAGCTCGCCGCTTTGGATACGCCCAACAAAATCATTGCCCGCGAACTCAACATTGCCGAACCCACGGTCAAAATGCACCGCGCGCACGCCTTTGCCAAACTCAATGTCAAAAGTCCTTTGGAAGCCTATCGCGTGCTTGTTAAACTCGGCATTGACTTGGAAGGCGAAAAGGAACCTTTATGAAACGCCGCCATTTGATTGCCGCTGCGCTTGCGGGCACTTTGCCGATCTCTGCGGCTTGGGCGCTTGAGGCCGACTATGACGTGATTGTGATCGGCTCAGGCATTGCCGGAATGTCTGCCGCGATCTCTGCAAAAGAAGCCGGTGCCGGAAAAGTCCTCATTTTGGAAAAAGGCCCCATTGTGGGCGGACACAGCGTCTTTGCTTCGGGCTCTTTGTTTTTTATCGACCCCAAGCGTCAGTTGGCCGGCGTCGAGGACTCGGTCGATCAGTTTGTGGCCGATGCCCGCACGGTGGGCGGCGACATTGACGAAGCCATGGTGCGCAAAATCGGCGAAGACTCCGGAGACTCGCTTGACTGGCTCGAGAGCATGGGCGTGAAACTCGGCAAAATTCCCTTTACGCCCTACGGGGGCTTACGCGCACGATGCGTCACGGCTCAGGGCAACGCCGGTGCCAAACACTACATCGTGCAAATGAATCAATACGCCGTCAAACTCGGTGTCGAAATCCGTCGCATGGAGCCCATGGTCGGGCTCGATTTCAAAGACAGTCGCTGGATTGTCACCACGCAGCGCAAAGGTAAAGAAAAAACGCCCGTGACCGCCAAAGCGGTCATTCTGGCCACGGGCGGCTTTAGTGCCAACGTTGCCATGCGCCAAAAGTACGACAGCAAACTTGACGCCGACATCAAGACCACTGCCAATCCTCAAGGTCGCTACTTTGAGGGAGCAACGGGCGACGGGCACACGCTTGCGTTTGCATTGGGTGCGCAGTCGGTGGCGATGGAAAATATCGTCTTGCTTCCCTACTGGGGCGGACGTCTTTTGGACTATGCCGGCGGCGAAATCTATATCGACACTTTGGGGCGACGCTTTATTGACGAAACCGGTCCCACGCAAGAAATCGCTCGCGCCATCAGTGAATTGCCCGATCGCACCTTCTGGGTCATTACCGACAGCCAAACGGCCAAGGGGGCTAACTTCGGCACCAAACTTGCCATGGGCGGCATTCACAAATCCGATTCCGTGGCCGAAATGGCTCTTGCCATGGGCATTGCGCCTTCCGAACTGCAAAAGACTTTGGATCGCTTCAATCAATTTGTCAAAGCGGGCAACGATGACGATTTCGGCCGAAAGATTTTGGGCATGCCGATTGCAAAACCGCCGTTTTACTGGGGCAAAGAAACGCTACTGGTGCACGGCACGCTCGGGGGCGTCAAAACCGACACCCGCTCTCAAGTGCTAAAGACCGATCAAAGCGTGATTGCCGGGCTATATGCCGCAGGCGAAATCGTGGGCGGCGTTTGGGGTCACGATCGCTTGGGCGGCACGGCTCTGATGGCAGGTATCGTGCAGGGCAGGGAAGCCGGCAGAAACGCAGCGGCCTTTGCAAAGAAATAATTGCGCCCCTTTTTTTAGGTGTCTTCAAGCCTTGGCAGCAGACTTGCCCAAGGCTTTTTTTCATGTAGAAGTCTCCGCAAAACGCAAAGTCCCCCTGATTGCGGCAAA
>CALKKK010000171.1 GCA_937995395.1 uncultured Sutterella sp. | reverse complement strand
TTGATCTGAATCAAGAAAGCAGAATCCTGCTATTGACACCTGAGGACATAAGAATGCCCTACTCGATAAGAAAAGGTCGAATAGGGCAAAACGCAGTTACTCAACTCAAACGACGACGTTCGAGAATCGGCTTTTTGTTAAAAACGATGAATCATGCCGCTCGTGAGCATCAGCTGATTGAAGCGATCCACGCCGTTGAGCAACTTGTCGCCGGCTGCGTAGGAGCCGCCCGCATAAATTTGCGTACGCTTGGACATCTGATAGTAATAGAGCACGCCGCCCATCCAAACGTCGCCGTCCGTTTCTTTCATACCTGCGGACTTGCCTTTCCACTTGGCGTTGAGATAGGTTGCAGCAACACTCAGATAGTGCGAACCGAACGGATAACCGAAACTTAAGAACGCAGCCGTCGTATCCATACCGCTTGCGCTAGTATTGTAGTTTCCGGTACCGCCGGCCTTGTTCACCAATGCTGCCATATCGTTTGCTGCACCGATCTTCCAGTCATCAAAGCCCTTATAGAGCACCAAAGAGACTTCCGGACCGCCGAAGTTGTAGTTGCCTACCAAGTGAATGCCTTTGGTCGGATTCTTTTCCGTCGAACCTGCAACATCGCGCTGAGCCGCGTAGGTAAAGTTCACGCCAAAGCGCATGTTTTCGCCGACCCACCCCGTTGCAACCTGCACGGTACGGTCGCGGTCTTCCCAGTCGTAGTCTTTTTCACCGGCTTCCATGCCGTTGGAGTAAAGAGCTTCGGCAAAGAAACCGTTTTTAAAAGGCGTGGTCACGGCAATGAGGTTGTCAAGTTCGGCAGCATTAAACGTCACACCGGCAGGAGCCAACCCCGGCAAAGACGAGCGCGTCAGATTGGCATGCGTGCGGCCATAGAAAGAGTAGGGAGACGTGGCCGCCGTAAAGTTGGGCATGCGACCGGCGGTAAATTCAACGTGTTCGTTACCGACATAGACGCGAGACACAGTATTGAAACCGGTACCCGACTTGCCGAATTCGCCGCTATCGACAGCGATGCCGGACTCTAACTGAAAGCCCGCATACCAACCGTTGCCGAGGTCTTCGCGCCCTTTCAAACCGATGAAGGAGTCAACCGGCGTCTGTTTCCACCCGGCCATGGATAACTGGCCGCTGTCGCCGCCTTGAGCGTCCAGATAATACAGACCGGCCACCACACGGCCGTAAGCGTCGAAATTTGCCTCGGCAGAAGCGGCAAAAGGTGCCGCCAGCGCCGTCGACATTGCCAACAAAACTGCTGTTTTTTGGAATTTCATTTCACTTTCCTTTGGTTTTTATATATTTTTTGTTTTTATGCATCCCAAAACAAATGAACTCCCCTTAGGGTTGTCGTCCGATAAAGGGAGTTCGTTGTACGGAATTGCGCTACAAATTAGCCGCCGAAGGCCTTCTTGATATCAATCGGCATGGCCTGATAGCCCATGGTGTTGATGAGCTGAATTTCGACGGCAGGTTCCTTTTGACCCCATTCGAATTCTTCGATGAAGGGAGAGGCACTGCCTGCCTTTTCACCGGGCTTCAATTCGGACGGACGACGACCCATGCCGGCCGTGGCGGAGTAAACCATGACGGAGTCCTTGTCGGCGAAGTACTTCGTCAAGGACGTCACGGGGCTGTACCACGGATAGCCGCGTTCTTTACCGTATTCCCAGACCTGTTCGATCGTCATCTTCTTCTGATCGATGCGATAGATCACGGCGCGGCTGTACTTCATTTCGGCAAACGGAGGCTGATCCATGCCGCGAGCGTCGCCGTTATCGAATGCCGTAATGTAAATCACGTTCTTGTCGGACTTTTCGTCGATGCGGAAAGCGGTGTGCTGGGTCCACGTGTAGTCGAAATCGCCTTCGACCGTGGAGCCTTCCTGCGCCAACTTCTTGCCGTCCTTCATGGGCGTCAAGAGCTTTTCCTTCCAGCCCTTCTTCCAACCTTCGGGAGAAGCGAAGATCCACTTGATCTTCTTGTCGCGACCGATCTTGACGATGGCAGACTGGTGACGAGAGCTGATGATGATCGAGTCGTCGCTCGGGTCATAGTCAACTGAGTTCACGTGCGCCCAGTTGCGGCCCGGGCCTGTGCCGACGATATCACCGAACTTGTCGCTGGCGTCAAGCTTGGCCAATTCTTCTGCAGACATGGTTTTGCCCGACTGGCTGGCATCGATGTTCAAGCAAACGGCACCCTGATCGAGCACCTTCATGACGTTGTCGCGGTAGGGATCGAGAATTTCCCACAAGCGCCATTCGTCGACCACCTTGCCGTTTTCATCAAGTTCAGCAATCACGTCGCGCACCGTATGCACGCGCTTGCCGTCGGCACGACGCAGATCCGACGATGCCACACGGATAAACGAGTGACCGTTTTGAGCATTGTCCAAAGAGTGCGAGAAGTCGGCATAGCTCACGGGCAGACGACGGTTGTAGATTTCGCGGCCCATCAAATCGTACTTGACATAGCGCTGACCGAAGCCCCAGGTGAGGTTGCCGGCCTTATCCTGCTGGAAGCCCATCATGACGCCCGACTGGTAGATCGTTTCAACGTCGTAAATGGGTTCAACGTGCATGTACCAACGCACTTCGCCCTTGGTGTCGATGATGCCGTTTAACGGATAGAAGTTCCATTCCATTGCGCCGCCCATGGGGTTGTTCCACACGGCACGCGTTGCCTTGGCATAACCCTGCATGAGGTTGTTGACAAGATACAAACGGTCGGAGAACTTCTTGCTGACCTTATGAACCTTGGTTTCGAACATGTTGTGGTTCTGACCGGCCGTTCCGCTCACTTCGTGATAAACCGGAGCGGTGTAGATGTGGTAAGACTCGGAAATTTTTTCAACCTTGCCGTGGAACTTGCGCGTATAGGTCACTTCCACCGTGTTGTTATAGTCGGCATACATGCCGAAGACGGGAATGCCGCCGTGGGTCAACAGTTCGGAGCGGCTCACGTTGTACTTGATTTCCTGGCCGTCTTTCTTCGGAACGATGCGAACCGTTGCTTCGGTCAGTTCATAGCCGCCGTTACGGATGATGGCCGTCAAAGGTGCGATGCGATACGGATTGACGATCACTTCGCCCAACTTACCCTGTGCGGCAAAGCTGACGCGCGGGCCGGAAGAGCCGCCCGCAGCCATTGCAGGACGAACGGGCAAACCGGCACCAACAGCTGCGGCTGCAGCCCCCAAAAACAGGGCACGACGACCAATCTTGAATTCTTGCATGATGTTATCTCTCCTCAGTAGATATTCGCTTCGGGCTGATGCGCACGAAGTCTTTTGTAAACTCTTGAAAATTCTATGAAGAGCTTTAATTTCCCGATATTGTGACTTTCCTCTCGATTTGTGCAAGAACCACAAAAAGCGAGTTGCACCTTAGGAAAGAGCTTGACGAATTGACTACAATGGTCGAGGAGAGAGAAAAAATGCAAGACCTTAAACTGAGTCAACTTCAGCTTTTAGCCAAAATTCAAAGTACCGGTTCACTGTCTCAAGCGGCTCGAGAATTGGGATTGACGGTTTCGGCAGCCAGCCGGGCACTTAAAAACCTACAGACCAAACTCAACGATCCGCTCTTTGTGCGCACGTGGAAAGGCATGGTGCCGACGCAAACTACCTCAGACATGATGCCCGTCGTCCAAAGCCTTCTTGACCAGTTCGAGCAACTCGAACAACGTCAAGTTTTTCGGCCCGAAACACTCAGTATGACTTTGACGATCGGCGCAGCCGACAATGCCATCGTCACAATCGTCCGGCCGGTCATTCAAAAAATCCTGGCTATGGCACCCAACATCAACTTTCATTTCACCCCCTTGGACAGTTCCATGTTGACGCGTTTAGCCACGGGTGAAATGGATTTTTTGCTTTACCCGACCGTCAAACTGCAGGAACTGCCGACTCACTACTACGGCATCAAGCTCTATCCGATTCGTCGTCGGGTCTTGGTGGATAAAAATCATCCCCTTGCCTTGGCATATGCTGCCGGACAGGAATTGACCGTCGCCGATTTTGACGCCTATCCCAAAGTTGTTGTGAAGTACCGCGATTCCAGTAGAGACACAATCTACAACTTAGACGAACCGCTCATGCACAATCAAAGAAGCATCATTGAAGTTCCTTACTTCCTTGGCGCCCCGTATTTTGTCGAAAATACGCAAAATACTCTTTTGCTTTCCGAAGTCACCGCCCTATTCTTTACACGCCGAATGCCGTCTCTGACTTCGCTTCCTGCACCGTGGTCGCAGTCAAACGATAAAGAAAGTCCGCATTGGACACGTCTGATTTGGCACGAGAGAAACAACAGTTCGCCTGCCATGCAGTGGCTTCGATCGGTCTTTGCGGCTTATGCCGGTCCGATCAGAGAGCAAATTCAAGAAGGTGATGTTGAACCCAAAGATTGGGAAGGTGAATAACTCCGATCGATTTTTTAACTTTACGCCACGAGTCTCTTTCGATTTTGTGCAAAAGCCATTTGCATTATTCGTTAGCAAGGCGTTGGTAATTCTCAATTGTGGATTGCGCTCCGAGTTTTTAGACTGCACACCATTAGAAGTTGTGTGCGTTTGTCCGCCGGAAAATGGTTTCGGAACAACAACCGCGCGCCCCATTACATTTGGAGATGAGAAATGTTCAAAAAATCCCTTCTTGCCGTCGGTTTGTCTTTGTTTGCTTTGACGGCTACCGCCGCTGCCGTGGAAGGCACCGACTATGTCAAGTTGGAAAAGCCGTTGGTCAATGCCGAAGGCAAGCTCACCAAGATCTTTAGCTATGACTGCCCGTTCTGCTTCAAGTATGACGTGGGTGTCGATCCGAAGGTTTTGCCGCGTGTTGAAAAAGAACTCGGCTTGGCATTCAATCCCCAACACCTGGAAACCAAGGGCAAGTACGGTCGTGCCGGCAGCGAATTCTTAGCCATGTGCATGTTGAAGGACAAGGCAGCAGGCGTTTCGATTGAAGCTCCCGAATCCTTGTTCAAGAAAGCTAAAGACGCCATTTATCAGGCTTACCATAAGAAAGGCGAACGCTGGACCTCCGGCGAAGCCGCTTTCGTGAAGACCTTGACGGATGCCACCGGCATTTCCGTTGACGAATTCAACAAGGCCAAGGATGATCCCGCTGTCAAGGCTTTGTGTGACGAATGGAAAGCTTCCTACGACGCAGCCAAGATCCAGGGCATCCCGGCTTACGTTGTCAACGGCAAGTACCTCATCATGACGAAGTCCATCCGCAACTTCGACGGCATGGTCAACTTGGTCAAAGAACTCAAGGACATGAAGTAATTTCATGATGTTTTCGCCGGCCGAAAACGGACCTTCGGCCGGCTGAATTTTCTGAATTATCGGCGATGAGCCTTTTGGGGATTGAGATGAAACAATTTTTCTCGGGTTTGAAGAGCGATCCGATTGCGACTTTGGGTCACTGGCAGGATACGCGCTGGCCTTGGGGCATTATCGCCTTTGCAATGATTGCCTTGGTGCTGTTGGCGCACTACCTGTTTCAAGACTGGATGCACATGTTGCCGTGCGAACAGTGCGTCTATATTCGTTACGGCAACTTGGTCATGGCTTTGGGGTGCTTGATCGCCATGATCGATCCCAAAGCTTTGTGGGCCAAGATTGTCGGCTATGCTATCAATATTTACGGTTTGATTTTCACGGTCATTTGCTCGTGGAAGTTGATGAAGATTCACACGGCCGTTCACTCCGACGATCTTGATGCCATGTTCGGCATGCAGGGTTGCTCGACCGAACCGCACTTCCCGTTCGGCCTGCCCTTGGAAAAGTGGGCACCGTCTTGGTTCCAACCCACGGGCGACTGCGGCTATGACGCTCCCGTCGTGCCCGATGGCGCCGTTCTCGGCTCTTTGCAGCGTTGGTTCATCGAGTTCTATCAATCCTACGACGGTTGGTACTTGATCCCGCAGTGGAAGTTCATGAACATGGCCGAATGCTGCATGTTGGCCTGCGTGGTTGCTGCCATCTTCTTGGTTGCCATGCTCACCGGTTGGATCGTTCGCGATTTCATCCGCAAGGCCTAATCAAAAACAAATTCCTCTTCCTCTAAGTAGGGCGCTTACTTTAAAACCGGTAAGCGCCCGATTTTTTATTTCCCTTCAGCATTGTCTTCGCCCTTTTTGCTGGAAGCCGCCAACATTGCAATGAGCCATTGCAATGCAGGGTCGTGCGACGACTTTTCATGCCAAACGATACGTCTGTCGTAGACTTGTGCAATCCCCGGCAACGGCAGCAACTCGATCGGCAGATATTTAGCCAAGAATTTGCCGTTTCTCTCCAAAATTTTGGCTGTGGCATCGCTTTCCAACACCAACCAAGGTGCTGCCAGAAAATAAGGCATCGTCACGACGGCGCCGACCGCTTCCTGCGCCATCAAGCAGTCGTGATGTTTGACCACGGCTGCGGGAAATTTGTGCGAGACGTTTGAAATGCGTACTTTCGGATAGGCCTGAATATCTTCGAGCGTCAAGACTTTCTTTTGCTTATAAAGTTCGACCAAAGGGTGATTTTTGCGCACCATGATGACGTCTGGGGCGCTAACCAGAACCGAACTGCGACAATCGTCGGGAATCGGTGAAAACGGGAAAAAAGCCAAATCGATTTTTCCGTAACGCAAGTCTTCGAATAGATCGCCGTGAATGCCGAGCACCTCAAAGGAAATTCCGGGAGCCTGCCTGCAAATGTCATTAATTGCGGGAAAAAGGAATGCTAACACCCCGTTATCGGCAGCGGCAATACGGAAAGTACGCGTCAGATTTCGTGGGTCGAACACGTCGGGCACTGTTAATGCATGAGCCCTTTCCAATATGTCGGCAATTTGAGGAGCAAGGCGCCGCATCAAATCTGTCGGCAACATGCGCGCTCCGCTTCTGACAAAGAGCGGATCATCAAAAAACTCTCGCGCCGCAGATAACCCGCGACTGACCGTTGCCGTGGAAGTTCCCAATTCACTCCCGGTTAAGGTCAAACTCTCGGTTCGCCAAAGCGACTCCAAAATCAGCAAATGGCTATTGTCAGGAAGTTTTCTTTGCGTGCTATGAACAGACATGGGTTTTGACCACCCTTGAATTTTGTTTCGAAAATTTTACAAATAACGGGCAAATCCGAACAGCTCCATTATCGCAGACTGCAAAACCTGCAAAGTCCCTTTTCTGTTTTTGTCATCGGCACTGGGGCACAAGCCAATTTCGCTTAAAAATCAATCCCTTTAAACTGATTGGGTCAGGTCTAACGACCAACACAAAACCAATCGGAGAGAAAAAAATGCAATTTGTCCGTCTTACGTTAGCCGCTGCCGCCATGGCCGTGTCCTTTGCAGCTTGTGCCGAATCCATGGCTCCGGCTCCCACGCCGGCCGGCACCCACTTGGGCAACGTTATCGTCAATCCTTACGGCTTCTCGCCTTTGACAGCCGTCATTAACCGCAATACCAAGTTGCCGAGCGACATTCAAGTGACTGTCAAGGGCAAGGGCGATAAGGGTGTAGACATCACCTACACGGTGGGTCGTTCGACGCTACTTTCCAACGATGGTATTCCGGTCTTTGGTCTTTATCCCGACTACCGTAACGAAGTCATCGTGACCTACAAGTTGGGTAAGGAAAAAATCACGGACAAATACAGCATTCTGACGCCGGCTTTGACGATGCCCTATATGGACAATCGAAACATCACGGCTTTACCGCAACCCAAGGTCACGAAAATGGATCCCAAATTTAAGGATCGCCTCTATTTTGTGAACTCGGGCACCCGTCCGCCCAAGGGCTCGGAAGTTAACTGGATCATGCCCAAGACGGCTCATATGTCCAAGTCCGCAGCCAACCCTTCCGGCGGCTCCTTGGCTTTCGAAACAATTCCTCTGAACTACGTGGTCGACACCCAGGGCGAAATCCGTTGGTGGCTCGAACCCGAAGCCATCTTTGACGGCACCAAGTACGACATTGCTCAACGCGGTTACGCCATGGGCTTCCGCCCCACCAAGTTCGGCACCTACACCTTCGTACAAGGTCAGCGTTGGATTGAAATGAACTTGGCCGGTCGTATTGTCGCCAAACATGACTTGCCGCCGGGATACATTGATTTGAGCCACGCTTCTTGGGAAATTCCCAACGGCAACGTACTGCTTCGCGCCGCCAAGTACCGCTATCACCGTCCTGACGGCCAGATCGTTCAGACGGTTCGTGACATCATTATCGAAGTGGATCGCTCCGGAAACGTGGTCGATGAATGGGATCTCAACACAATTTTGGATCCGACGCGCGACGCTTTGATCAAGAATTTGGACTTGGGCGCCGTTTGCATGAACGTCGACCTGGATAACCAAGGCAAGAGCGTGGGTTCCGAACCGCTCGCACCGTTTGGCGATGCTGCCGGCGTCGGTACGGGTCGCAACTGGGCGCACGTCAACTCCGTAGCTTATGACGCCTCGGACGACTCCATCATCATTTCTGCCCGCCACCAAGGCGTGATGAAGATCGGCCGCGACAAGCAAGTGAAGTGGATTTTGGCACCGTCTGCCGGTTGGAAAAACGGTCTTGAAAAGAAGCTCTTGAAGCCTGTCAACGCCAAGGGCGAAGCCATCAAGTGCTCGGCCACGGGTGACTGCGAACAAAACTTCGACTTCACCTACACGCAACACGCCGCATGGCCCTTGGCTTCCAAGAACGGTTCCATCGTTGTGTTCGATAACGGTCAGGTTCGTCACTACGAACAGCCTGCTTTGCCCGAAATGAACTATTCTCGCTTGGTCGAATACAAGATCGATCCCAAGAAGATGACCGTTCAACAAACGTGGGAATACGGCAAGGAACGCGGCTACGAAAGCTTTGCTCCGATTACCTCCAACGCTTTCTATGCCGGCGATAAAGGTACGATGTTCGGCTTCTACGGCTCCGTCGGCTTGTTTGACCAGACCAAAGGCACAATCGGTCGTTTGCAGGAAGTCGACTATAAGACCAAGGAAGTCAAGGTCGAAATCGACGTTTATAACAACAAAGCTTCCGCCCCGCACTATCAGGGTCACATTGTCGATCTGAAGCAGGCATTCGGCAAGTAAGCGCTCCGTGGAGCAACACGGTGCAGTGTTGCTCCGTCCAACCGAAAACCGACAAAGACTCCCGTCGAATTGTCCGCAAACCAAACGGATGATTGCCTACGGGGGTCTTTTTGTTGACTGTCTCCGCTTCTTAAGAAAAAACAAACGAAAAGCGATGCAAATTCTTTGCGTTTTTGCTACATTTTTCAATAATAATGGGCATTGTTCGCTCAAGACGGAGGCCGCCCTTATGATCATCAACACGGACGAACTGAGGCTTTTCAAAATCCTCTATGACACACAGTCGTTATCCGACACGTCTGTGCGGCTCAACATATCCATTTCCAAGGCCAGTCGCCTGCTCGGATCGTTACGTCAGACATTCGGCGACAGACTCTTTCTTCGGTGCGATCACCGCATGTGTCCGACCATGCGCGCCAAGGAGTTGCAGCCCAAAATCTTTTCATTGCTGCAAGAATTCGACGAACTCGAAGTCACGCGAGAATTCGTCGTCAAAGACATTGACCGTCTGTTTTCGATCGGCGGTCTTGACAATGCCCTCGTGTCGTTTATCGGTCCTCTTTTACCCGAACTCAGAACCAGAGCGCCCAATATTCGACTCAACTTCCATCAGTTGACGCCCGATTTTTATTCCGCCTTGCATCAGGGAAAGATCGACATGGCTTTTTATGCCACAACCGAATCCTATCCGGGCTTCCACCGACTTCAGCTTTGCGAAGACTATTACGTGTACGTCACCAACTCGACTTCCGATTTGGCTCGACGCGTCGAACTTGGCGAAAGCATCTGCGAACGAGAAGTCAGATCTCATTTGGCCGTACAGCTGACGCTTCCTAAACTTTCTGCCGACGACAGCGGCGAAGTCCCCTTTATCGACCGCATCCCTGATCCGAGTTCGGCTCCGTTTTTGAGTATTCCCTACTTTGTAACGGCTCCGATTCTTTTAACCGATAACGAAACGGCGCTCATTCCCTATCAAACCGCTTCGGTTTTGGCCAATCGCATCGGTCTTACGATTCTCGGTCGATCGAAAAATGCCGTGAGTTTTTACCCGTCGTTACTCTGGTCGGAACGCGTCGACACCGATCCGACTCATCAGTGGTTGAGAAGTTTCTTTTACACGGAAATTCATACACGTGCAGCCGATGCCAGACTGGTATCCGTACTGCCGCCGTAGCCGTCGTATAGAATTTTCGACAATTTGCAACAAATAAAAAAGACCGTTTCAAAAAACACCCGTTCGGCGCCCCGAAAATCCTCATTGTGTCGATTACCTCACTCCCTTAGACTGAAATACTGAGAGCACGCGAGTGCTTTGATGAAAAAATCAAAAGGAGTGAGAGAAATGAAATTCTTTAAACACACCGCGATCGTTGCCGGTATTCTTGCCGTGAGCACCGGCGCTTTCGCCATGGGCGGCAACTCCGGTCCGCACACCAACTACATCATGCAAGGCCACATCGGCGAAATCATGATGAATCCCTACGGTATCGCTCCGTTGACGGCCATCATTCGCGACGGCGGTTATGACCTCTCCGACGTGAGCGTCAAGATTTTGCCCAAGCCTAACGGCAGCACGATTCAGTACAAGGTTTCCAAAACGGAACTGATGACGCACGGCGGCGTGCCCGTTTTTGGTCTGTATCCCGACTACGTCAACAAGGTCGAAGTGACCTATACCCGCTCGTTGCGCGGTAAGTCCGAAAAGTTTAAGGACACCTATCAGCTCTATGCACCGCCGACCTACACCGAAGTCGCCGGTATCACGGCCGAACGCCATGCTCTTTTCGGTTCTCAAGTCAAAAAGCTCGATCCCGAATTTAAGGATCGCCTCTACTTTGTGAACAACATCGCCGAAAAATCCGGTATCGGTACGCGCGCTGTGTGGAATAACCCCGTGGGCGGCGCCCTGCAGTGGAACTTCTATCCGCAAAACGCCATTATCGATGCTTCCGGCGAAATCCGTTGGTATATGTTTGCCAACCCCATTTATGACCTGCGCGATATGTACAAAGCAGGCGTCATGATGGGCTTTAAGCAAAACAAAGACGGCTTGATCACCTGGGGTTACGGTCAGCGCTATGTCAAATACGACATCATGGGTCGCGAAGTTTTCAATCGCTTGCTTCCCAATCGCTATAACGACTACTCGCACTCGATGGACGATGCCGAAAACGGTCACTACTTCCTTCGCGTTGCAAGCTCCAACTACATCCGTCCCGACGGCAAGCATGTGCGTACGGTGCGTGACGTTATCGCCGAAGTTGACGAACAGGGTCACGTGATCGACGAATGGCGTTTGCCCGATATTTTGGACGTGTACCGCTCCAACGTGCTCAAGGTGCTTGACCAGGGTGCCGTGTGCTTAAACATCGACGCCAGCCAGGCCGGCAAGACCTTGACTGCAGAAGAACTCTCCAAGGCCGATGCATCGGATGATTTCGGCGATATCGTGGGTACGGGTGCCGGTCGCAACTGGTTGCACGTCAACTCTGTTGACTATGACCCGGAAGACGACTCTATCATTATCAGCTCCCGCCATCAGTCGGCCATCATCAAGATCGGTCGCGACAAGAAGGTGAAGTGGATTCTGGCTTCCCCCGAAGGTTGGAAGTCTCCGTTAAGCGACAAGCTCCTGAAGCCCGTCGACGCCAAGGGTAACGCCATCAAATGCGAAGGCTCCAAGTGCGAAGGCGACTTTGACTGGACGTGGACGCAGCACACCGCCTTTAAGATCGATGAAAAGTCCAAGGGCAACATCATCTACGTGTCGGCATTCGATAACGGCGACGCTCGCGGCATGGAACAGCCGCCGTTGCCCGACATGAAGTACTCTCGCGGCGTGGTCTACAAGATCGACCAGAAGAAGATGACCGTTGAACAGGTTTGGGAATACGGCAAGGAACGCGGCCACGAACTCTTCTCGGCTGTGACCTCTTTGGTCGAATACCAGCCCGATCATGACTCGCTCGTAATGTACTCGGCTACCGCCGGCGCACAGTACGACCTCAAGACCGGTGCATTTGCTTCGGCTCCCAACCCGACGATTCTTGAATTCCGCTGGGGCGAAACGACGCCTGCCGTGGAAATTCAATTGAAGGACTGCACGGGTTACCAAGCTTGGCCGTTCTCGATTGAAAAGGCTTTCAGTCAGGAAATCAAGCCCGTAAAGATGAAGAAGTAATCTGACACCGGAAGGTAAGGGTTCGAATCTATCTCCTCGAACCCTTCAGGCTTGAAAAACTCAAACAGACAGCGTCTGCGAGGGCGTTGTCTGTTTTTTGTTGATCGGCATGTCTCGGCAGTTATTCGGCATTTCCGAATAACAGGCTTTCATGCCGCCTCAAAACTGCGGACGAAAAAAAACGACCTCGAAGGTCGTCTTTCATTTCGGTGGTGCGCGGTACTGGATTCGAACCAGTGACCCCCGCCGTGTGAAGGCGATGCTCTACCACTGAGCCAACCGCGCGCACTCAAATTTTCTCTCTGTTTAGCAGAGAGATAGGCATTTTACACAGCCCGCAGAAAAATGCAAACTTTTCGTCGAAGAAATTTTTAACTTTCAAGCATTTTTTCGCACGACAAACGTTTGTCTCCGCTAGAATCCGTGGACTTATCCGCTTTTTGACGCATCTCTTTTTTATGCCTAATTCCCGTCGCATTATCGGTATCGACCCGGGTTTGAATCACACCGGGTTCGGCGTGATTGACGCTGTCGGCGACAAGCTAAGTCTTGTCACTGCCGGCTGCATTCACGTGCCTGCGGGCAAGCTTTCCGAGCGACTCGGTTTTATCTTTAAAGAACTCTCGGCCGTGATCGAAGAAACTAAACCCGATACGGCCGCTGCCGAATTGGTCTTTGTCAACATCAATCCGCGCTCGACACTGCTCTTGGGGCAGGCACGCGGCGCGGCATTGGCATGCGCGGCAACCCACGGACTTGTTGTGAGCGAATACACTCCTTCGGAAATCAAAAATTCCGTTGTGGGCACCGGGCGCGCCACCAAAGATCAGGTTCAGGAGATGATGAGAAGGCTATTGAATATTCAAGGCGAAATTCAAAGCGACGCGGCCGATGCCTTGGCCTGCGCCGTCACGTGCGCACATAATTTAAAGCTCGCGCAGTTGCATGCCGGGGCTGCCGTGCTCTCCAAAACGGGCACCCGCGCCATGACCAGTCGAAAATCTCGACGCGGCGCTTGGGAACAGCTCATCGCCGCTAAAACAGGAACAGTGAAATGATCGGACGTATCGAAGGTCGATTGATCGAAAAAAATCCTCCGCAAGTTTTGGTTGACGTGCACGGTGTCGGTTATGAAATCGACGTGCCGATGTCGACCTTTTACAACCTGCCTGCCGTCGGGCAAACCGTGGTGCTTCTCACGCATTTTGTGGTACGAGAAGACGCGCAACTGCTTTACGGCTTTGCCTCGGCCAAAGAGCGCTCCGTGTTTCGCATTCTGATCAAGATTTCGGGTATCGGCGCCAGAACCGCTTTGGCGATTCTCTCCGGCATGAGCGTGGAAGCTTTGGCGCAAGCCGTGAGCATGCAAGATACGGCCATGCTCACGCGCGTTCCGGGCATCGGCAAGAAAACGGCCGAACGATTGGTGCTGGAACTTAAAGGCAAGTTGGGCGCCGATTTGACGGGACCGGCTTTGGGCACCACCCCCAACGATGCCAGAAGCGACATAGCAGCCGCTCTGGTGGCTTTGGGCTACTCGGAAAAAGAAGCGCTTGCCGCCGCCAAACGTTTGCCGGAAGACATTTCCGTCAACGACGGTATTCGCGAAGCTTTAAAATCCGTCAAGTAATTCACCCGATTTCTAAAGTCATTTATGGAACAAGTCGAACGCATTGTCTCGGCAACGAGCGCCAACCCCAACGAAGAAAATATCGATCGAGCCCTGCGCCCGGTCAAACTCAAAGACTACGTGGGGCAGCCCGCCGTACGCGAGCAGTTGGAAATCTTTATCGCAGCGGCGCGCCAGCGCGGAGAACCGCTGGACCACCTGTTGGTATTCGGGCCTCCGGGGTTGGGAAAAACCACGTTGGCGCACATTGTGGCCAACGAAATGGGGGTGAACTTGCGTCAGACTTCGGGCCCCGTGTTGGAGCGCCCCGGCGACTTGGCCGCCATTCTCACCAATTTGGAAAAAAACGATGTGCTTTTCATTGACGAAATCCATCGTTTAAGCCCCGTGGTGGAAGAAATCCTGTACCCGGCCTTGGAAGACTATCAAATCGACATCATGATCGGCGAAGGCCCTGCGGCGCGCTCGATCAAGCTCGACTTGCCGCCCTTTACTCTGATCGGCGCCACGACGCGAGCAGGGTCTCTGACAAACCCCTTGCGTGCACGTTTCGGCATCGTCAATCAATTGCAGTTTTACAGCGCCAAAGATTTGGCACACATCGTCGAGCGTTCGGCCAATCTTTTAAACGTGCCGATCGATCCGGACGGCGCCGCGGAAATCGCACGCCGCTCACGCGGAACACCTCGTATCGCGAATCGTCTGTTGCGTCGCGTACGCGACTACGCGCAGGTTCGCCACGACGGACGCATTACGGCTCAAGTGGCCGATGCGGCGCTCGGCATGCTGGCGGTCGACACGATGG
>CALKKK010000170.1 GCA_937995395.1 uncultured Sutterella sp. | reverse complement strand
ATCTAACAACAAAAACCCGAATCGGTCGAAACGATGCGTCAATCGTTCGCGACCGACAGGACAATTAAGCAAAGGAGAAAAATGATGCAAAGCGTTCTACCATGGATCGGCATCGTTATTTTGTTTTTAACCGGTTGGGCCATTGTCAAGAAGTACCAGGTCAATATGGTGCTGTTGTTGGCAGGGCTCGCCCTCAATATTTTGGCCGTCATTGGCGGCGTGGATCAGTTCCTGCCGAAAAACGCGACGCCTACGGGCTTTGTCGGTTTTGACTTCATGGAACTGTTGCGTGCCATTTCGCGTACGCAAATCGCCGGCGTCGGTTTCATCATCTTGATTTCGGGCGGTTTTGCCGCCTATATGCAGGCCATCGGTGCGTCGGACCGTTTCGTGACGGTTTGCGCCAAGCCCTTGTCCGTCATTAAGAACCCGTATCTGATTTTGGCTGCGGTCTTTATTCTCGGCCACTGCTTGGGATTGGTGATTACCTCTGCCGCAGGCTTGGCAATGCTGATGGTTGTGACCGTCTACCCCTTGATTATTCGCGTGGGCTGCTCGAGTTTGGCAGCGGCTGCCGTCGTTGCAAGCGTTTTGGCCATCGGCTATGCGCCCGCTTCGGGTGTGGCCGTGATGGCCGCCGAACTCGTGCATTTGGATCCCATCGAATACCTTGTGCGCTATCAGTTGCCGATGGCCGTGCCCGTGATTTTGGCCATGGCCGTTGCTCACGTGGTGGTGCAGTGGTATTTCGATAAGAAAGACAAGGGCGAAGTGGCCGACTTAAGCGAACTTGAAACCAAGCGCCAGGAACTCGAAAAGTTGCCTGCCATCTACGCCGTGTTGCCGATTATGCCGCTCGTGCTGCTGTTGATCTTCAACAAGATGGTCTATAAAACCGTGACCTTGAACGTGGCAACCGCCATGTTCATCTCTTGGGTTTTGGCTTTCTTGGTTGACGTGGTGGTGCGTCGCGACGTCAAGAAATCGTTTGATTTGTCCTTTGCCATGTTTAAGGGCATGGGCAGCATCCTGACGAGTACCGTGGGCTTGATCTTCGTGGCTGCTTTCTTTGCCGCGGGTTTGCAAAACATCGGCATCGTCTCGATGCTCATTAACGCCGCCAAGGAAGTGGGTCTGGGCGTGACGGGCACCGGTGTGTTCCTGTCGGCCGTCATCGGTGTCGTGACCGTCTTGACGGGTTCGGGCGTAGCCGCCTTTACGAGCTTGGCACACATCATTCCGGACGTGGCTCAGCACTTGAATTCCGACGGCATTTCCATCATGCTCATGATGCATACCGCTAGCGAAATGTTGCGCGCCATGAGCCCGGTAGCTGGCGTCATCATTATCGTGGCAGGTTTTGCCAAGGTTAATCCCCTGACGATGATCAAGCGCACCGTCATTCCCTGCTTGGTGGGGTACTTGACGATGCTCGTTGTCGTGGCCACCTTCTTCTAAGGAGACGAAGATGACGATCGAATTGACCGGAAAACTTTCGGGAACGGTGGACAAACACACGCCCGAAACGCTCTTTGCCACGTGGGACAAGGCTTATTTGACGTTACCCGAAGCCGATGGCGACGGGTTTGTCGAAACGACGCCTTCGGAAATTGCAGACAAGGATGTGGGCTTTCAATG
>CALKKK010000169.1 GCA_937995395.1 uncultured Sutterella sp. | reverse complement strand
CGATTTCGGTACGCGCCGTCGTTTCTCCAAAGCTTGGCAAAAAGAAGTGATCCAAACGCTTGTCGACGAACTCGGGCGCGGCTACTTTGCGGGCACGAGTAACGTCCTGTACGCCAAAGAGTTCGGATTGATTCCCTTGGGCACTATGGCGCACGAATATCTGCAGGCTTGTCAGGCACTGGGTCCGCGTCTGCGTGACAGCCAGACATACGGGTTTCAGATGTGGGCCAAAGAGTATCGCGGCGACCTCGGCATTGCCTTGGCCGACGTCTACGGCATCAATCCGTTCTTGAAAGACTTCGATATGTATTTCTGCAAGCTTTTTGACGGAGCGCGCCATGACTCGGGCGATCCTTTCAATTTCGGGGAGCGCATGATCACGCACTATGCCGCCAACAAATGCGATCCGAGGTCAAAAACCCTGATCTTTTCGGATGCCTTGACAGTGCCTCGCATTATTGAGCTCTACCGCCGCTTTAACCATCGCATCCGTTTGGGCTTTGGAATCGGTACGAATTTGATGAATGACTTGGGTCCGACGCCATTAAATATCGTCATCAAGATGGTGCGCGCCAACGGGCAACCCGTTGCCAAGATTTCCGATACGCCGGGCAAGGGTATGTGCGAAGACGAGACGTATCTTGCATACTTGCGTCAGGTGTTCGGGCTTGATCCTGTACCGTAATCGGCAATCGGCATTTTCTTTGCAAAGGCTGACAGAACATCGTCTGTCGGCCTTTTTGCCGTTTTGCCTCTGATGGGATAGGTCGATGGGATAGGTGACAGTACCAAAGGCTTAAGGGGTATTCCTTGGTTTTTCTGAGCCGATCAAAATTTCTTCGGCGTTTTCACTCGAAATGTAAACTCTCGCAACAAAGTTAGCTAAAATCAATTGAATTTTGAGGCGGGTAGCGGCTTGGAAACTTTCGCTATTTGTCGAATGTCAACCCAACACGGGAGTTATTCAGTGAATCTTGTGAAAGTTTTTGCCGCATTGGCGACCATGCTCGCACCGGCCTTGGCATCTGCCGCGTCTTTGGACGGCAGCGCATTGTCAATTGCCTGGGCCGTGCCTTTTGCCGGCATTTTGCTCTCCATTGCCATTTGTCCTTTGGTTGTGCCGCACTTCTGGCATCATCACTTCGGTAAGGTTGCCGTTTTCTGGGGTGCCTGCTGCGTTGTGCCGCTGTTTTTCTATGCGCCGTTTTCGGCCGCATTGGGCGCGGTGGCTCATGCCTTGATCGGCGACTATGTGCCTTTCTTGCTCTTCGTGGGAGCTTTGTTTGTGGTTGCCGGCGGCATTCACATCAAGGGAAGTTTTAAGGGTACGCCCTTGGTTAACGCGGGTTTTCTTTTAGTGGGTGCATTCTTTGCCAACCTCATGGGTACGACGGGCGCAGCCATGCTGCTCATTCGTCCTTTGATTGCCGCCAACGAAGGTCGTCGTCGCAAGCTTCACACGTTTATCTTCTTTATCTTTATCGTCGCCAACATCGGCGGCTGCTTGACCCCGTTGGGGGATCCGCCCCTGTTCCTGGGATTCTTGCGCGGTGTGGAATTCTTTTGGACCACCACTCACATGATGTTGCCGTTGCTGACCACCCTGGCCATTCTCTTGACGCTTTACATTGCAATCGACAGCTGGGCCTTTGCCAAGGATAAGAAGGAAGGCGCTTTTGTGGCCGATATCGAATCCGGTGTCAAGTTCGGCATTTCGGGCGGCATCAACTTCCTTTACCTGGCCGGTATCGTCGGCGCCGTCTTGATGAGCGGTATGTGGAATCCGGGTGTGAACTTCGAAGTGCTCTCGGTACATTTGTCGCTGCAGGGTCTGACGCGCGACGCGCTCTTTGTGATCTTTGCAGCTTTGTCTTTGGCAACGACGCCCAAGGCTGCTCGTACGGCTAACCAGTTCACATGGGCTCCGATTGCCGAAGTGGCCAAACTCTTTTTCGGTATCTTCTTGTGTATTGTGCCCGTGCTTGAAATGTTGCGTGCCGGCTCCAACGGTGCTTTTGCACCGGTGGTGGCATTGGTGACGAACGAAGCAGGGGAATTCAACAACGTCATGTTCTTCTGGATGACGGGTTTGTTGTCTGCCTTCCTGGATAACGCACCGACTTATCTGGCGTTCTTTAACTTGGCCGGCGGCAATGCAACCGAGTTGATGACCACGCACGCCCACACCTTGATGGCCGTGTCTGCCGGTTCAGTCTTCATGGGTGCCGTGACCTATATCGGCAATGCACCGAACTTCATGACGGTGGCCATCGTCAAGGAGCGCGGCATCGAAATGCCGTCCTTCTTCGGTTATATGATCTGGTCTGTGGGCATCTTGTTCCCGACCTTCCTTTTGGTCGATTTGGTGTTCTTCAAGTAGGGCACGATTTTTCAAATCGAACTAAGCAAATATCCAAATTTGTAGCGTAATTGGCAAAAGCGACTCTCGATGACGGGAGTCGCTTTTATTTTGGCTGTCGGGATTTTGCACAAAATCAAAGATGTCAGACAAATGTTATTTGAATTGTCGCGTTAATCTATCAGTTTGCAAACACATAATTATTACGAGGAAATCAGAAACATAATAGATCAAAGCTTGAGGTTAAGGAATATTGATGATTTTTCGTTTACGAATGATCCGTAAATAAGCATTTTTCAACGAAAAAATGACGTTATTTTCTGTAGACTTTCGCGTTTTATTAATGTAACAAGGAAGGAGTTTTATGTCCTCGTTTCAGTCTTTGGATCAACAGAAATTGCGTCAGTCGAAACGCACGAAAAAGAGCATCGCTCTGCGGGCAAGTCTTGTTTTGCTCGGCATGGCTTTTGGGTCTTTGGCGTGTGCCACGGATGTCGGTGACGGTCAAGACCCGGAGAGCGTATCAAAGATGACGGTGTTGTATGCCCCCGAGTCCAACGGATACGAAGCTGAGGACACTTTAGCCTTAGAAGCTTTTATTGTCGGTGCCAATCAAATCAAAATTAAGGATAAAGGTGACGAGGTCGGGACGGTTGTCGGGGTCAATATCGCCGACGGTATCTGGTCTCCGAATTCTTTAGATGAAGACAATGACTTTTATGATGTCGGTATCGAAATCGGTAGCAGTGACAGTATCGGATTGAGAATGGACGGCGAAGGTGCTAGCGCACATTTCTTTGGAAATTTGAAAGTGCAGGCTCAGATAGCACTTCAAGGTAACGGTAGGATCAGTTTGACAAACACGTACTATGCCGATTCCGAGGATTTCAAAGAAATGACTGCCCAAATCCAAGGTGCCATCGATATGGCTCAGGGTACCATTTATAACGCCGGTTATAAGCTCGATTACAGCGGCGAAGGTCATGTCGGAACATTGATTTCCGCGGATACCGAGAGCGTTTTGTCGATGACAGACAGCGAAAACGGTCGGACGACTTCGGCGCTTTTAGTCCATGAATTTGTCGCTGCCGGCGGCATTGTCAATCTCAGCGGAAAAGTCGCAGATAATGTCGCGATCTCGACAAGTTCACTCCTGACGATTAAAAGCATGACGAACGAGCACAGCATGATAGGGGGTGCCGACGTTTCGACGACAACTTTCAACGTCACCGGGGACGCCACGTTGGCTTTGGGTACTGATTTCAGTGAATTTTCAACGGAAGTCGGTCAACTCCTTCCGAATTTCGATAGTCTCAGTAAGGTTCAACAAACCCTAGCGGTTGCAAATCGTATTTTGGCTTCGACCGACTTGGTGAGTAACAATCCCAACAGCGCAACACTGATTTTGTCTTCGGGTTTTGCACTCCCCGATAATGTCGATATCCGAGTCGGTACAGTGATCGGAGAATCGACTTCCGGCATTACGATCGGCAATGACGGTCGTATCATTTATCTTGCCAACAGCATCATGGCAAGCTCGGCGGCAGTCGCTGTCGATGGTCAGGGGAGCCGACCGAAACTGACTGTTATGGGTGAGGGTAAGGCTCAGTTCATTCTCTACGGTTGGGATGGAAAAACGCCGATCGATGTCGCGTTCGATGAGGGCTTTAATGCGGCCAACTTTATCGCTTTGGGGGGCGTGAGAGCGCAACTTGATGCGGCCGGCAATATTTTAAGGCTTTGGTGCCACGAGTTTGCGGGGCTTCAAAGCAGTGAAATGGTAAAGTTCGTCGAAGAAAGAACGGATAACGCCAACGACAAGGTTCTGCCGGGCTATGCGTTTATTGTCGATAGCTTCACGGAAGAGCGTGTCGGTAAAGATATTTACGCCAATACGCTGGATGCCGCTGTCTTTATGCCCGTGACCGACGGTCTGGCAGCTGCCTTTGAAAGAGCGCAGACATCGGCCGTGGACAAAATCATGGCTCACGATATTGCGCTCTTTGAGGGCGAAAATCATTGGTGGGCCACGGGTTGGTACGAAGATCGCGAGATGCCCGAACTCTTTAAAGGCGGCAACGGTGCTTGGGGTATCAATGCCGACGTTGCCACGGGCGTTTTGGGTTACGACTTCGGATTGGCTCAAAACTGGATCGGTACATTCGCCGTTTATGCTGGGTCGATCGATACCGAAAGCACGGGGCTTGTACAAGCCACAACAGGCGACATGTCCTTTGGCGGCGCGCATATTTCGGCAACCTATCTGGATCAAGACTCTGGCGAATTTCGCTTCGGCCTTTCCTTTGCCAGAGGCGAGGGCGACAGCAAGCAGACGGTAAACGCCCATCGACTCACGACCGAGCCCACGATCAATATGGCAACGGCAAGCGTGCGTTGGCAAGCCGATTGGAGTTCGGACGTCTGGCACTTTAAACCCGTGGCGCAGTTGGGCGTTCACTGGGCGCAACTTAAAAGGGCGGACATTCGGGACGAGTCGGAAAATGCTTCGGGCGTCGGATTTAAAACCGAGAGCGCCACGCGTGTCTGGAGCGACGTGACTGTGGGAGGCGACATTGAGTCTCGTTTGAAGTTCTACGAATTTGATGTGGTGCCTCGATTCGGTATGAGTCTCACAAAAGCTTTCGGGCAGACCGATTGGAAGGTGACATCTCAACTCTTTGACGGTAAAGCGCAAAGCACGGCAAGTTTTGAAAGTGCGCGCGACTTTTCGGCAAGGCTTTCAGCCGGTTTGACGATTGCATCCTCGGGCTTTGCACCGGAGATGACAGGCGGCATTTTCGGGTACGGCGCCAAGCCCACGGGAAAGAGCCTGCCGTACGCTTGGATTCTGACGATCGACGGCGCACACGAGTGGGCAAGCGACAGCGAAGAGGCGAGCTACGTGGGATTGAGCTTCAAGCAACTTTATTAATGCGTCTTTGATGGCCTCAAAGGTCGTTGGTCTTTCGGGACGACGACCTTTGTCGTATTGGAGGTAAAAGAATTGTTTCAAAGTGCGACAAGTCATGCCTAAAAGCACTTGCACGGAAACATCTTGGCTCCGTTTCATAGATCGGTCATTTCAGAAACATTGGCGCAACACAATTTCGCGGTTACAATCCCGAGAAACAAATGGAATTTTTCGAGCAGGCGATTAATAGCGTTTGCTCGTCGCATTTTTTTGCGCTTCTTTCCTAGATTGCACCACGACCGCCGGGGATCAACCTTGACGGCAAAAGAGAAACACAAAAATACAATGTCCGAAACTGAAACGCATGTCCTGACATCGGCCGACTGGAAGTTGGCCCGCAGTTTGGTTGAACCTTTATACCGCGATCAGACGCTTTATACGGGCGAACCCCGTATGGCGCATGCCGACGGTATGGCCGAAATTTTGCGCGGTATCCGCGACGATCCCGAACTCATTGCTGCGGCTTATCTTTTTGCCGTGAGCGATTGTGTGTCGGACTCGACCTCGTGGATCAGCAAAACGTTCGGCCCCAACGTGCTTCAGATCGTGCGCGATTTGGAAAGCCTGATGAAGGTGAGCCAGCGTGCACGCTCGGAAAGTAAAGAAGCCGGTGCGGCTTATCAGTCCGATGCGCTTCGCCGCATGCTTTTAGCCATGGTGCACGATTTGCGCGTGGTGATTTTGCGTTTGGCAAGCCGCTTGCAGACCTTGCGTTGGTTTGCGCAAAGCCGTGCACCGGGCAGCTACGAGTACGGTAAGGAAACCTTAGCGCTTTATGCGCCGCTTGCAAACCGTTTGGGTATTTGGCAGATCAAGTGGGAGTTGGAAGATCTCTCGCTTCGATTTACCGAAACGGAGATGTATCAGCAGATCACGCGTGAACTCGATGAAACGCGCGAGCAGCGCCTGGCCTTTATGCGCGACTGTGTCGAGCGCATCAAGATGCTTTTAAAAGCCAACGGCATCGAAGCCGACGTGAGCGGTCGTCCCAAGCATATCTATTCCATCTACAAAAAGATGGTGAGAAAACATTTGCGTTTCGATCAGCTCTTTGACATTCGAGCCATGCGCATCATTGTCGAAACGGTCGAACAGTGCTACGAAGTTTTGTCGATCGTGCACGAACACTTTACCGTTTTAAGCAAAGAGTACGACGACTACATTGCCAATCCCAAGCCCAACGGCTATCAGTCTTTGCACACCGTGGTGACGGATCCTTCGGGCAAACCGGTGGAAGTGCAGATTCGTACTCGTGCCATGCACGAGTTTGCAGAACTCGGCGTGGCTGCACACTGGCTCTACAAAGAGTCGGGCAATTCAAACAAACCCAAAGACGGCGGCGCAGAAGAACAACGCGTCGCTTGGTTGCGCCAACTGCTCGATTGGAAACAGGACGTGGAGCCTCCGAAGGACGCAGGTGTCGAAGACGATCACGTCTATGTTTTAACGCCGCAAGGCCGCGTGGTGGAGTTGCAAGTCGGAGCTACGCCGATTGACTTTGCCTATCAGGTACACACCGAACTCGGCCATCGCTGCCGCGGAGCGCGTATTGATGGCGCTATGGTACCTTTGAATACGCCGTTAAAGACCGGTCAGACCGTAGAAATCGTAGCAGCCAAAACGGGCGGACCTTCTCGCGACTGGCTCAATCCCGAATTGGGTTTTGCCGTCTCGGCACGAACCCGCACAAAGGTGCGTCAGTGGTTCAATGCCCAGACTTTGGCAGAACAAACCCAACAGGGGCGAGATCGTTTGGATAAGGAGTTGGCGAGGTTGGGCAAAACCGCCTTTAAGCTCGAAGACTTGGCCAAGCGTCTGGGGTACGATTCGGTCGACGATTTGTGCGTGGCCTTTGCCAAGGAAGAATTTAGCCTGAAAGCGCTGGAACAGGCCGTTCAGCCCCAGATGCCCGAACAGGAAGAAGTTCAGGCAAAGGACATCGTGCGCGGCTCGATGAATCACGGCGGCAAGTCTAACGTTCTGGTGGTGGGTATCGATAGCCTCATGACGCAGTTGGCTAAGTGCTGCCATCCGACGCCGCCCGATGAAATCGTGGGGTTCGTGACACGCGGGCGCGGTGTGACGATTCATCGCGTGGATTGTCCGAATGTGAAAAATTTGGCTGCCAACGAAACCGAGCGCATGATTGATGTAAGCTGGGGCAATCAGGCCGATGCCATTTACCCGGTCGACATCTATATCGTGGCACGCGATCGTCAAGGTTTGATCAAGGATGTTTCCGAAGTGTTTATGCGTGAAAAGCAAAACATCATCGGCATCAATACGGTCAACGTCAAGGGTGATGCACATATGCGTTTTTCCGTCGAAGTGCGATCTTCGTCCGATATTCAGCGCTCTTTGACTCAGTTGCGTGAGTTGAAGGGGGTTTTGAGCGCCAGACGCGCATAAGCGAAAAACTTTTGCGAAAGAAAGAATGCAATAAAATCAACACATTTTATGAATTCATGAAAAAAGTTCGTAGAAAAACTTGCAAAAGTCTAAAAAAGGCTTCATAATACGAACTTCTTCAGGCACATAGCTCAGTTGGTTAGAGCATCACCTTGACATGGTGGGGGTCGTTGGTTCGAATCCAATTGTGCCTACCAGAATTCTATGGAGATACCTTGAAAATGCGTTTGGTTGAGTTTTCTCGAACGACGACCACCCGTGAGCAATAAGTTCTGCGGGCGCGCAAGGTAGATTGACAAAAAGGAGTGCGGCTCAAGCAGAGCGGCGCTCCTTTTTTTCATGTAGAAGTCTCCGCAAAACGCAAAGTCCCCCTG
>CALKKK010000168.1 GCA_937995395.1 uncultured Sutterella sp. | reverse complement strand
GGAAAAGCTACCGATTGGTCGGAAACCTTCCCTCTTCAGAGGGGAGTCGTTTAGCATGAGTCGCCCATGCTTAACAACTACGGACACACCTTGACCATTTCTGGCATTAACAGCCTCACGATCACGGGACTAGGCGAAAACGCAACCGAAATCAACAAAAAGTGGAACTCGGCCATCTACACGAATACGTCGGGCGACTCAAAGATTTCGATCTCGGCAACCGAGTCGATCAACGTTTCGGGCGCTTCCATGGCCGTGCATGCTTTGGGCGGAGTCATTGCGCTTGATGCTAAAACCGTGAATCTCGCCGGCGGTAATGCCGTTGTGGCTCAAGACGGCGGACAGATCGCCATCAATGCAGAAACCTTCATCGCAAAGACAACGTCAACGGCCATTTGCAGCAAGTCGTTCGGCAACCAGACGGGGGAGCATTCGATTAACATCACAGCCAAAACGGTGTATATCGAGTCGGAAAACGGTGCCGCCGTCAATACCGACAGTTATGGCTCGGCGATTATTCAAGCTGAAGAAAACTTGACGTTGATCGGAAAGACCTCGGCAATCGTTGTCGGCAGCGAAGTTATGCCTGCAACGCTTAACGACCGTCAAGACAGCAATCAGGGTGCTCAACTGACGCTTCAGGGCCATACCGTAACAATCAAGGGAGACAATGATGCCCTTTTGATGTACGACGGCGGTCAATTGAATTTGGAGACCGAAAAACTCGTTGCCAATGGCAACATTGTTGCTGAAAACGGCTCTGTTCACGCGAAAAAGGAAAACACCGTGATTTCGTTGAACGGCGAAGGTACTTCGGCTACGATCAATAAACTGACGGGACAGAATATTACGTTTGAGTTCGATCATTTCAACGAAAACGGTACGGTTCTCGACATTGAAAACAACGCAGCGCAACAGGTCAGTTCCGACTTTACTGCGAAAGCCGTTGACAAGTTCTCCGCTGACGATGCCAAGCGTTTCATGACCCGGTCGGTTAACTTTGGCTACGATGCTGATGGTGAAAAAGCAACCGGCAATGTCAACGGCTACGGCACCAACTTTACGGTTGCCATCGACAAGGATGGGAATGCCTCAACCCAAGGCTCCGACATCACAAAGTCCACGATGGACATGGCCGCCATGTCCTTGATCTCGTGGCGCAACGAAGTCACGAGCCTGACCGATCGCTTAAGCACCTTGCGCACGACGCCCTCCGAAATGGGCGCCTGGGTACGTTATAACGGCGGTCAGTACAAGTACGACGCCCGCGGCATGAAAAACACTTTCCACACCGTAGAAGTCGGTGCCGACACCAAACTTGCAGACACTCCGTGGACGGTGGGCGCCACCTTTGCCTACACCAACGGCAACGGCGACTTCCAACAGGGCGAAACCGAGTCCGACACCTATTCGGGTGCCCTTTATGCCATGTACAGCCAAGGCGAAGGCGCCTTTATCGACGTGATGGCCAAGCTCGGTCGCATTGGCACCGACTACGACTTCTACAACCAAAAGGGCGGGGCAACCGACAAGGCATCTTTGGATCGTACCGGTTTGCTTTTGGGTATCGAAACGGGCTATCGCTTCAACGTTACCGACGTGTTCTTTGTGGAACCGCAGTTGCAATTGACCTTCAGCCGCTTAAACAGCGTCTATGAAACGACGAGCGCTCGTACGGTGGACTTGGATAAGAGCGACTCCCTGATCGGGCGTGTGGGCTTAATGGCAGGCATCAACTGCCCGAACGATCGCGGTTCTGCCTTTGTGCGCGTCTCCGCCTTGCGTGATTTCCGCGGCGAAATCACGGGAACTTTCTCTACCGGTGCCGGAACCGAGTACAGAATGGATCAGGATCTCGACGACAACTGGTTTGAATTTGCCTTGGGTGCAAACTATCGCGTCAACGACAGCGTCATGCTCTATGCCGACGTGCAAAAGAGTGCAGGGGCTGAAATCGACCTTGAGTGGCGTGCCAACGCCGGTGTGCGCATGTCCTTCTGATAGACGTTCACTAATCGTTTGATGAATAAAACGCCGCGAGCGATCACTCGCGGCGTTTTTACTTTGGAAAAAATCTATCGAGGAACATAATTCGGAGTTATGGACGTCGCGCACCTACGACCGGATTCAGGATATCGGCCAGTTTGGCTTTGGGGATGTTGAGGTGCGCTTCGGGATTGAAGTCTTCTACGGTGTTGCTCTCATCGCCTTGCTTAATCGAAGATCGGAGAGCTGTCAGTTTGTCCTCGGATTCATCAAGCAGTCTCAAACCTGCGCGAATGACTTCGCTGGCGTTCCCGTACCTTCCCGAGGTGATTTGTTTTTGAATAAATTCCTCGAAATAGGGTCCGAGAACAAAAGATGTTGTTTTCATGATCGGCTACTTTTATGTGGTAATAAATGATAGTTTCTGTTATCAGTTAGTAGTCGCATTTATCCGACGGATCGCGCCTGATAAATTCTTGCAACAGGGCTTAATATACAGCAAAAATTTGTTGATTTACGCTGTTGAGGTGAGCAAAATTTGTTTTCTTCTTACTACGAAATTAGGAGAAAGTGATGAAGATCAAACAAACCTTGGTTGCCGTCTCGGTGACTTCGGCATTTGCCGTCGCTTCGGTTGCAAATGCCGAGGATTTTTTGCTAAACAAGGATTATCTTTACGTCACCAACGGTGCGCACCCGCCAATCGAGGAACAATCTTTTGTGGTTAACAAAAGCGACAGTGAAGTTCGATCGATTTTACGTGCCGGCGACGGCGGCAGTATTACGGTTTTGTCCGGCAACATCGACTTATCCCAAACCATTCGAAACGATACGGACTATCAGGGCTACAGTCGTCCCGTAATTGCGGCAACAAAAGGCGGCAGTGTCACTATAGGTGAAAGGGGAAAGCTGACAGGAACCGTCAAAGTGTCCTCAACGGCTTATAACGATATTGCCGTCGGTTTGGAAGCCTCTCCGCGAGATTCCGGCAAATCTCAAAAGGGCGGTCAAATCGAAATCAACGCGGACACATTGGAAATCACTGCTTCGAGCAACTACTTTGCAAAGGGCATTTTTGCGTATAACGGCACAACGAATGCTTCGGTTGACGATGTCGCCAAAGTGATTGTCAACACCAATTCGACAGTCATTAACGTCAGTACGACAAACGAATACGGAGCCGCCATCGGCTTAAACGTCTGGTCCCAAGCCCAGGTGATTTTGAATTCCGACTATGTTGAGATCAATGCGGACAGCGTGATCAATACGCGCGGCAACGGCGTTGTCGAAATCAATGCCGGAGCAGCAGCTGATAAAACCGTCAAACTCAAAGGCGATATCGTTTTCGAATACAGTAAATCCTTTTCAGGCACGCCGGTTGATTCAAGTATCACAATCGGATTGGTCGGTGCCAATTCGTATTGGACAGGCTCGGCAATTTTTGCTGCTGACGACAAACCGAACGACGAAAGTTACAGCGACGTCAACAACTTAAAAGTCACGATTGCCGACAAAGCACAATGGACACCCGGAACCGTCACTGAAAGCGAATTGTCAAACTCGGTTGCCATCAGCGAACTGACTTTTAACGACGGCATTATCAACATCAACGAAGGCAAAGACCAAATCGTCAAGGTCGACTCTCTGAAGGGCAGCGGCGGCACTGTCAACGTCAAGGCGTCTACTTCTGACGGTACGACCTTTGAAAGCGGCGTCTTACAAGTTGAAGCGACGGATGAGAACGTTACTTACGACGTCAACTTCACCGGCATTACGGCTGACGACGTCAAAGACTCTGAAAAGGCATTCGAGGCTTTAAATGCGGCCGTCGATACCGGAAATGCTACTGTCAAGAAGTCCAATCGCATCGCCGAAGGTGCCGTGCGCGGTGAAATGACACAAACGGTTGATCAGAACGGCGAAAAGTCAGAAATCGAGGTCTCTCGCAACACCAAACTCACGGCATTCGAATCGATCTCCGCTTTACCGATGCTCTCCTTGCGCCACGAGCTCAATTCCTTGAACAAGCGCATGGGCGAGTTGCGTGATTCTCCCGCCGGCATCGGCAGCTGGGTGCGCATTTACGGTTCCGAAACCGAATACGGTGCTCAGTCGATCGAAAGCAAGAACACGACCATCCAGGTTGGCTCGGACGTTTCGGTCGGCGATTGGAAGGTGGGTTTGGCCGCGCACTACACCAACGGTGAAAGCACGTACGCCAACGGCCTGTCCGACAGCAAGGACTACGGTATTGCTCTTTACGGCACATGGCTGGCTCAGTGCGGGGCATACGTTGACATGATCGCAAAATACACGCGTATCGACACCGATTTTGCCTTAAACGGCATGAACGGCAACTATGACAACAATGCCTTCACGGCAAGCGTGGAAGCAGGTTACCGCTTGAATTTCATGGACAATCGCGTCTTTGTCGAGCCGCAGGTTGAATTGTCCTATGGCTACGTTACAAGCACGGACTTTACGACGGGTAACGATGTTCACATTCAGCAGGATAGCTTTGAGAGCACGATTGGACGCATCGGTGTTCGTACGGGATTTACGTTCCCCAACAACAAGGGCTCGGTCTATGCACGTGTCTCGGGCGTTTATGACTTCCAAGGCGAAATGACTGGGATGGCTTCTTTGGTAAACGACGCCTCGGTTCGCGAAGCCCTGAAAGAAGACTTGGGCGGCAGTTGGATTGAGTACGGTGTGGGTGCCAACTTCAACTGGTCGGATACCACCTACATGTACATTGACCTTGAGCGCACCTCAGGAGGCGAAGTACGCGAAAACTACCGTTGGAATATGGGCTTGCGCCATATCTGGTAATTGACACTTGTCAATTTATTCCCTAAAGAAAAACGCCGCGAACTCAGAACTCGCGGCGTTTCTTTAACGGTTACCGGCAAAG